>CAZPWD010000001.1:0-37326 GCA_964590025.1 uncultured Nitrospira sp.
ATGGGGCTTCACATCATCGAGAAGGAGTTTGAAATGAAACGACTGGCAGCCATTTCGGCCATGCTGACCCTGGGATCGCCCACGCTTGCCCTGGCGGAAGAACATAGCGCGGGGTATCGGGGAATCGGACAGCTCTACTTCACCTTCATGGCCGCGATCTTGATCTATGGCGTCTACGATAGCTTCGGCAAGAAGGCGATGTATGTAGCGGCGCCGATCATAGTGGTCGGGCTCTATCTGCTCCTGCCCGAGAAATAAATACAGACGACAGGAGGCGATGGAAGAGCGTGGACTGGGCTAGTCCAACCAGTCCTTCTCTTTCAGTTTCCGTGAAAGATATCTCTTCCCCGCAGGATAGTCGCACGAGACGGGCGGGACCGGGAATGGTTGATCTGGTTCATCTGGTCTGTCTGGTTCAACCAAACAAACGAGACAAACCAGATAAACCAAATAACGGTCTTCTTCCGCTGGCGGGCTTCATCAGCAACCGGTTAGGGTGGGAGGAGCGCGCACCTACCGAGGACAGCTAGGTACGGCGGAGATCTTGGCGGGACTTTAGGCTTCCCAGTCAAGCTGGGCTTGCACACCATCCCGACGCTCGATCCCCTCATGAACCATATTCCCTCGGGGCGTTAAGCTCCCCCCACAGGGATACGATAGTCCTCCGATAGAGGTCAGTCAAGCATTGGCGCACTAAGCGTGACCGCTGCCTTCGGCCTCTTCGTATTCGTCGATGAGCTGCTCGAGTTCATCAAGTTCGTCTGGTCGGACGTTCTGAAACGAGACCCCGAATGTGTCCTCTCCGACCCACTGCACGCGCGCATCTTCGATCGAAACCGGCTCCTCCACACCGGGAATGACCAGCCGCACACGGATCACCTTGCCGGGGTAGACTTCGATGTCACAATCGAACTTGGCGCCACCGACTGAGAGGTCGAGGGTGACCGCTTCGATCTCATGCGAGTTTCCCAACAGAAATCCCTGCACCTGTGCCGGCACCCGGAGATGTTTTCGTCGATCCATGTTACCCGCAAGGTTCCTGTTCCGAGTACGATTCAAGGGCGATGCTGGAGGGCTAGATTCCCTGCATCGCAGGATACCCCGCAGCTTCCGGCCTTCGTAGCCGAAGTGGCAACTTCGGCGGAGTAGGCTGCTGCGGGGAGCTTCATTTCGTCACGAAATGTGCCCGCCGATTCTGTTGGTAACAGTCTTCGTTCTGCTGCTTGCAGAAGGGCCTTGTTTCTCCGTAGCTCGTGATCTGGAGCTGCGAGGCCTGGATGCCCAGGTCCTGGAGATACTTCTTGGCGGCACGCGCCCGCTTCTCGCCTAGGACGAGATTGTAGGCTATGGTGCCACGCTCATCACAATGGCCTTCGATCAGCACGGTCCTGCTCCCATTGGCGCGAAGCCACCCGCTATTGGCGTCCAACACCGGCATGGCATCCTTGCGGATATTAAACCGGTCGTAATCGAAGAACACGTCGCCCAATGCATTGCTGTCGGAAGCGGTACTCGACGCGATCGAAAGATTGGATGGTAGGCTGCCAGATGGCCTGTCAAACGAGCGTTCCAGCGGTACCGTCTTGATCGCGTCCGGCTGAATCGCCTCGGTCTTGGCCTGACCGGACTGATCGCCGGACGAGGAAGCAACTTTCTTACTAGCGCAGCCCGCAAACAGAAGCATGAGGCTTAGACTCAGACACAGGCTGATGACTCTTCGATCCATGGTATAGCCTCCTATTTGTCGTGATCATTGGTTACGCCGCTTCTTCAGGGGCAGGATAGTCTGGCTCTATCACTTTGGGCGGCTCCATCTCGTCCCGCGGGTGCGGATGCCAGATTTTCACTCTTACTTATAGGTGCTCAACTGGTATCCGTCAACCCAAAATGTTTCGCCTCGTCCGTGACGGCGCAAGCAAGAGATCCTCTCCAAACCGGAAGTTGCATCCCTCTTCGGCTTTCGCTAAGGTGCGTCTCATGACCCATTCCCTCGCGCGTTCACTCGTCCTTGCCGGCGCGAGTGGGCTGTTCCTCCCGCTGAGTTTTCCGAAATCTGATCTTGGACTGTTGGCCTGGATCGCCCTCGTGCCGTTGCATTGGGCGTTGGACGGCAAGAGCAAAACGCAGGCGTTTTTGATCGGCTGGCTATCCGGCACGATTGCCTTTACCGGCATGATGGCCTGGGTGGTCACCACCATGAACACCTACGGCAAGGTCCCGCTGGTGATCAGCTACGGCATCATGTTGCTGCTCACAATCTACCTTGGCCTCTATGTCGGTCTCTATTCTGCCGGGGCCGTCTGGTTTCGGACCATGATTCCTCGCTACGGTCTCTTCGCGGTTCCCTGCTTGTGGGTGAGCCTCGAACTGATCCGGACGTATGTTCTGAGCGGATTGCCCTGGGGCCTCCTCGGCTACTCTCAATATCGCCAGATTGAGGTGATTCAGATTGCGGATCACATGGGTGTGTATGGAGTCTCGTTCCTCATTGTGCTGGTGAATGTCACACTGGCTGAATTCTTGTCCTGGCTGATGCCACTGTTCCGGGGATTCCGTCCGGCAAAGCTCCCCTGGGAACTCTTGGCAATGGCGGCATTGCTGGTAACGCTTTCGTGGGAATATGGTATTGCGACGTTATCTGGAGCACCTTCTTCTGATATTCCCCGATCGTCCATCAGCGTGGGAGTTGTGCAGCCGAACGTCGATCAGGCGGTGAAGTGGGATACCGCCTATCGAGAGGAGACTCTCGCACGCTTTGACCGGCTGACGGAACAGCTCGGCCGTACCACAGATTTGGTGATCTGGCCCGAGGCGGCAACACCGTTCGTCTTCGAGCGTGAGCCGGTCTATCAGCTGCAACTCATTGCGTTGGCAAATCGCGCTCAGGCACCGATCTTGTTTGGAAGCCCTGCCCTGCGTTTCTATCCGGATCGGCGGCCATATCTGTTGAACAGTGCGTACCTCCTCTCCCCCGACGGCCAGTTGTTGGGGCGCTACGACAAACAGCATCTGGTCCCCTTCGGAGAATATATTCCGTTCAAGTCTTCGCTCCTGTTTTTCCTTGACAAATTGGTGGAAGGGATCGGCGATTTCGAAGCGGGAACTGGTCCGACGGTCTTGGCGTTGACGCCAAAGCCCCGGTCTGCAGGTACAGGCATGGTGGGGACACCGCCGCGACCGATAAATTTCGGGGTGGCGATCTGCTACGAAGTGATCTTTCCGAACCTGGTGCGGCAATTCGCAGCGAATGGGGCGGAGTTCTTGGTGACCGTGACGAACGATGCCTGGTTTGGCTCCTCCTCGGCGGCCTCGCAACATTTTTCGATGGTGGTGTTTCGTTCAGTCGAGAATCATTTGGCCTTTGCTCGCTCAGCCAACACCGGCATTTCCGGGTTCATCGATCCGTTCGGGCACATCGTTGAGGCGACACCGATTTTCACGGAGCAGGCCGTCAAGGCTACGATGCAGGTCTGGCGCCCGCATACGTTCTACAGCCGGCACGGCGATGTGTTTGCCTACGGCTGTGTTATAATCTGCGCGCTTTTGTGCCTGTTCGGCTTTTTCCGCACCAAGGGATCTGAGCCTGACGCAGTGGCTGTCACTCCGGTATAACCAGAAAGGATCGCTCCATGTTAGATGAGGTAAAGAATCGTGTGCGGGCTGTCGAGCAATTGGTATCGGAACTACGGGGGCATCTTTGACTTCGCTCGCATGACGGCCGAGCTGGCACATCTGGAACAGCAGACGGCGCAGCCTGATTTTTGGAACCACGCTCAGAAGGCCGCCAAGATCAGCAGGAAGAAATCCACGATTGAGCACGACCTCCAGCAGTGGCGAGATATCGATGGGAAGATGAACGATCTGCGCGCGTTATTCGAGTTAGCAGAAGAAAGCGACGACGCCGGGCTCGCGAAGGAGTTGACGTTCGAGCTGGATCAATTTGAGCCGAAGCTCGCTGCCCTCCGGCTTGAACTTCTGCTCTCGGGCGAACTGGACCCCAACAATGCGATTGTGGCGATCCATCCTGGTGCCGGCGGAACGGAATCGCAGGACTGGGCGCAGATGCTGCTGCGCATGTACGTCCGCTGGGCCGAGAGCAAGAAATTCACGGTTAAAACGCTGGACCTGCTCCCTGGAGAAGAAGCGGGAGTGAAAAGCGTAACCCTGTCCGTGACCGGGCCCTATGCATACGGGTATCTCAAGGCCGAAGCGGGCGTACACCGGCTGGTACGCATTTCACCGTTCGATGCGAACAAGCGGCGCCATACCTCCTTTGCCTCGGTATTCGTCTATCCTGAGGTGGATGACGATAGCGACCTCGTGATCGAAGACAAAGAGCTCAGGATCGATACCTTTCGAGCCGGCGGAGCCGGCGGCCAGAATGTGAATAAGGTCGAGACGGCCATCCGCATAACGCACCTGCCGACCGGGATCGTGGTGCAATGTCAGAACGAACGGTCGCAGCTCCAGAATCGCAACGGCGCGATGAAGATCTTGAAATCGCGCCTCTATGAACTTGAACTGAAAAAAAAAGAGGCGGAGTTCAATGCGATCGTCGGCGAGAAAAAGGATATTGCCTGGGGCAGCCAAATTCGATCGTATGTATTCCAGCCCTATCAGATGGTCAAAGATCACCGGACTGGCTACGAAGTCGGCCAGGTAACCGCCGTCATGGACGGTGATCTGGACGGGTTCATCGAGGCCTATCTGAAGATGAAGCAGCTTGGGATAACCGCTCTCAGCTATCAACAGTCGGAAACGGACGAGTTCGAGAGCTGACCGAGGAAAGAAGATAGACAAAGGCGCACATTAATGGATGAACTGAACGAACAGCAGCAGCGCATCAAGAAACTCAACTCCCTGCGTGAAGCGGGCGTGGCACCCTACGGCACACGATTCGAAGTGAAGGATCGAGCGGGCCAACTGATCAAGCTCCATGCCGAGAAAACCAAAGAGGTACTGGAAGAAGAGAAGATCTCCTGCACCTTCGCCGGGCGTATCGTCGCCCTGCGGCGCTTCGGCAAGGCGGGCTTCGCGGTGCTGCAAGACGGTTCCGACCGGCTGCAGGTCTATCTCAAGAAAGATCATCTCTCAGAGCAGGGCTATCGCGTCGCCGAGCTGCTCGACTTGGGCGATTGGATCGGCGTGACCGGCACCCTCTTTCGAACGAAGACAAATGAATTCACCGTCAAGGTCACACAGTTGACCTTCTTGAGCAAAGCCCTCCGACCGCTTCCAGAAAAGTGGCACGGGTTGACGGATGTGGAAACCCGCTATCGACAGCGCTATGTCGACTTGATTGCCAATCCTGAGGTCCATGGCATCTTTATCACGCGCAGCAGAATCATCGCCGGCATTCGTGCCTACATGATCGAACGAGGCTTCCTTGAAGTCGAGACGCCGATGATGCATCCGATTCCCGGAGGCGCTGCGGCGAAACCCTTTGTCACGCACCATAATGCGCTCGGCGCCGACCTCTATCTCCGCATCGCGCCGGAACTCTATTTGAAGCGGTTGATCGTGGGCGGCTTTCCTCGCGTGTTCGAAATCAATCGGAACTTCCGGAACGAAGGCATCTCAACGATTCACAACCCGGAATTCACGATGCTGGAGTTTTACGTTGCCTATGCCGACTACCAGGACTTGATCATCCTCACGGAAGAACTCGTCTCTTCGTTGGCGCAGCAGGTCCTGGGCAAGACGGTCATCGACTATCAGGGCAAAGAGATCACACTCACGCCTCCGTGGCGCCGCTGGTCGTATCATCAGGCAATTCTGTGGGTGAACAACCTCGATCCTTCCGTCCTTGAGGATAAGGACAAAGCGATTGCAGCGGCCAAAAATCTGGGCATCGCGGTCGATCCGAAATGGCCGCTCTTCAATATCGTGAACGAAATCTTTGAGGAAACGGTGGAGCCCAATCTGCAGCAACCAACGTTCATTACCGACTACCCGATTGAAATTTCCCCGCTGGCACGGCGCAAAGATTCGAACCCGGCATTGACCGATCGCTTCGAGCTCTACATCGCCGGTCGAGAAATCGCGAACGCCTTTTCAGAGTTGAACGATCCACTGGATCAACGGAAACGGTTCGAAGGGCAAGCGGCGCAGCGGGCGGCGGGAGACGATGAGGCGCATCTGGTCGATGAAGACTTCCTGCGAGCCTTGGAGTACGGCATGCCACCGACCGCGGGCGAAGGCATCGGCATCGACCGGCTGATCATGCTCTTTACCAACCAAGGTTCGATCCGCGACGTGGTTTTCTTCCCACAATTGAGACCCGAGAAATAACGGTGGCCCTCCCCTACGAAATTTTTGTCGGGTTGCGGTATCTGCGCGCGAAGCGTCGGAATCGGACGATTTCATTGAACACCGTGGTCTCCATTGCCGGGATTACACTCGGTGTGGCCGCCCTGATTGGGACAGTCGGCATCATGACTGGTTTTAAAGAGGACATTCAGGCCAAGATTCTTGGGACGACGGCCCATATCATCGTGCAGGATCGGATAAAGGATAGCATGAGCGATTACGATCCTGTCACCAGGCAGGTCGCAACCGTGCCGGGTGTCGTGGCGGCAACCCCGTTTGTGCTCAAGCAGGTCTTGCTCACGACCCAAACCGGTGTGCAAGGCATCGTGATCCGCGGCATCGATCCGCAACGCGAGGGAATGGTGACCGAACTGGCCAAGAACCTTTCGACTGGACAGTTAGCCGACCTCAGCCGACCGGTCAAGGTGAGGCAATCACCGGTCGACGATCCCACCAGCCCGGCGGTCGAGACAGAAAAACCCGGCATCATCCTGGGCAAGGAATTGGCGCTGCGACTCGGTGTCTTTGTCGGCGATACGGTCAATGTGGTGTCCCCTGTCGGCCCAATCAGTGCGATCGGCATGGTGCCGAAGATCAGGACCTTCGCGTTGGTCGCCCTGTTTCAATCCGGTATGTACGAGTACGATTCGTCGTTGGCCTACATCGATCTCGCGGAGGCGCAAAAGTTTTTCAGCATGGGGCAGACCGTCACGGGCATTGAAATTAAAGTCACGGACGTCTTCCGTGCAGCGGAGACAGCCCGTTCCGTGGAGCAGTCGCTCGGTTTCGCCTATGGAGCGCGCGACTGGATGCAGATGAATCGTAATCTTTTCTCGGCGCTCAAGCTCGAAAAGACGATGATGTTTCTGTTGTTGGTGCTGATCACGATCGTGGCGTCCTTCAACATCATAAGCACTCTCACCATGATCGTCACGGAGAAACAAAAGGAAATTGCGATCCTCAAGGCCATGGGCGCGACGCGCAAGAGCATTCGGCGCATTTTCATGCTGAACGGATTGATCATCGGCCTGTCTGGGACAGCCATCGGCATTCCGCTCGGCTACGCGTTTCTCTGGCTGATCCAGACATTTTGGACCTTCGATCCCACCGTCTATTACATCTCGCGGATCCCCGTCCATGTACAAGCGATGGATGTCTTTCTTGTGGCGGGCTCCGCAATTGTGATTAGCTTTGCCGCCACAGTCTACCCTTCGCTCCAGGCAGCCAAGCTCGAACCGGTGGCCGCACTGCGCTACGAATGATCATGCCGACCCCTCCATCATGTTTCTTTCATCCTGGAGCTCTGGCGTGATCACCGTCATCGATCTGTATAAATCGTTCCCGATGGGCGGGCAGACCCTCACGGTGCTAAAGGGCGTCAATCTACAGATTCAGCGGGGAGAGTTGATTGCCATTGTCGGGGCTTCGGGAGCTGGAAAGAGCACGCTGCTCCATATTATCGGGACGCTTGATCGTCCTACGACAGGGACGGTCCACTTCGACGGCCAGGATATGTTTCACATGTCGGAGGATGAACAGGCAGAGTTTCGGAATCGGCGTGTCGGGTTTGTCTTTCAATTTCATCACCTCCTTCCGGAGTTCACTGCGCTTGAGAACACCTGTATGCCGGCTCTGATCCAGCGACGGTATCAGGTAGATATTGAACCGGACGCCATCGCGCTGTTGGAGGAGGTCGGGCTGGGAGCTCGATTGCATCACAAGCCCGGTGAGCTCTCCGGCGGTGAACAGCAGCGCGTGGCTGTCGCACGAGCCCTCTTGCAGAAGCCTGATCTCGTGTTGGCTGATGAACCGACCGGAAATTTGGATACACATACAGGCGAGGCGCTCTTTGCCATGATGCGTGAACTGAACAAAGCCCGCGGGACGACCTTCGTGATCGTCACCCATAACGATAAACTGTCGGCCCAAGCCGACCGGATTGTTCATATGCAGGATGGTCAGATTGTCTAACTCTTGACGAGCACCCGTTCGTTGAATACAGTGGAAAGAACCCACGAGCGTTCATAAGATTGCGTCATGATGCAACCGCGTACATCGATTCGGATTCTCATATGGTTTTTTCTGTCTCTGGTGGCAACGCCGGCAGTAGCCGTGGAGTTTGCCGTCGTCGGACCGCGCGCCGTCGGAATGGGTGGCGCCGGCGTGGCCGTCACGACAGATTCCTTAGCGACCTATTGGAACCCCGCCGGTTTGGCCATGACCCAGACGGTAGATATTCGGGCCCAAGTTTCCGCTCAAGGAGTAGATAGGCGTGGGATTTTACAAACATTAAAAGACATTGAAGATTTCAACTCAAGCGCTCCCAACGCCGCTGCTCAAGCCCAAGTGCTACGAGATAGGATCAACAATGGGGGTTCACTCTCCGCTGTGGCGACGGGAGGCCTCTATTTCAAAGGCCATATCGGCGAGCATGCAATCGGCTTCAACATTTCAGACGTTGCAACCTCAGGCAGCGTTGTGTCTCAGAACTTTTCAGCCCCCAGCAACAGTATTAGAGGACAACTTGCACTTCGAGGTCTTGAAGCTAGGCAAGCGGCTTTTTCTTATGCGTACGCTTTTGCAGACAAGACATTTTCAATCGGCGTGACCGGCAAGGTCATTCAGGGGGCGGCCTATACCGGAACAGCCACAGTGACGGGCGGGCAAGATGTGACCTTATCGGACAACTTCGGCAAGGCCAAGCTCTCAACCGCCTTCGGCGTCGACGTGGGAGCCATCTATCGGCCCTCGTCGTGGCTGCGTTTCGGGGTCGTCGCGAAAGACCTTAATCAGCCGGAGTTCGATGCACCGGACGGGACCAAGTTTAAACTCAATCCCCAAGTTCGTGGCGGTATTGCCATCAACCCCTACTCGTCTCTGACGTTGACCGGTGATGTGGATGCGACCTCAAACAAAACATTGGTTCCCGGCCAAAAAAGCCAGGTGCTGAGCTTGGGCGCAGAACAAACGATTTTGTCTGAGTTTCTCTCGTTACGGATCGGCGCCTTGAAGAATATGCAGGATGCCGCCTCTCCCTTCACACCGACTGCAGGGTTTGGCCTACGGATCTTTGCGTTTCGCATGGATTTCGGAGGAGGATATGATTTTCGTGAACGAGGAGTTCTGGCCTCAGGCTCTGTCTCTTTGACGTTCTAATGGTATACTGAACCCATGTTTCTGCTTCATCATCTATGTCGTGCCATCGCCCTCTGTCTTCTTCCTCTCCTAGTCGTCGGCTGTGGCGGTTTACAGGAAGTGTGGGAAGGACCGGGGGCGAGAATGTTCCGGCCTCAAGCCATTGCTGTGCTCCCTCCCATGGCGAGCCAATACGACAACGCGCGCGAGGATATTCAAGAGGTCTTGTCCGGCGCCATGGACAAGACCGCCAGTATCGAACGTGTGGTGTCTCCTGAGAATGTGACGGATATCTTCCAGGCTTCGAAAGAAGCGTTCGATGCGCTGGTATTCTACTTCTCACGCCTGGAAATGACGGGTCAGTCTGACAAGGACTCCGCTGTGAAGTTGGGCAAAGCGCTGAACGTGGATTCGTTCTTAGTCGTACGGGTAAACTCTTGGGAATACATGCGCAAGGAAGGCGACAATGTCGGTCGAGTGGGCCTGAGCCTCCGTCTGGTCGATGCCACCACAGGCACCACCGTGTGGAAGGCGCGGCATGAACGGTCGGAGAGCTATATGTTCTCCCGGCCGAATTTAAAAGATATCGCGAAAGAGCTGGCTGCTGAGATGATTAAGGCCATGCCTCCCCAAGCCAAACCATAGCCCCTGCACCGTCTCTTGTTCATTTGGTCTATTCGGTTTGTTTGGTCTGTCTCGTTTACTCGGTTGAGGTCAAGCAATGACCCCACCTCTTCTGCTCAAGGTGAGAGCACCGCGCAGGATGCTCAAAAAGGCTGTCCAGCAAGGCCGCAGCGAGCGAGGAGGCGAGGAGGTACGTACCGCACTTTGTGTGGACCGTTCGCCCATCCAATTGAATCTTGGCGAACGGAGAAACCCCTCCAGCGCTTCCGACCTCCGATGGACTCCGCCTCAACGTTGAGCTTCTGAGCGATGTGAGAACGCCGCATGGGAAAAGGCGCGTCTCGGCGCGCCGGGGTCGGGCGGGTGAGAAGAGCGACTTTTTCAGCATCCTGCTAGCGTGTTTTTGGCTGAGCCGCTCGCATGGCATTTTTCAATGAGCGCACAAATTCACCCACACGCTTCACCATTTCTGGTTTCTGTTGGTGTGCGGCAATCAGCTTGACGATAGCGCTGCCGACGATCACCCCATCGGCAATGGCCGCGACCTTGGCAGCGTCCTCCGGCGTCGCAACCCCGAAGCCGACCGCCACCGGAACGTGGGTGACCTTCCTGATTTTCTCGACGTTCTTACCCACATCGGCCACGCTGAGCAGTTTTGCGCCGGTGATTCCGGTCAGCGAAACGTAATAGACGAAGCCCTGTGACTGGCGTGCCACATAAGTCCGTCGCTCAGCCGTGCTCGTGGGGGCAAGAAGATAAATCAGTGGAAGCCCAGCCGTTGCGGCAGGCCCTCTGAGTGGGCCTGCTTCGTCAGGCGGCATGTCAGGCAAAATCAGGCCGTCAACACCGGCTTGTGCTGCCTCATGGCAGAACCGTTCAGGACCGAACGCATGAATACTATTGTAGTAGGCCATCAAGATCAGTGGAATTTGGGTCCTGGCTCTGAGGCGTGTGACCATGGGAAGGATCGTTCGAAGCGATGTCCCGCTACGCAAAGCTCGTTCTGCCGCCTGTTGGATGACAGGCCCATCGGCGATGGGATCGGAAAACGGAACACCCAGTTCAATAATATCGGCCCCGGCCTGTTCTAACTCCACGACAAGTTGTTCGGTGTCTTGCAGTGAGGGGTCGCCTGCCATCACATAGGCAATGAGGGCCTTCTCACCTTTCTGCCGAAGCTGTGCAAAGGTGCGGTCTAGCTTCGACATCACAGCGTGATCCCTCGCATCTTGGCGATCTGCTGGACATCCTTATCTCCACGACCGGATAGATTCACGACCAGAAGCTGATTCTTCTTCATCGTGGGCGCCACCTTCACAGTGTGGGCAATTGCATGGGCGCTTTCGAGGGCCGGCATGATCCCCTCTTCTCTGGCCAATAGATCGAACGCAGCCATGGCTTCGTCGTCGGTCACTGAGGTGTATTCAACTCGTCCTTGATCCCGCAAATAACTGTGTTCGGGGCCGATCGCCGCATAGTCCAACCCGGCTGAAACCGAATGGGTCAGATTCACTTGGCCATCATCACCCTGGAGCAAATAGGTCATGGTTCCTTGCAAGACGCCCGGCTTTCCTCCGGCAAAACGCGCGGCATGTTTTCCGCTCGCGACCCCCAGGCCGCCGGCTTCAACGCCGATCATTTTTACCTTCTTGTCACGGATGAACGCATGGAAGAGTCCTATGGCATTGCTGCCCCCGCCGACGCAGGCAATCAGGCAATCCGGTAACCGTCCTTCAGCCGCCAGGATCTGTCGCCGAGTTTCACGTCCGATGATGGATTGGAAGTCACGGATCATCATCGGATAGGGATGGGCTCCGAGGACTGAACCGAGAATGTAATGGGTTGTGCGGATATTCGTCGTCCAATCCCGCATGGCTTCGCTGATGGCATCCTTGAGCGTACGGCTTCCGGCGTTGACCCCCGTGACGGTCGAGCCGAGCAATCTCATCCGGAAGACGTTCAGCGCCTGGCGCTCCATGTCCTCGGTCCCCATATAAACCTCACATTGAAGCCCGAACATCGCCGCAACGGTCGCCGTCGCCACCCCATGCTGTCCGGCCCCTGTTTCAGCGATAATGCGCGGCTTCTTCATCCGCTGGGCCAGAAGCCCTTGTCCGATCGCGTTATTGATTTTATGGGCCCCGGTATGACAGAGGTCTTCGCGCTTCAAATAGATCTTCGCTCCACCCAATCGCTTCGTGAGTCGTTGAGCAAAGTAAAGCGAGGTTGGTCGACCGACGTAGTGCTTTAAATAATAGGCCAGTTCGGACTGGAAGCGCCGGTCTTTTTTCACACGGGAATATTCCTGCTCCAATTCAAGCAGAGCAGGCATGAGCGTTTCAGGGACATAGCGTCCGCCATATGCACCGAAGCGACCTTGTTTGTTGGGAACCGAACCCATCACCGTCCTCATCTTCGTATGGCCGAGCGAGACTGGCGGGACTAGCGGGACGGGCGAGACGAAACACGGTTCGAGGTCCGAAGTTCGAGGTTTTCAGAACTTCGAACCCTGAGCTTCGAACTTCGGGTCGCGCCTTTCTCGCACGTCTCGCGCTTCCCGCGCCATCGCAGTATAGACGGGCTCATGTCAGGGAGACAACCCTGACGGCTCGAATGAATGCACGCACTTTCTCGTGATCCTTCTTGCCCGGTGCCTGCTCGACGCCACTGCTCACATCCACACCATACGGTTGTACCGCCTGGATCGCCTTCTCAACATTGTCAGGGGTGAGCCCCCCGGCCAGGAGAACGCTCGCAGCCTTGGCTGCTTCTGCGGCGAGTTGCCAATCAATCACCTGTCCAGTGCCTCCATAGGCCTGATCGGAAAAGGAGTCCAGCACAAACCCTCGAACACCGGCCCGCCCGCGAAACTCCGCCAAGGCGAGAAACGTGCTCCGATCTTTCACCCGAAGCGCTTTCAGGACCGTACGACCTAACTCTTTGCAATAGACAGCCGATTCGTTTCCGTGCAACTGCGCGAGTGCGAGTCCACAGTCGTCCATCAGATTCCGAACCACTTGTTGGTCTTCGTCGACGAACACACCCACCGGTATCACCAAGGGAGGCAGGGTCATAATGATCTGCCGGGCCAGCGTGGGCTCGATATATCGGGGACTTTTCCGATAGAACACGAATCCTAAGGCATCGGCTCCGGCGTCGACTGCCGTGGCGGCGTCCTCGGCGTTGGTGATGCCACAAATTTTGACTTTGGGTGTGTAGGGCATCTTAGGCGTGCAACGGAGCGGGATCTCCCCGTAACTCACGGATCTTCGCTGCCATGTCTTCCGCACGAATGAGTGATTCTCCGATGAGCATGGCATGGATGCCGGCTTCGATCAACCGCACCACATCGGCGCGCTGGTGAATGCCGCTTTCGCTGACGATCAGCTTGCCGGCTGGAATCCGTTTTGCCAAACGCAGCGTAACGGCCAGATCGGTCGTGAAGGTCTTGAGATCTCGGTTGTTGATGCCGATCAGCCGCGCCTCCGGGAGTCGTTCTAATACGATATCGAGTTCGCGCTCATGATGGGTCTCGATAAGAACATCCAAGCGTAACCCCTTGGCGAGCGCATAGAAGTCAATCATTTGCTGTCGTTCGATCGCCGCGACGATTAAGAGTACGGCATCTGCCCCGTAGGCGCGCGCTTCGTAAAACTGGATCTCGTCGACCATGAACTCTTTGTTCAAGACCGGCATGGGCACCGATTGTTTGATCTCGCGGAGGTAGTCGAGGCTCCCCTGGAAGAAATCCTTGTCGGTTAAGACGGACAGAGCCGAGGCGCCATGGGCATGATAGGTCTTGGCAATCTCGATGTAGTTAAACCGATCAGAGAACTCGGGACGGAGGAGGCCAAGACTGGGTGAGGCCTTTTTGACTTCGGCGATCAGCGAAGGACTGCCGGCCGTTTTTGTGGATTCGAGGATCGTGGTAAAGCCGAGCGGGCCAGGTGCGTCCTGAATCCTCGCCTTCAGCTCGGAGAGGTAGCCCCGGCTTTGCTTGTGCCGGAGTTCTGCTTTCTTATGCTCAAGAATGCGAGAAAGAATCACGATGGCGTCATCCCTTATTCGTGAATGCAATGAGGCGAGCCAGCTTCTCGGCCGCGGCGCCGGAGTCGATGGCCTGGCCTGCCAAGAGAAATCCATCTTGAAGGCTTGTCGCCTTGCGCGCTGCGACAAGGGCTGGAGCGGCGTTCAAACAGACAATATCCCGTTTCGGTCCTTTCCGCCCTTGGAGAATGTCACGAGTAATCGCGGCATTCTCTTGCGGCGTCCCTCCGGCTAGCTGCTTGGCTGGAACCAGCGCCAGTCCGAACTCCGCCGGGTCCAGGACATAGTTCGAAAGAATGCCCCCTGTGGCTTCTGAAATCCGCGTTTTTGCGGTAAGGGTGATCTCATCGAGTCCGTCCATCCCATGTACGACAAAGCAATGTTGGGATCCCAGATGCATAAGCACATTCCCTAGCAGGGAGGTCAATCGCCCCTCATAGACGCCGATCACTTGAATGGCGGCTCCTGCCGGATTGGTCAGCGGGCCTAAGAGATTCAGCATGGTCCGGATACCCATCTCCTGTCTAGGGCCGGCACAATGTTTCATGGCTCCATGATAAAGCGGGGCGAAGAGAAAGCCGATCCCGACCTCATCGATACAAGCGGCCACCCGTTCGGTCGACACATCGATTTTGACGCCGAGTGCCGAGAGGACGTCTGCACTCCCTGACTTGGATGACACAGAACGGTTGCCGTGCTTTGCCACGGTTAAACCTGCGCCTGCGACGACGAGCGCCGTTGTGGTGGAAATATTGAAAGTGTGGGCTCCGTCCCCGCCCGTGCCACAGGTATCCACGACCTGGGGATCACCGACGGAGATGCGGATGGCCTTGGCACGCATGGCTCGCACAGAGCCGGCGATTTCCTCAACGGTTTCTCCCTTTAGACGGAGCCCCATCAAGTAGGCCGCAATTTGGGCCGGAGTCGCTGCGCCGTCCATGATCTCCAGCATCACCGATTCGGCTTCTTGTTCGGTGAGGGGGGAGCGGTCGGCGAGTTTGGCAATCGCGTCTTTGATCATGGATCGGAGACCAGGCGAGCCAGCCTACAGTTTAAGGAAGTTACGGAGGAGGTCCTTCCCCGCCATGGTGAGGATCGATTCCGGATGAAACTGCACTCCTTCGATGCCTAACGATCGATGGCGCAATCCCATGATTTCCCCCTCGGCAGTTTCGGCGGAGATCTCAAGACAGGAAGGCAGCGTCTCTCGCTTCACGATCAGAGAATGGTAGCGTGTAGCGTCAAAGGGATTGGGCAGCTGATGGAAGATCGTTTTCCCGTCGTGCCGGATCTTCGACGTTTTGCCATGCATCAGCCGTTCAGCTCGAACGACATCGCCGCCAAATGCTACGGCCAGAGATTGATGGCCGAGGCAGACGCCCAAAAGTGGAAGACGCCCGCCAAAATGCCTGATGGTCTCGACAGACACGCCCGCTTCCACCGGTGTGCAGGGTCCCGGAGAAATGACGATGCGGCTGGGCTGCAGCGATTCGATCTGATCGATCGTAATTTTGTTGTTGCGGAAAACCCGAATGTCTTCACCCAGCTCCCCGAAGTATTGCACCAGGTTATAGGTGAAGGAGTCATAGTTGTCGATCATCAATAGCATAATAAACCGTGAGGTGTGAGGCGTCAGGCGTAAGGGGAAAACTCGGCGAGACTCTGAACGCCTCACCCCTTACCCCTCACGTCTTACGCGCTCATTCCAGCCCCTGCTCGGCCAGTTCAATCGCCTTCATCATGGCCTGAGCCTTATTACAGGTCTCTTCATATTCATGTTCCGGAATTGAATCGGCGACAATGCCGGCCCCGGCTTGAATGAAGGCCTGGTGCTTTTTCACGACGACCGTCCGGATATTAATGCACATGTCCATGTTGCCGGAAAAGCTAAAGTAGCCCACCGCGCCGGCATAGGGACCGCGCCTCGTGGGCTCGAGTTCATCGATGATTTGCATCGCTCGAATTTTCGGCGCACCGGAGACCGTGCCTGCGGGGAAACAGGCACGCAACACGTCGTATGAGGTCTTCGATTCATCCAGTTGTCCTGTGACATTTGACACGATGTGCATCACATGCGAATAGCGCTCGACGTGCATGAGCGAATCCACAGTGATCGAGCCTGGTTTCGCCACGCGGCCGACATCATTCCGCCCAAGATCGACGAGCATCACATGCTCGGCCCGTTCCTTTTCATCCGCCAATAGCCGCCGTTCCAGCTGTTGATCTTCTTCAGGCGTGACGCCACGGCGGCGCGTGCCGGCAATGGGACGGACGGAAATAACGCCGTTTTCGCAACGGACGAGCGTCTCCGGAGAGGAACCAACCAGTTCGACCCCCGCGATACGGAGGTAATACATATAGGGAGAGGGATTCACCACACGCAACGCGCGGTAGAGCTGCAAAGGCGACGCCTGGACGTTGGTCTCCCATCGCTGGGATAACACCGCTTGCACGATATCGCCGGCCCGAATGTATTCCTTCGTCCGCACGACCATCTTTTCAAAGTCTGCCTTGCTCATGTTCGCCGTAAAGGTCACCGGACGGCGGCGGCGATGCGGACGCGCTCGGCGGAGTGGACGTTTGAGTCTCGTGATCGTGCGTTCGATCCGTTCCGTTGCCGATCGATAGGCGGCCTTGATGCCACGTTCCCCATTTGCCGTAACATGGGCGGTGGCCACGACTTTGATCTTCTGAGCGACATTGTCGAAGATCAGCATCGTATCGGTGAGCAGAAAGGCGAAGTCCGGCAGATTAAGTGGGTCCTTTTGCCGGGCAGCCAAGTCCTCGAACGTGCGCACCATGTCGTAGCTCAGATATCCGACGGCGCCGCCGACGAACGGAGGAAGGTCCGGCACGGTCACCGGACGATAGCCCTCCATCATCTCCCGCAAACGTTCGAGAGGGTTTCCACGGCTGGGAATGCGCTTCTTGCGTGTGCCTTGCACGAGAAGAAGGTCGCCCCGATCCTCGCACACGACAACGGGAGATCCACTGCCGAGAAAGGAATAGCGTGCCCATTTCTCACCACCCTCAATGGACTCCAAGAGGTAGGCTGAGGGGCCATGATCGATTTTGGCAAAGGCTGAGACGGGGGTGTCATAGTCCGCGAGAATCTCTCGATAGAGCGGAACGAGATTGCCCTCTCCGGCATACTGCCGAAATTGGTCGAGACTGAGGGAGTATTGCGGCGGGGCCACGTGGTCGTCCTATTATTCTTGGCCTACGATGAGCCTCTGTCCTACCTCGATAATGTCGTCCGGCAGTTTGTTCCACTTTCTGACCTTGTCGACCGCGACGCCATACCGCCGACTGATCCGATAGAGCGTTTCGCCAGGCTTCACGACATGAACAGTGGGCGACCCCATGCTGCCCAGCGACGAACCTGTTGGCCCGGGCTCAACCGGCAGTGTCTTGTGCGTCGGTGTGAGCGCGCGCTTCATATCGGCTTTGGCTCTGCGTTCCAGCAACGCAGATTCCTTCATGGCCTCGGCTTCTTCCTGTACGCGGGCCATTTGTTCCTGCGTGGCTTGCAGCTGCGCCGTGAGTTCCCGATTCCTGGCTTCATACTCCATCAATTCATTTTTGCTCCGCTTCACTTCATTATCGAGCTCGCCAGTTCGCTTCTCTTCCTGGGCCAGAAGGCGTTGGAAATTCAGGCTGCGCGCCTTTTCCGCATCGTATTTCTCTGTCATGACACATCCGCTCAGCAACAGCCCTCCACAGATAACGGTGACGATTTGATAGATGGATCTTGGCATCAACTTGTTCACGCAATTATCTCCTTTCATGGATACCTCCTCTGACGGTCATGAGGGAGTTTCCCTCTCGCACCAAGGGGTGGACACTGGCTGCCGATCAATGGAAACTCGACTCAATTAGATTTCTTACAATAGTGTCTATCGCAGCGAAAGTCAAAGTGAATATGGCGCCTTCGTCGTTTGACCCACTCCCTGGCCCTATGGTACGGTCGGGGCCGTCACTTCCTCTGTTCGTCACCATCCAGTCCTATGGCCCACGCCGACATCCTTGCCAGACTGATTGCCCTCAGGGACGAAATCAGGCGCCACGACTATCTGTACTACAGCAAGGATCGCCCAGAGATTTCTGATTCCCAGTACGATCGCCTCTTTCGAGAGTTGGTCGAACTGGAACAGGCCCACCCTGAGTTGGTGACGCCAGATTCTCCATCGCAACGTGTCGGTGCACCGCCGCTCCTGGAATTGGCCAAGGTTCCCCACGAACAGCCGATGCTCAGTCTGGACTCGATTGTAGATCAGAGCGAGGTCCAGGCCTTCGATCAACGGATGAAACGCGAACTGGAAACCCTGTCCGTTGAGTACAGCGTGGAACCAAAATTCGATGGGCTATCAGTCGAGCTGATGTACGACCATGGGATCTTTACCCGTGGAGCGACCAGAGGTGACGGAACAACCGGAGAGGATGTAACCGTCAATCTTCGAACGATCCGTTCCTTGCCGCTGCTGTTGCACGCGCAATCCGGCCTCCCTGATCATCTTGCCGTGCGGGGTGAAGTGTATATGCGCCTCGACGATTTCCAAGCCTTGAATCGGCGCATGACGGAACGGGGCGACGACGCCTTTGCCAATCCACGCAATGCGGCCTCTGGCTCGCTTCGACAACTGGATTCCACGATTACCGCAACCCGTCCGTTGGTCGTGACCTGCTACGAAATCATGGCGTTATCCAGGCCCGTCCCACCAACACATTGGGATGAACTGGAGACGTTGGCCCAGTGGGGTCTCCCGGCGCCTGTGCTTCGGCGACTCTGTGCTTCGATCGATGAGGTGATGGCGTTTCATCGCAAAACGGAATCGATGCGGGATCAGTTGCCCTATGAAATTGATGGCGTGGTGGTGAAGGTGAATCGCCGAGACTGGCAGGACCGACTCGGCATGAAGTCCCGCAGTCCCCGCTGGGCCATCGCCTATAAATTTAGGCCGCGCAAGGAAATCACCATCGTGCAGGATATCGTCGTCTCTGTCGGAAGAACCGGGACCCTCACGCCCGTCGCGTTATTGAAACCGGTGGAGGTCGGTGGCGTCACCATCAGCCGAGCCACGCTGCACAATGCCGATGAAGTGGCCCGGAAAGACATTCGGATCGGCGATACCGTCAAGGTAGAACGGGCCGGCGATGTGATTCCCGCGATTGCCGAGCGTGTCCCGGTCCATGGTGAGCAACGCAGCTCCCCCTTTTACATGCCTAATCAATGCCCGGTCTGTGGATCGAGTGTCGGTCGCGAAGGCGCCTATTACTACTGTACCGGTCAATTGGTCTGTGGCGCTCAATTAAAGGGGGCCATCGAACATTTTGCTTCCAAGCAGGCACTCAACATCGAAGGCTTAGGGAAGAAGACCGTGGCGCAGCTGGTCGACGAAAGATTGGTACGATCACTCGCCGACCTCTATCGCCTGACCAAAGCTGATCTCGTTGCACTTGAAGGATTCGCCGATCGGTCCGCCACACTCCTCTTGGAGTCGATTGCAGGCAGTAAAACCGTTTCCCTGGATCGTTTTCTGATGGGACTCGGTATCCGGCAAGTCGGACAACATATCGCTAAAGTCCTGGCCCGTGAGTTTGGGTCTCTCGATGAGATCATGTCGGCGGATCGGGTACGGTTTCAACAGATTCGTGAGATTGGTCCTGAAATTTCCGAGAGCTTGGTGCTCTATTGGTCTGAGCCGCACAACCGGGAGGTCATCGCACAGCTCCAGGAATCCGGCGTACAGGTTGCACCGGGCATGGCAACAGGCGACCGGAGGAAATCCCCGCTTGCAGGGAAGACGTTCGTGTTTACCGGTGGGCTGGATCACTTCACGCGAGATGGCGCGCAACAGGCTGTGGAAGCGGCAGGAGCGCGTGTGTCCTCAAGCGTGAGTAAAAAGACGTCCTATCTGGTGGTGGGACAAGACCCTGGCTCCAAACTGGACCAAGCCCGGACGCTGGGGGTGACGATACTGACGGAACAGGAGTTTGCCGCCCTGATCGGGGAAGACGAAAAAGGACTTAACTGACAAGATCGAGGTTCGGGGCTTCGACGTGAGCCGGTGATTTTTCTTCACGAAAGATTTGGACACTGCGGATGGACCGAGGCTCGGCTTCATGGATGAGGATCCGGCAGTTGGCGATCCGCACTTCTTCTCCAACCTTGGGAATTCGACCAAGCTCCTGTTGAATGAGGCCGGCGATCGTCACTGCTTCATTGCCGAGATCGACTTTCAGGAAATCGTTGACCTTGCGCACTTCAGTTCTTCCGTGAACAAGGATATGGTTCTTCCCTAAGCGTTTGATCAGTTCTTCCGTGATATCGGTTTCGTCCATGATCTCCCCGACCACTTCTTCGAGAAGATCTTCGAGCGTGACAATCCCCATCACGCCACCGAATTCGTTGACCACGGCGGCCATATGCCGTTTCTCCTGCTGAAACTGCTTCATGAGGTCGTCCGCCGTCTTGCCGGCGGGAACGAACAGCGGGGGATAGGCAATGTCTTTGAGTTTCGCCTCATTCTGCCCCTTGGCGAGTTCGGTCAATGCTCTCGTCTTGTAGAGAATGCCCGTGATGTTATCGAGCGTCCCGTCATACACGGGGATCCGCGAGTATTTCGAATTGTAGAGGAGTTCCTGAGCCTCTTTCAGGCACAGGTTACCATCCAATGAAAAGACATAGAGTCGAGGGGTCATCGCGTCTTCAGCTGTGATATCTTTGAGCTGGAAGACGTTCTTGATCATTTTCACCTGCTCGAACTCAATCGTCCCGGTTTTCCCCCCCTCATCCAGCATGATCTTCAGCTCTTCCTCGGTCACGAGGGGAAGCGTCAGACCTTTCCCTCCGGTCAGTTTGTAGATCAACGGCACTATCACAAACAATAATGGTTTGAGAAGTAGCTGAACCCCGTAGACGGGGTAGGCCATGTTCAGAGTGACCGGAACCGCAAACTTGGCGGCTAACGTTTTAGGGATCACATCGACAGCCACCAAGAGGACAAAGGTCAGCAGGCCGACCATGACCGCAATCGCCTCGTCAAAAAATGTTTGGCCTCCATAGATACTCAGGGTCAGAAAGGTGGCATACATCGGCGTCGCCACGCCGACCAGACGGTCGCCGACCAAAATGGTCGAGAGGAGCTTTTGGGGGTCACTACGGAGATGGAGGGCCAACTTCGCTCGACTATTCCCAGTTTGGGCGAGCGCCCTCAGCTTCGTTGAGTTGACCGCAAAGAAACCGATTTCGGCCGTGGATATCACAGCTGAAAGAACAATAAGACCTAAGAGGATTAGAACATCCATGGATAGTAATGTATTAGAAGCGGCCCACTATGCCGGTCGGCCTGGGATACGAGAGAGTCCAGGGGCTGTCCCCTATCGCCTTCAACCGGCAATGTGAGATTTGGTAGAATAAAAGATCTTGATAGGGGCCTAACTGACCTGTATCCATTGGACTGTATATGTACCATAGGGCGGAGTGGCGAGCAAGCGAATGCTGTAAACACGCCACAATATCAAACAGTTGCATTGCATATCCGCAGAAAAACTGAAGAATTGGGAAGGCTGGCTGGATGAAGCTGGCATTATTATGAGTCGTCTCGAAATACATAGGCCTGGAGCCCAAGGGACGATTCGAGGTGGGAGGCGGCAGCTTCTGCCTGGGCTTCCCTGGAAAACTGACCAATCTGAACTCGATATCGCTTTCCTTCTGGCAGATCGATAACCTGGACTCTGCCGCCTGAGTAGAGATGTTTCGCACGCTCCAAGAGGTTGAGTGCATTCTGCTGATCGGAAAAGGACCCGACTTGCACTCGTAAGACCCCCATATCAGCAGTCCGCCCTTGATACCCAACCACTCGTAATTCAATCTGGTCGGTTCCAGCCCCGGTCATCCCCAGCGCATGCGCCCCGGCGAGTGAGAGATCGAGCACCCGCCCCCTCGCAAAGGGACCACGATCGTTAATGCGGACGGTCACCTGTCGGCCAGTACTCATTGATCGAACCACAGCAATTGAACCGAGTGGCAAGGTCCGATGAGCAGCCGTCAGCTGATGCATGTCATACCGTTCACCATTTGCCGTCTTGTTCCCATGAAATCCGGGGCCATACCATGAGGCCTCACCACGCTCGACAAACCCAATAGGGTAGCCTGGGGAATAGGTAGGTTTGGGGGCGCCGCCACAAGCAGCCAGGATCGCGACAAGGATGGGGGCGAAAAGAAGGAGCAGACTGCGGGACCAGCAGGATTGAGGTCCGCTAGACATGCCTAGAACTCGTCGAGCGATTGATCCCTAAGGATGGTGAGCGCTTTAGCTGTGTTTGAGACTGTCAGGACCACGATCGCACGTTTCCCCTCGCGGGATGGGGTGCAATAGCCGCATTTAATATTGATGCGAGCCTTGGTCAGCAGATCCGCCACTTCTTTTAAAGCCCCTGGCTTGTTTTCGAGGCTCAACAGCAACGCGGTTTCCTCCGTAAACTTGATCTTTGCTAGTTTCAGTGCCGCACGGGCCCCTTCCAGATCCGCGACCAACAGCCTCAGCTTTCCCGTTCCGGTGACTTCTGGAGCAGAAAAAGCCTTGATGTTGACATTCGCCTCACCGAGGACCTGGGCCACTTGAGCCATGACGCCGGGCCTGCTCAATCCACTAATGACCAATTGTGTCGTTGTGGGCATGGGAATTACTCCGTGGCGTGGGGGCACATAATGATGACAATCTCCTTATCGAGCAAAAAATTCACCACCCTCCTTTCAGCATCCTGCTATAGCACCTGACATTGACCGTTCACAAATGTGTACTCGTATATACCGCTAACGGGGATAGAGGCGTCCCCTGCCAGCTTCTGCGCCAACTCCTTGAGGCCACGTGGCACGAACAGATAGAGTGGGATCCCGCGCACGACCGCCTCCTTCCATGCTGAAACAGTTGCGACATCCCTGATCGAATCATCGGTTTCCACCTCAGCCATCCATTCAATCGTATTGCCGGCGGAACTCACCTGCCACCCGACGATATCGCACTGTTGCTGAGGATCAGCCCAGGGGTTTTGCTCAAGACCGGTATGGATCGTGACCTTACAATGAAAGGCCTTCGCCCATCGCTGCGCGACCAGACTGACGACCTGATCGTGGACTGTGACAATCCCTTGCTCGCGAAGCACCGTATCCATTGAGTCCTCCCTCTTACGAACAGCCGCTCGTGGCACCACACGCATCGCACTTGAGACAGGTCCCGTTTCGTACCATGGTGAACTGCTTACACTCGGAGCAGGGATCTCCCTCATAACCCTTTTGGCGTGCCATTTGGATGGCGGTTAAGGTCAGCGTTTCACGCTTCAGTTCGACGGTATGGGCTACGTTACTATTTCCATTTCCGTGGCCATTGCCCTTATGACGCGGTATCGCCCCGCGTCGTGCGGGAAACATATCGGTACTGATTGAGGCCGATGCCAGCGTTTCGGGAGTGGCTTCCTCCTCAACACATTCAGGATCTTGCTCGTCCATCTTGACGGAGTCCATTCTAAGATCCTCTTCCTGGACTTGTGCCAAGTCATAGCGGTCAAGATAAGTCACGGCAAGCTCTCGGAATATGTAATCGATGATCGACGTGGACATTTTAATACGGTCGTTCAATTTGACCGGCCCATTCGGCTCGAAGCGGGTAAACACGAACGCTTCGACGAACTCCTCCAGCGGGACGCCATGTTGGAGGCCCAGTGAAATAGCAATGGCGAAACAGTTCATGAGGCTGCGGAATGCGGCCCCTTCTTTGTGCATATCGAGGAAGATTTCGCCGCAAGTACCGTCCTCATACTCACCCGTGCGTAGATAGAGCTTGTGCCCCCCGACGACGGCTTTCTGCGTGTACCCATTGCGTCTGGCCGGGAGTGATCGGCGCTTTGCGAGGTACCGTACCAACACTCGTTCTGTGATCTTTTCCGCAATCGACAATATTTCAGACGAGGCCTCCACGGTCTTGCCGCTGTCCGTTGAGGCCGATAGCGGCTGGCTCAACTTCGAGCCGTCGCGATACAGAGCCACGGCCTTGACCATGCTCTTCCAGGCAAACAAATAGGCCGACTTCACTTCTTCCAGCGTCGCATCGGCCGGCATGTTGATCGTTTTGCTGATGGCGCCGCTGATGAATGGTTGTGCCGCCGCCATCATACGGATGTGCGCATCGACGGCGATATACCGCTGACCGATCCGGCCACAGCGGTTGGCACAATCGAAGATCGGAAGGTGCTCGGCTTTGAGATGTGGGGCCCCTTCCACCGTCATGGTGCCGCAGCAATAGTCATTGGCAGCGGCGATTTCTTCTTGTGTAAATCCCAGCGCTTTCAGCATGTTGAAATTGGATTCATTTAATTGCGCGTCGGTCAATCCCAACTTCTCCCGGCAAAAGTCCTCACCCAACGCATACTTATTAAACGTAAATTGAATCTCAAAGGCCTGGGCCAAACCGACTTCCATTCGTGCGAGTACGGCGTCGTCGAACCCCTTCTGCCTCAGGGTCTCATGGTTAATGAATGGTGCGGTCTGCAAGGTTTGCCGGCCAACACAATAGTTCACGATGTCATGAATCTGAGACTCGGCATACCCCAAGGCTCTGAGTGCAGCGGGTATGCTTTGATTGATGATCTTGAAATAGCCTCCGCCGGCCAGTTTTTTGAATTTGACAAGTGCGAAATCCGGTTCGATGCCCGTCGTATCGCAATCCATCACGAGTCCGATCGTGCCCGTAGGAGCAATAACCGTGACCTGCGCATTGCGATATCCGTAGGCCGTCCCCAATTCGAGGGCACGGTCCCATCCACGGCGTGCAGCCACGAGCAACTCGGGAGGACAATGCTCCGGCTGGATCCCTATCGGTGTAATCGTCAAACCTTCATATTCTTCCGGAGCGGCATTGTACGAGGCCCGCCGGTGATTACGGATGACGCGCAACATGGCCTCGCGGTTTTTGGCATAGCTGGGGAAGGGCCACAGCTCTGCGGCCATTTCAGCCGATGTGCCATAGGCTTCGCCGGTCATGATGGCGGTCAGCGCACCGCTGATGGCCAGTGCTTTGGGAGAATCGTATGGAATGCCTTGCCGCATCAGCACAGTGCCTAAGTTGGCATAGCCAAGCCCCAGTGTTCGGAACTCAAAACTCTTCTCGGCAATAGAGCGACTGGGAAACGAAGCCATGAGTACGCTGATCTCCAGTACGATTGTCCAGAGGCGCACGGCGTGGCGGAAATTCTCCAGCTCGAAGTGGCCGTCGGTCGAGAAGAACTGGGCGAGGTTGAGCGAAGCCAAATTGCATGCCGTATCATCGAGGAACATGTATTCGGAGCAAGGATTGGAGGCATTGATTCGGCCATCCTCCGGACAAGTATGCCATTCGTTGATGGTGGTGTCGTATTGCGTACCGGGATCCGCGCAAATCCAGGCGGCCCAAGCGATCTGATCCCAGAGGTCCCGCGCCTTGATGGTCTTGGAGACTTTGCCGTCGACCCGTCGCTTGAGTTGCCAATCGCCGTCCGCCTCCAACGTCGCAAAAAAATCGTTGGGAATGCGCACACTGTTGTTTGAGTTTTGGCCGGACACCGTTTGGTAGGCCTTGCCGTCCCAATTCGTGTCGTACTCATGAAACACAAAATGCGTGAACCCTTGCTGCGCATAGGAATACATCCGCTGGATGTAGGATTCTGGTACCGCATCCCGCCGAGCGGCGGCCAGGGCTTCCTTGAGGATCGGATTCTGCTTGGCATCGATCTCGATTTTACTCTGACCGGCACCATTGACGAGGTGGCAGGACTTGAGGACAGCATTGAGGCGCTGTGCGCAGATTTTCGAGCCAGTCACCATGGCAGCGACTTTTTGCTCTTCCACCACCTTCCAGTTGATAAATTCTTCGATGTCGGGGTGATCCAAATCGAGACAGACCATTTTGGCGGCCCGTCTGGTCGTCCCTCCCGACTTAATGGCGCCTGCCGCTCGATCGCCGATGCGAAGGAAGGACATCAATCCGGACGAGCGGCCGCCGCCGGACAACGGTTCGGCATCGCCGCGAAGCTTGGAGAAGTTGGTTCCGGTCCCCGATCCGTATTTGAACAGGCGCGCTTCTCTCACCCAGAGATCCATGATGCCGCCCTCAATGACCAAGTCGTCTTCAATGGATTGAATGAAGCAAGCGTGCGGTTGCGGATGCTCAAATGCGTTGGTGGCTTTGACGACTTCACGGGTCTTGGGATCGACATAAAAATGCCCTTGCGCAGGCCCTGAGAGCCCATAGGCAAAATGAAGTCCCGTGTTAAACCACTGGGGAGAATTGGGTGCAGCCATCTGATGCGCGAGCATGTAACAGAGCTCATCATGGAAGGCATCGGTATCTTCCTGAGTCTTAAAATAGCCGAAGTTCTTTCCCCAGGAAGTCCAACAACCGGCGAGCCGTTCAAACACTTGTCGGGAGTCACGCTCTCCTCCCAACTGCGGCTTGCCGTCAGGTCCGACGATCGGATTCCCCTCCTCATCTCGCTGCGGCACTCCGGCTTTCCGGAAATATTTTTGGGCGAGAATATCGATCGCGAGCTGGGACCAAGGCTCGGGAATGTCGATGTTTTCCAACTTAAATACGGTCGATCCGTCGGGATTACGAATTTCCGACGAACGTTTTACGAACGGCAGGTTTTCATAGGGACTTTGCCCACGACGTGTAAATCGGCGCTCTATTCTCACGATTTCCCCTCCCCAGTCTGCGAGTTGGTGTGGGACTGCTTTCGATCCCAAACAGGAACAATCAGGCTTTAATATCAATATGCCAATGTGCTTTGAGCGCCCTAATTTTGGTGCCTCGACGATTGACCCACCCTAGGAGCATCGATTTATAATTATCAGGATGGATTGCCAAAATGACGAACTCATTTGTCCATGTATGCTCCACGGAGCATCTACATATAGCGATCTAGTAGAATTGTCAATACCAAATATAGTGGTTTGGTTGGGGAAACCGTGGAAATCCTGTGGATAACTGCAAATAGTTGGGAAACGCCATCTCTCGGAAATTTAGACCGACTTATCCACAGTGTTTCGATCGAAAATAGACCTCATTTTGATATCCAAGGGATCCTCACAGACAAAAAAACTAAAATACCCGGCGGCCGAGGATCAGAATGGCTTCATCCACTCCCTCAACGGGAATGAACTGGTTGCCGATCCCGATAACCACAACCCGAGTATCCAGCACCGTTGTTTCAAACCGGCTGAGAACTCCCCAATTTTGACGAATGGTGTGAGGGCGCACCATGCTGTTGAGCAACTCCTGACTATGCCTGCGAAAGATATTTCTGACCACCGTCCCTTCCCGTTCGGGTGTGGACTGATCCATTCGATCCACAGCCTTGGTGAGTTCGGCTTGCACGAAGCCCAGATATTGATCCGTGGTGGGATTCGTCAGTGCCAACACGACACTCATGGCCAATGCCGTCACGACCAGGCTCAAACGTATAAGGCTCATAATAGGCCCTTAGCCAGGTATTCATGAATCGTCCTGGCTTAGATTGATTGCCGTTGACCCGATGTCGCAACTGGCTCAATGGAAACGGAGGCGCGCAGCTCTCCTTTGACAAACAACAGCCGGATGATTAGCCTACGCTCGACAGGTCTGTTGCGGCAACCATGCTGCTCACATTGCTTGTATCAGGAGGATCATCATCATGTTTGTCTGGAGCAAACGCCTTGTCGCAATCTTGTTGGGATTTTTTGTGCTCATGCTGGGAGTCTTTCTCCTCAATGCAGCTCCGGACAGCACGAGCGGCCTCAAGATTCATACAACACGCTGGATGGCCCTCAACTATCTCGGGTTGATTGTGTGGGTCTTCGTCTGGATGATCGATCAAGCCCGCATGCGCGGGAAAAATGTCTGGGTTTGGCTTGTCCCCTTCGTCCTGGCACCCCTTCCGACGTTAATGCTGTTCGTCTTGTTCCTCCAGCGCCGTATACAGTCGTCATAAATCGGCCGAGCTGGCTCTTGCTTGCTTATCGCGATCGGCTTTTTGATCCAACTGCGCTCGGAGACCCCACACCAGCCAGATACCGGGTAGAGCGAACAGAAACGACCAGAAGAAAAATTGTGCCCAGCCGACCATTTCGACCAATTCGGCCGACGGGCGACCGGAGAACACTCGCCCGAGCGCTTCCAGGGAAGAGAGCAACGCGAACTGGGTTGCTGTATAGCGATGGTCGCACAGCGACATAATCAGTGCGACAAACGCTGCGGTACCCATGCCACCGGTCACATTCTCGACGAGAATCGATGTCGTGAGCGCCGCGTAACTCTTGCCCATCCAGGCGAGCCACATGAATCCCAAGTTTGAGACCGCTTGCAAAAGACCAAAGAGCAGTAACGACCGGACCATCCCGAGCTTAGCCATTGCGACGCCCCCGACCAACGCACCGATGAGTGTGGCTCCGAGCCCAAAGCCCTTCACATACCCGACCTCGCTGACGGAGAAGCCCATTCCTCCAATAAGAAACGCCGTTTGAAGAGAGGCCGCGACGGCGTCTCCAATTTTATAGAAGACAATGAGGGCGAGGAGCCCAACCACGCAAGGACGCGCAAAGAATTCTTTCAGTGGTCCACCAACCGCTTCGGCCAAGCTTGCCGGCGTGGCACTCGGCTCTGACGGTTCCGGACTAACGAGGATCGTGGCGACCCCTGCCGCCATTAACGCGGCAAGCAGCAAGTAGGTGTTTTGCCATCCTATATGATCGGCCAACAGCAGGGCGCCGGCGCTCGCAAACAACAGCGCACATCGGTAGCCATTCACCCACACAGCTGCACCGAATCCCCGTTCCGGACGCAAGAGCAAATCGGTCCGATAGGCGTCGAAGACAATGTCAAGTGAGGCAGAGAGGAAGGCCACCACGAGAGCCAGGACCCCGAGTATCTCCGGACGTTGGCCTGGACCAGTCACCGCCATGGCAGTCAAGCCGAGAACGACACTGAGCTGCATCACCAGCATCCATCCGCGCCGGCGCCCCAGCCAGGGAGGGACCAGGCGATCCATCAAGGGGGCCCACAAGAACTTCAGTGTGTATGGGAGACCGACGAGCGTAAAAATGCCGATGGTCTTCAAGTCGACCCCGGCAACCGTCAGCCAGGCCTGGAGCGTCCCAGCTGTGAGGGCCAATGGCAACCCCGAGGCAAAACCCAAGGGCAACATGATGCCAATGCGCCGGTTCGCAAGGATCTGAATGAACGAGGCTGTTTTCATCGAGACGTGTCAGTACGCATGAGGAAGTAGCATATCATCGGAACGGAAGAGAGGTTCAGGACATTCTCGAAATCTAATCTATCGAGAGGAAGGAGGGGTAGGCTGACGAGGCGCTGGATGACCACCTCGCGCAGCAGCGCATCAAAACTCAACAGGGTTGTCCATTGAAGGCGCAGGGCTTGTAGCGCGAAATGTCAAACTCCACGTTTTCTTGGTAGACCCGTTCGTTCCCGTTCACGCCATCCTGCTCCGGATCGTTATACATGGTGTGGTTCCACCAGTAGAACAAGGGATAGGCCTCCGTCCGGTAGACAGGATTGCCATAATTGCTCCTGGCATAGTCCTGGACCAACCGGCCCGTCACGTAGTCGACTTGACCATTGCCAGTGAGTGAATAAAACATCAAGAAGAGCCGCGCCTCGTGATCGTAGTGCTCGTCAATTCTTGTCGCGAGATCAGGTTCGAGAGGAAGGATCTCCTTCGTCCACCCTCCGGACCCAGGGAGGAGGAGAAGAAGAGATACCGTGAAGATGGAAGCCGCCATCTGCGAAGGTGTCACAACAGACTCACAATAATCGGGCGGGCACGGGGTCGGCGAACTTTACCATGGCCTTCTAAGGCCTTCAAGCGAGGACAGAGCGCAACGTGAAGGACTCGCTGGAGATCCTTGCTCCCATCGCAAGGATCTCCCTATAATGGCCCGACTATCATGAAACGTGCATCTCTCCATACACTCGGCTGCCGACTGAACCAAGCAGAAACAGCGGTGCTCGCAGCTCGCTTGCGGCACGATGGCTACCGCGTCGTGGAGTTCGGTGAGCCGACGGACTTGCTCGTCGTGAACACCTGCTCTGTGACAGAGGATGCAGAACGGACCTGCCGATACGTCATCCGCAAGACGTTGAGACATTCCCCCGATGCATTTGTGGCAGTGACCGGCTGTTACGCCCAGACCGGCGTTCAAGAGCTGCGTACCATTCCCGGAATCGATCTCATCGTCGGCAATCAATTCAAATGGGACTTACCATCATTTCTTCCAGCTCCACAGGCCCTGAAGAAGCAGCCAGACCCGGAAGTGCTCCATACTCGCACCATCGGCCGAGAGGATTTCACCCTACCGGAGTATGGCGAACCAGACTCCACCAGAGCGCTGCTCAAGATCCAGGACGGCTGTAACGTGATGTGCAGCTTCTGTCTCATCCCCTTCGCGCGCGGGCATGAGCGGAGCCGCCTCCGGGATGACGTGATCCGAGAAGCCGAGATGCTTGTGGCGGGAGGGTATCGGGAAATTGTGCTGACCGGCGTCAACGTCGGGCAATATCGTCAGGGCGAGCTCGATCTGGTCGGGTTGATCGCACAATTGGAGGCGGTTGAAGGACTCGAGCGAATCAGGATTTCGTCTATTGAGCCGACGACGATCACGAACGCCCTCTTAGATCGAATGGCCTCCTCATCGAAGCTCTGTCCCTATCTCCATATCCCCATCCAAAGCGGAGACGACACCATCTTGTCGTCCATGAATCGTCCGTATGATGTCGAAGAGTGTACTCGTCTAATCCACCGGGCCGTGGCGGCGATTCCTCACCTCGGGCTGGGAACCGATCTGATGGTCGGGTTTCCCGGAGAAACTGATGAAGCGTTCGAGCACACTCTGGGCATCGCGCGCGAGCTTCCGTTTTCCTACTTCCATGTCTTTACCTATTCACGACGGCCCGGCACCACTGCGACGAAGTTGCCCGACCAGGTGCCGGTCGCAGTCGCTCGGCAACGCGCCAAGATACTCGCCGAACTGTCCCGCCTTAAACGCCTGGCTTTTGCGGAACGGTATATCGGATCCACCGTGTCCGTCCTGTTCGAGTCAGGAGTAATGGACGGCTTCCGATTGGGGGTGACAGCAAACTTCTTGAAGGTAGGCGTTCCATCAAACATCGACCTCACCAATCACCTGAAAGAGGTGCGGATTATCGGAACGTCGGACCGTTGGGCGTTGGGTCAGCTGACAGTGGAGCGTCAGCTCATGCGAAGGGTGCCGGTTCTATGAAGGCCAAATCCATACCGCCTCACGTGCATCTTGAAACCTTCGGCTGTCAGATGAACGAGTACGACTCAGAGCTCGTTCGCTCGCTTATGAAACAGGATGGATTTGTGTTTACCGACGAGCGAGAACGTGCGGACGTGATTCTGATGAACACCTGCGCGATTCGCGAGAATGCCCACAATAAGGTCTATAAACACTTATCTGAGCTCAAGAAACTCAAGCGGCAACGTCCGTTAGTCGTGGGCGTCTTGGGTTGTATGGCGCAAAACCTGAAAGAGGAATTGACGGACATTCAGCCGCTGGTCGATGTGCTCGCCGGCCCTGACGCCTATCGCCAGCTGCCGATGTTGATCCGCAACGCGATGCTCTCGCAAGAAGAGGGCCTGGATCAGAGGGGACTCGCGGTCGACCTTTCAGAATATGAAACCTATCACGATGTCATACCCGACCGAAACGACGGAGTGAACGCCTGGATCGCTGTCATGCGAGGCTGCGACAACTTCTGCAGCTTCTGTGTGGTCCCCTACACTCGGGGGCGTGAACGCTCCCGCGATCCAGAGGGAATCGTTCAGGAAGCACGCCGGATCGCCGAGCAAGGATTCAAGCAGATCACACTCCTGGGGCAAAACGTCAATTCGTACCGATTCGGCGACTGGGATTTTGCACGATTGATCACGGCCGTCGCGGACGTGCTCGGCATCGAACGCGTGAGGTTCACATCCCCGCACCCCAAAGACTTTCCGCCTTCATTGTTGGAAGCCGTCGTGTCCCATCCCAACATCTGCAAGCAAATTCATTTGCCACTGCAATCCGGCAGCGACCGCATGCTCGGCTTGATGAATCGCACCTATACCAATAAAGAGTATCGTGTTTTGGTCGACCGTATCCGCACCCTGCGGCCGGACATCGTCCTGACCACCGATATCATCTGTGGTTTCTGTGGGGAAAGCGATGCGGAGTTTGCCGAGACATACCGGCTTGTCGAGGAGACACGGTTTCATTCAGCATTTATCTTCAAATACTCTGAGCGAAAGAACACCATTGCCGCGCGCAAGTTTTCGGACGATGTTTCCGAGCAGGTAAAGACCGAACGAGTGACGCGACTCTTCGACCTCCAACGGAACATTTCCTACGAGCGCAACCGGGAATATCTCAAGACGATAGTTCCAGTCCTAGTCGAAGGAAACGCCAAACGATCCGCGGCGCAGGGCATGGGAAAATCGGATGGCAACATCACCGTCATCTGGGACAAGTGCGCAGTCCCCTCTCAACCGGGAGACATGATTCCCCTTGCCATCTACGATGCGTCCTCCTCGACGTTGTATGCTGAACGTCCGCTGGCAAATTGAATCGTTGGTGCCCGCCTACTTTCCGAGGAGTGAAGCTCCCCGTGGTAGCCTACTCCGCCGAAGTAGCCACTTCAGCTACGAAGGCCGGATGCTGCTACGGGGTATGCGGCGAAGGAGAATCATTTCTGTAGAATACGCTCCAAAAACGAACACTTCCGAACAAGATCTGTTTGTGAATTCCCCAGTCCCTCGCGGCTCTCAAGAAGTGATATACGGTTGCCATTCGCATGATGATGCGCAGTGGAACGTGAGCTTTCCTTTCCAGAATCCATGAAATAACTCGGCACATTGGTGCGATTTAGTACTGCATTATCAAAGGCCTAGACTCATTACCTCCTATGCTTATTCTTGTCCCCATTTAGTCAGTCCATTCTGTAACAATTCCCATCTTCTGCTGATATTGCCCTAGTACATCACTGAGTCTACTTCATCCCTACTAGAGGCATAATCTTTGCTATCCAATGAGTCACCTATGCGTAACCGTACACGCTCACTCTTTGGAGACGGGGCATGATCGAGAATAAAGATCAGAGCGTAAAAGAAAAAACAGATACCTCCATGAGCCTGGAAACTCTTATTGCGATGGGACTCTTCGGATGGATTGCACTGAGCGTGGCACTGATGGGCCTGGGAATCTGGTAATCCCCCTAGGCGCGCTGACATTGCATCTCGCCACGGATAACACACACCCGTTCTGAAAGAAGGAGAGTCGCGATGAAGAGCTGCCTTCCGCTAACGAATGTGCGAAGTCCGATCATGCAGAGCCTTGTTGGGATCGCCGCCTGTGCCCTCGTCTTCAGCGGTTGCGCCGGTGGGACAAAACTCGCTCACAATGCAAAGGGCAGCGTCTACTTGGCAGAAGTGACTGATTGGTCGTTTGAAGCCAGCCATCCCGCTGTGATCGATCAACTGACCATCACAAAGATCGTGAAAGGGTTATATAGCAATGACGGCATGAGCGGATCTTCGAGAATGTCCGCTGGTGGCAGCAAGCCGATGAGAATTTTCAGCGATGAGGATGCAGAATTTCTCTCTCCCCTGCTCGCACAAGGCTTATCAAAAGCTAAACCCGAACAGCTTGTTGGGTTCCGCGTATCCTCATCGGCAGGGTCAGGCTCTGAACCCACCACGGGCAGTATTTACGTGCAGAAGGAATTGATCTACTTGACCATTGGAACAGGTGTCAAGCCGACTGGTTTTATGCCTGAGTCGGCTGCGCGCACCGAACCATCTCCGGCCTATGCCGCCGGTGGTGCACTCGACGCCATGACGATGATCATCGACTATCATGCACTGGCCAATGCGCCGATGCCCGCCGCCATGCCGATCGCAAAAGCCACGCCGATCACTCCGGTTGTGCCCATGATGGCGGCCGCTCCGGTGAAAACTCAGGCGGTCTCCGACAGTGCGGGCCAGGAGACGGGAGAGAGCGAATTTATTGCTCAGAAACTCAGTGACTTGAAGAGAGCAAAAGAGGCGCTCACCAAGAAGGACTCTGAGATCAATATGCTTCGCAAGGAATCGGAATGGATGAAGCGCGAACTGCGGGACCGAGACGAGGAAATAAAAGCGCTCAGGGCAACCAAGGTATCCGCTAAACCGGCACCGAAGAAGAAAACGGCACAGGCAAGGCAGACTCGCTAGCCTGCCCTAACCCCCATTATTCATGAAGCTTCTGCTGCAAGCGCGGATACGCGGCTGTGACGGGCAGTCTCGCCGTTCAGCCCTTCGACATACTGCACGAGTATGCCTCAGGGCTTCACGCCTCCGAGTGCCCGTCTCGCTTCGCGCCTGCACGCTTTCGCGACGAACCTTCATGAATACTGCGGGTTAATCGACATTCAGTAACTCCGGCTGGAGCAGAACCACTTCACTGGACAGGGGCTGTCGGAAATTCATCCGGCAATAACAGGCATACGTCACATACGTATCTTGTAGGCAGTACCGAGCCAACTCAAGCCCCTGTCCTTTCCCCCACATTTCAGCCACCTGAGCCCCACTGCCCGATTTAGTTTCGACGTTCAGCGCTCTCGCCAGCACGTCGAGTTTCACCCACCCACGCGTATCCCAATTGCTCCAGATCGCCATTGTGTCGTAAACCGGTTCCGTGCGGAACTTGGCGAGGTTGACATCCAGACTCGGCTTGACTTGGTGGATGATCGATCGCTTCTTAATGAACGGGAGGTCGAAGCCCAGACCGTTATGGGTGATGAAGAGAGACGGGCGGTTCTGAGCCAAACGGCTCCAGAATTGTCGCAACAACTCCCGCTCATCCCCGCCATACCAGGCCACCGACCCACGCGGCTCGAGCTGGTCAGAAAATTCCAACAGGCCGATACAGACGATCTGACTGAACGTGCCGTCAAAGGCGGACTTCGCATATTGTTCATCCTCAGCGCGTCGTTGAGCTTCGGCAGCTCCCGCCGTAAACAAATCGTAGCCCTCGCCTGCCGGCTCAGATTCGCCGATTGACGGAAGCTTCCCCACCAGCCGCGCCCATTCTTCCCGAGGCGCTTGAATGGTCTCAATATCCAGGACGACCTTCATAAAGTCTGCCCTATAGCCTGCCGCCGTAAGGCCTCGATGATCGGACGGTCCGCTGGGGGAAACTCAAAGTCGCCCAACTCGTGGGGCCACACCCATCGAATTTCCGCGCAGTCGATTGCTGTGGCGTGTCCGGTCTCGATCCTGCAACGGAAGAAATGCAGCTCCACAATTTTCTCCACATACTCGTGTCGAATGATCTGAAAAGGTACCGGCATGTCGATACGAATACCCAGCTCCTCGAACAACTCCCGCCGTAGACATTCTTCCAATGTTTCACCCGGCTCGCACTTCCCGCCTGGAAACTCCCAGAAACCCGCCAAGTGCACGCCCGGATTCCGTCGGGCGATCAAGTAGCGACCCTCACGATAAACAAGACCGGCAGCGACTTCAATGACCTTCATGCCGCACCGTCGCTCTTCGCGATTTCTGATCGAAGGGGTACGTCTTGCAAAATGATTTCATCGGACATTGCCGGCAGGAGGGATTTCTTGCCGTGCAGCAGGTCGCCCCAAAGTCCATGATCGCCTGGTTGAAGTCGTAACCCTTCCCACTTGGAATTAGGGCTTCCGACAATTGCCAGAGCTTCGCCTTTCGAGCCTTGGGATTGCCCTTCGCCATGAACACCCGATGAAGAACCCGAATGACATTCGTATCTAGGATCGGTGCATCTTCGTTGAATGCGAACGACCGAATCGCACCGGCTGTGTAACGTCCAATTCCCTTGAACGACAGCAATTCCTCCGCATCGCTCGGAAGATGGCCCCCATACCGCTCCACTGTCTCGCACGCGATACTATGTAATCGCTCCGGCCGAATATTGTAGCCTAGCGGATACCACGTCTTCTTCACATCCGAGACCGGCGCATCAGCCAACTCTTCAAAGCTTGGGTAGCGGTCTAGAAACTCATGGTATTTCGGAATCACCCGATCGACCTGAGTCTGTTGCAACATCACTTCTGAGACCAGAATGTGGTAGGGGTCGGAGGTCTTTCGCCAAGGCAGATCACGGCCATGTTTCTCGTACCACTTCAGCAACCGAACCTGAAAACGGCGTTTCTGCGAGGCGTCGAGGCCGGGGGACTGCTTCGAGATCTTCTTCTTGCGCTGCGAGGATGTTCGTGAGCCAGAGGTGGTGGGCATCGCAACGTCAAACCAATGGCGGCATTCTAGAAGTGCGTCCACCGAAAATCAAATGGCAGCCATGAGGAACAGGTGCTGCAAGCTCAAATTTCCAATGATCGCTATTTCTTTGACAACCACCCGTTCACCGACTAGCCTTTCCTGAGGGAAGGCAATGTCAGCAGGAGCCTCATCAGCGAGGCATCTTTGGAAACGGATGACTTTTCAGGGCACCTAGATGACGGAACAGAGGCAGCACGTTCGCTATCAGGTGGACTTGACTGCTACATTTTCGGGCGACCATACCGGGATAGGGATCGTACACAACCTCGGGATGGCTGGCTGCAACGTCGTGAGCGATCTTGCGGTACAGAGCGGCGTCCTCCTCACGGTGCGCCTCCGGATTCCGGAACAGCCTCTTGCCATCACCATTCGAGCCGCCACAGTTCGGTGGACACGGGAACTCGAGTTTGGGGTGGAATTTCTTGAGATGCAGAAGACGGAACGAGCCCGTCTGGAGCAGTTCCTGGCAACCCAGGTGAACATCGCCGCATAGGAAACACTCAAAGCACAGCTATGGTCACCAGAAAGCATCCCAGATTTTCCGTGTCGCTCTCCAGCACCTTGGTACATAAGAATCAGTTCCGCCATGCGGGGTCCGTCCGAAACCTTTCGGTCAAGGGATGCCGCGTAGACTGTATCATCAGCCCCTTTACCGGCATGCAGCTCACTGTGCAGTTGCATATCCCTGGTGAGTCCAGGCCGATCTTAATCGACAATGCCGCAGTCCGCTGGTCCGGGTCCGCCGGCATCGGCCTAGAGTTCCTGACAGTAGCCCCCCTGCATCAAGACCGCCTGGACCACATGATCCGGCAACTCCAGCCCAAGACC
>CAZPWD010000002.1:0-35450 GCA_964590025.1 uncultured Nitrospira sp.
GGCAGATCGAACTCACGGATCAGCCGGCGGGCCCCGAAGGTGGGCAGGGTCTGGCTCAATGACGGCTCTTGCGTGCGGCTAAGGCCAGAGCGGGCGAACCATGTCTGGAGCTATGACTTCGTGAGCGCGATGACCCATGATGGCAGAACCATCCGCATGCTCACGATGATCGATAAATACACGCGGGAGTGCCTGGCGACCCGTGTGGCACGAAGACTGGGAAGCTACGAGGTCATCGAGGCGCTGGCCGACGTGATGCTCTGGCGAGGAATCCCAGAGCACCTTCGATCCGACAACGGCCCGGAGTTCGTGGCCAAGGACCTACGGAAGTGGCTGGGGAATGTGGGGACCGGGACGTTGTACATCGAGCCGGGCAGTCCCTGGGAGAACGGCTACTGTGAGAGCTTCAACGGGAAGCTGCGGGATGAGTGCCTGAACGGAGAGATCTTTTACTCGCTGAAGGAGGCGCAGATCGTGATCGAACGGTGGCGGGTGGAATACAACACCAGGCCGCCGGCGCCGGCGGCCTGTCGCCCCCTGAAGCCACCAAACCCAACTTCACAGGCCCTAGCTGTGATGTAAACTCTCTCATTCGTGGTGGTACAAAAACTCGGGCAGGTCAGGACAGGTCACTCAAGTTTGCAACTATGCTGCCAAACCAATTCGACGCAGCAACTCCTTGAAGCGAGAGTCTGAACGGAGGATGTTGACGCGCGGTTCGACTTTGAGCCAAATCAATCCAGTAGATCGATCCAGATAGGCCTTTTCAAGCCAGTCGAAGGCTCGATCCGTTTCACCCAGGCCGGCATGCACTAACCCTATCTCGTATGGGGACACATACCTTCGCTTCGACAATGTTTTCAAGTGAGTGACCATCCTTCGTGCTACTTCTTTCTTACCCGAAACCGCGTAAACGTGCGCACGTCCCGCGATCAGTTGCGTGCCTCCATCCGAATAGGCGATTGCCTTATCAAACGCATTCACCGCTTCCCCAAACATCTTCTTTTGTTCTAATGCTAGGGCAAGTCCTTCATGGGCCGGAAAGAAACTCGGGTCCAATTCGAGCGTCTTCAAATACTGTTCAATTGCACGATCGTACTGGCCCGCGAAGTACAAGATCCATCCCACAGTCTCCTCTACGATGAGTGAAAGAGGATCGAGTTCTCTCGCTCTGTTGATCTCTTCGAGGGCTTCATCCGTGCGCTCCATCGCCGCCAAATAGAGCGCATACCAATGGTGTGCGTTGGCATGGCGCGGGTTCAATTGAATGGCTCGCTTGAACTGCCGCTCAGCAGCCAACCAATCCCAATCGTGGAAAAAGGTCACAAAGGCCAACGACGTGTGTGCTTCCGTCAAAGTATCATCCAATTCAAGCGCCTTTAGTGCCTCTGCCTTAGCTATTGGATAAGCTTCCCTTGGCGGACCCACATAGTGTCCTAGCATGTTGTACGAATCGGACAGCCCAGCGTGGCCGAGTGCGAAGGCCGGGTCCTTTTCTATTGCCTGCTCATAATAATCGATGCTTTTCTTCAGCCCTGCTGCCGTCCTTTTGCTCCAAAAGAACCGTCCCTTAAGGTAATCCTCAAAGGCCGCAAACTTTGGTGATTGCACCATGGGGAACGACGTCTCTTCACGCAGACCAAACCTATGTCTAACCGCGGTGGCGATGGCACGCGCAACCTCATTCTGCAGCGACAAGGGATCTCTGAGATCGCGCTCAAAGCTATCGGTCCACAGATACCGGTGAGTTCTCTCGTGGAGCAATCGTGCCGTAATCCGGACACGCTCCTTGCCCCAAGCCACAGAACCCATCAACAACAGATTTGCATGCAAGTCGCTCCCGAACTCTAGCTTCGCTTTATGATCCGCTGCTGGGTCGTTTGAAATCAGTCGCACGTCAGTGAATTCGGCCAGGTGAGTAATCAGCTGTTCGCTTATGCCGTCAGCGAAATTCTGTTGACCCGGTTCACTACCCAGTGATCGGAAAGGAGATAATCCCAAAGAAAGCTTTCTGTGGAAGTGCAGTTGGTGTGACAATGTCTGCTCTAATGATCTCCCTGCGGATATCCCGCCTAGCTCCACGACGGGCATTATGAAACGGTATCCCTTGCGAGGGAGGGTCTCAAGGTAGCGTGGCTTTCGGTAATCGTCGCTGAGGGCCTGCCGAATTTGGCAGATGCAAAAATTTAGTGCGTGCTCAAAATCCAGGAAGATATCATCGCCCCAGATCTGCCGCTGAATTTCTTCGCGAGTAACCAATCTCCCCGCACGGCTCGCAAGTAAGGTGAGCAGTATAAACGGCTGTTGTTGAAGTTTGATAAGCGTGCCGCCCTTGCGCACTTCACCTGCATTCAGATCCAACTCGAACACTCCGAAGTGCAAACCCGCTTGATCGGGAGGAATGCCGCTCATCGCTTGCCTACTTCATGGAATCCTAGGATTGGTAGATTGTAGTCCATGGCGGCGCCCTCTAGCAACTGTTGAATTCTCAAACGATTAGACCATAATTTATGGCTTACCAAATCCTTATCGATAGCTCATTGCAAACGCCCCGTCCTTGGTTCAGTTAGAAGGTCCCGCATTTTACATGCGTGCTTAAGCGGCCATTTCTTTGAGGGGGGAGTCATGAGAAAGGCAGAGTTGCTTTTGGCAGTTGCCTCGCTTGTTCTCGCGGGGGTGTTTTTGCCCGCACCGATATCAGCCCAATCAGCCGCAACAGGCGCTTTGGTGGGCACCGTCACCGATGGGTCAGGCGGCGCGATGCCGGGTTTGACTGTGACCGCTGTAATTCCGGAAACAGGGACAAAGCGAACAACCACGACGGATGACAGCGGCATTTACCGGATCCTTGTTCTTCCTCCTGGGCGCTATTCTTTGGAGTTTTCTATCAGCGGCTTCAAGACCCAAGTGCGTTCTGGAATCGTCGTCAACGTAGCCGAAACTCACACCCTCAATGTTGTCATGGAAGTGGGTGAGCTTACGGAAAGAGTAGTCGTAGAGGCATCAGCGGCGCTGGTGCAAACCGAAAGCAGTACGCTGGGAGGAGTCGTCGGCGAAGCTACTGTTAAGAACCTTCCCCTCTCGACTCGCAACTACACGCAGATCCTTGGCCTGTCACCAGGGGTGATGGCCAACGTTACGAATGCGGGCGAAGCTGGACGAAATACGGCAGACGTATACGTGCACGGCATGCGGACTCTCTACAACAACTACCAGATGGACGGAGCAGAAATAAACAACTTTGCCTCAGGGCGGGGTGGCGAGTTCTTGGGTTATTCGGGCATCGCCATTCCCAACCCCGATGCTATTCAGGAATTCAAGGTCCAAACCGGGTTGTACGATGCCGGGTATGGTAAGGCCGCGGGTGCCAACGTGAACGTGGTGACGCGCTCGGGCAGCAGCGAATTTCATGGCTCGATTTTCGAGTTCTTTCGCAATGAGGTCCTGAACGCAAACGACTTCTTCCGTAATCGGAATGGTCAACCCAGACCGATCTTGAGGCAAAATCAGTTTGGCGGTAGTCTGGGAGGTCCTATCCTTAGGAATAAGCTTCTTTTCTTCACTTCCTACCAAGGGACACGTCAGACCAACGGTGTTGGATCCCGGTCTCTTCAAAGCGCGCTCTTGCCCCCGCTGACCAATGATCGTTCACAGGCCACGCTCGGGGGCCAATTCTGTGGACAAACGGGAGCTAACGGAGGAGTAGTTATAGCTTGCAACGGGTCCAACATTAATCCGGTCGCGCTTGCGCTTCTGAATTTCAAACTGGCCAACGGCACATTTTTCATCCCCACCCCACAAGTGATTCAACCGAGTGGCTTGGGATTCTCCGTTTTCAGTATTCCGTCCAAATTTACTGAAGACCAGATCGTCATCAACATCGACTACGAACTCTCGAAAAACAACAAGCTGAGTGGACGTTGGTTCTATTCTCGCGATCCACAGGTTAGCGCTTTCACAACTTCGAATGTGCCGGGCTCCGGCGCCGACGCTGACTTTGGGAATCGCAACCTTGTTCTCAGGCTCACTTCGGTGGTGAACCGCAATCTTCTCAACTCGGCCATGATCTCGTTCAACCGCAACACGGGAAATCTTCAAACCCAGACTCCAGTGACGGCCGCCGGTGTTGGGATCACGCCCAGCGCAGACCAAGCAGCCATTCCCACCATGTCTGTAGCAGGGCTTTTCAGCATAGGGGGAAATTTCAACGACAACCTCGTCAGCGCGGTCAACTCCTTTCAGATATCGGACGAGATTTCCTGGACGCATGGGCGGCACAATATCCGAGCGGGGTTCCGATTCGAACGCATTCAAGACAACTTCGATATCCCCGGCGTGAAGCGTGGAACCATGTCTTTCCTGAGCTTTCCTGACTTCCTGCTGGGAATGAGCGCAGCACAGAACGGAAGTTTGTTCAGCAATGTGTTCTCATCATTTGGGCTGGGCGGAATTACGGAAAGGGCTTGGCGGGTCGCTAACTACGCCGCTTTCTTTCAAGACGACTTCAAGATTCATCGGCGCCTTACCCTCAACCTAGGTTTCCGATGGGAAATATTGGGTTTGGTGAGCGATGCCCAAGGACGCCTGTCTAACTTCTGGCCTGAGCTCGCAGACAACAACTTCCCCCCCGGAGGAACGCTTGTAGGCTTCGTCGTGCCCACAAATTTCGACCAGGGAAAGTTCCCACTGCCAGCGGGGGTCGGTAGTACCGGCAACAAAACTGTTCTTGCAGATGGCCTTCCGCTTCTTAATCTAGGGCCCCGGATCGGATTCTCATGGCTGCCTTTTAAGCGGACGGACCGACTCGTCGTGCGCGCCGGCTACGGCATATTCTATGCTCAAACAAGCGGAGACCATTTCGCTGAGTTACTGGTCGGACCACCGTTCCTTTCCACCCGCAGCCTGAATGGAGTGTTAAACGCCGCAGCAACTTTCCAAGTGCCGTTCAATCCGGGACCGCAGCCTGTTCCCGTTTGGGATCCGCGGACAGCAACGACCAGGTTATCGGTCTCAACTTTCGCTTCCAATTACAACGCCCCAAGGGCACAGCAGTACAACTTGAATGTCCAGTACGAGTTCCTCCCGGACTATTTGCTAGAGGTGGGATACGTGGGAGTGCATGGCACGCGCATCGTACGAGGACGACAAATCAATCAAGCGTTCCTCGCCAGCACGCAGAATCCGGTCAATGGCATTACGACCAACACTGTGTCGAATGCCGCGCAACGCGTCCCCCTCCAGGGGTTCACGCCTACCGGCCTGAATCAGCGGGAAACCAACGGGCTAGCATTGTACAACGCTCTCGAGACCAGCGTCACAAAGCGGATTCGACGCGGCTTTCAGTTCAAGGCGTCGTACACCTGGGGCAAGAGTCTCGACGAGGTTGTCGGCACTACAGGTTCCGGAGCGGCATTTACGGGTTCCTACCTCGGCGATGTGCGAAATCAACGCCAGATGCGGGGGCCTGCCGAATTCGATCGTAGACACCGATTCGTCTTTAGTTATGTCTGGGAACTACCAAGCTACAAGGACGGGAAAGGGTTAGCCGGAAAGATTCTGGCTGGCTGGCAGGTATCTGGCGTCACGACCATTCAGTCAGGCACACCTCTTACCATCAGGGATCAGAACTCAGGAAATATCTACGGCTTCAGCAACCAACGGGCGCAATTGTGTGCGGGATCTACCGCTGAGAGCATTCCAACTCCCGGACCGGTCCACGATCGCCTGCTCAACTATTTCAACAAGGCAGCCTTTTGTTCCCCGCCGGCAATCGGAAACGGGTTTGACTTTGGCACTCTGGGTCGTGGTGTCGTGCGAGGTCCCGATCAACGGAACTTTGACATTGGCATAACCAAGCGAACCGCTGTAGGCGGTTGGACCGAAGGCGCCAACCTCGAATTCCGCGCCGAGTTTTTCAATGCGTTCAATACGCCCCAGTTTTCGAATCCGAACACCACGCGCACCCAAGTAAGCTTTGGACAGATAACATCAACAACTGTGGCCCCTCGGATCATACAGTTTGCGCTCAAGTATAACTTCTAGGACGGACAGTTTTCCTGGACCGCAAACGTTATGAGAGGCCTGTGGGGTTCAAGGTATAGGGTATCCATGGTAGGAAGTGTGAAAAGTATCTTCGGATCATTTTCTAACTCAGCGAACAAGGGCTCCATACGTGGTGTCAAACCGAGTAGTGTTGGTGAAAGGCAGACCGCAACACGGTGGATCATCGTCCTCATGCTGGCTTGCTTTAGCATGGTCAGTTACCTGCAAAGAGTAAATATCTCCGTCGCGGCAAAATTCATGATGCCTGAACTGTCTCTGAGCGAGATTCAAATGGGACAGGTGTTCAGCAGCTTTATGTTGGGGTACGCGCTGTTTCAAGTACCTGCGGGAGTCCTTGGTGACCGACTGGGACCACGCTTTGTGCTTACTCTTGCTGCGTTGTCGTGGGGTATCGCAACCGTTCTTACGGGACTTGTTCCGGGTCTGTTGATCGGTTCGGGATCCGGCATTTTCATCTCGCTGCTGGTTATTCGCTTTTTGTTGGGTGCGGGAGAAGCAGCCACATACCCCGTGGCGGCCCGTGCCATCGCGAATTGGATTCCCGGCAACAAGCGGGCATTGGGGAACGCAATTGTCCTGGCTGGTATGCCGCTAGGATCAGCCGTTACACCTCCGTTGGTTTCATGGTTGATGGTAAACGTAGGCTGGCGTCAGACGTTCTACATAACGTCCGGTCTTGCATTTCTGATCGCGCTGCTCTGGAGGTCCTTCGCAACTGACTTCCCGCAGCAGCATTCTGGGGTAAGTAAAGCGGAGCTTGCTCTCATCTCTAGTGGCCAGAGCGAACCCGTTGTTTTGGGATCGAACTCGACGCTTTGGTGGAAACTGCTTAAGAAGCGCAACATGTGTTTGCTTAGCCTGAGTTATTTCTTTGAGGGTTACGTGCTGTTCATTTTTGTCTTCTGGTTTTACCTGTATTTGGTGGATGTTCGAGGCTTCAGTGTCCTGAGTGGGGGCATCTTTGCGAGTCTTCCCTGGATTGTTTCTCTAGTTTCAACGCCAATGGGCGGGGCTGTTTGTGACTCGCTGTGCACTCGGTTGGGCCGGCTCCCCGGGTCCCGAATTGTTGTAATGTGCTGCTATTTCTTCTCGGCCCTTCTCTTGTTCCTTGGTGCCCGAGTAGACGATCGATATCTTGCCGTTGCGAGCTTGTCCTTGAGTGTGGGCTTTCTCATGGCCGCCGAGGCATCTTTTTGGTCCAGTGCCGTCCACCTTGCTGGTCCCTACGCCGGTTCCGCATGCGGCATTATGAACACGGCAGGAATATTGGGCGGGTTTATTTCGACCCTAGTCGTGCCGATTGCCGTTAAGCATTTCGGGTGGCTGACTACTTTTGACGTTGGCTCAGCAATCGCTATCGTTTGCGCTTTGATCTGGCTGGGCATACAGCCACAGCAAGTCTTGGAAGGTAATCGCCTAGCTAGCCAGGAAGTAATGTAAGGAGGGGCAGGCAAAGAGGAGAGCAGACCTTCTGGCAAGTGTAGGTTGATTTGGAGGAATATTGGGCACCCGAACAGGACGCCATAAGGAGTGACAAATGCAAGACGCGCGCCTCGACCTTCCATTCACCGGCATTATGTCCTTCTGCAAGCTTCCAATACAGACTGACCTGGAATCCTTGGATGCCGACGTAGCGATTATTGGCGCTCCGTTCGACTTGGGCACTCAATACCGCTCGGGAACCCGTTTCGGTCCTCGGGCTATCCGCAACGCGTCGGCACTCTATGCGCTCCGCGATGTTCGTTACTACGACCATGAGCTCGACACCGTCTTCTTGGAGAATGTTCGGATCGTGGATTGTGGTGACATCGACATGATTCACATGCGCCCGGATGTGTGTTTGCAAAACATCTTCAACGCCATTTGCCGCATCGTTTCGCGCGGTGCGTTGCCCGTTGTCTTGGGTGGTGACCATTCTGTACCGATTCCAGTCGTGCAGGCCTTGAAGGATGAGGGGCCCCTATACGTCATTCAGATTGATGCTCACATGGATTTCGTCGACGAGCGTTTTGGTGTCCGAGAAGGCCACGGCAATGTCATGCGTCGGCTGGCAGAAATGCCGCATGTTCAGGGGTTTGCGCAGATTGGAATACGGGGACCTGGATCAAGTGCTCCTTCGGACTTTGCGGATGCTAGGCGCATGGGCAGCATTATCATAGGACCAAGAGAGTTTCGTCGAAAAGGAGTGGAGGGCGTTCTAGCCCGCATTCCTGATGGCAAACGCTACTACGTCACAATCGACGTTGATGGTTTTGATGCAAGCATTGCCCCGGGTTCAGGATCGCCCTCGTTTGGAGGCCTCGATTATTACGAGGTGACCGACTTGCTCCGTGGCGTGGCGGCGAAGGGTGACGTAGTGGGCTTCGATTTCGTAGAGGTTGCCCCCCAATATGATCCCACCGAGATCACAGCACAACTAGCAGCTCGGGTCACCCTCGATTTTCTGGGTGCAATCTTCTACGAGCGTCAGAAGCGGGGCAAGCTAGCTTCTGCCGCGAGGGCAAGGGCATAGGAAGGTACACAGGGAGCATCGCGTCAGCCTTTTACGGAGGCAAGCTTCGCGTACGGAGCTGACCAAAATCCTTGTGCGGTTTGGGCAACGCCAGACTATGAATGACAACAGCTCTCGACCATCGCCGGATCTTGCTTAGCCCAGCTCTCCCTGAGACGGAGAACGTAGAATGCTACGAAAACTTCTCAAAGTAGTCCCCATCGTTGTCTTGGTATCGGCAGTCGCTGCCGGTGCTCAAGCCCAGAGTCGGAAGCTCACTCTAGAATCGTACCTTGACATGGAGGAGGTCTCCAACCCGCAGATCTCGCCAGACGGCAAGCAAATCGTGTACACGCGCAGATGGATCGACAAACTCAAAGATAAGTGGGAATCCGCGCTCTGGATGATGAACGCGGACGGGAGCAGAAACCGACTCCTAGTCAAGGGTTCCTCACCGCAGTGGGCGCCAGACGGCACGCGCATTGCCTATTTGGCTGATGGCGAACCTAAGGGCACTCAGATCTTTGTACGGGGGATGAACCCGGAAGACACAGCTACGCAGATTACTCGCGTCAAGCAAGCTCCCAGCAACATGGCCTGGTCTCCCGATGGCCAGTGGATCGCGTTCACTATGTTGGTGCCCAAGAAAGAGAGCTGGGATATCCGCCTCCCCGGCAAGCCGGAAGGGGCGGAATGGACGAAGGATCCTCGTGTGATCGAGCGTTTGGTCTACCGGCGCGATCGTATTGGCTTCCTAGATGAGGGATACTTCCACATCTTCCGCGTTCCGGTCACAGGGGGCACGCCTCAACAGTTGACTGAGGGTGATTCCGACCATGGTGGCGGTCCAGGTTTTGCGGGGAACATTTCGTGGACCCCCGATGGTAGCGAGATCATCTACAGCACTTTACGAACGGAGGATTGGGAATACCCGTGGCGCACATCGGAGGTCTATGCCCTAAACGTCCGAAGCAAGACCGTCCGCCGACTTACCAAACGGGATGGCCCCGACCACAACCCAGCGGTTTCGCCAAACGGTCGTTGGGTCGCCTACACGGGCTACGACTGGACGGATGATAGCTACATTATTTCCGAGATTTATGTGGTAGGAATCGATGGCTCGAATCCGCGACCATTGACCTCCAACCTAGATCGTTCGGTCTACTCCTCTCCTTATGGATCACCGACGCGCAATTTCTGGTGGGCAACGGACTCGACCGGCGTCTACTTCAATGTAAACGACCTCGGTACCTCCAATCTTCATTTTGTCAATCTTCAAGGTCAGGTCACCCCTGTAACAAAAGGCAACCACATTCTCACGGTGACGGACATCAGCCGCAGCGGTCAAGCGGTGGGAAGGGTGACTAGCTACTACAAACCAGCGAACTTGATCACATTCACTGTTGCGAAACCCGAATTGCGGCAATTGACTTTTGCCAACGCTGAGCTTCTGAAAAATGTAAAGCTCGGTGAAGTGGAAGAGATCTGGTACACGTCGGTGGAAAATTACCGCATCCAGGGCTGGCTGATAAAACCGCCAGATTTCGACCCACAAAGGAAATATCCACTAATCCTTAGCATCCACGGAGGGCCTCATGGGATGTACGGAGTTGGGTTCGACTTCGCCTGGCAGAATCATGCGGCGGAAGGCTATGTGGTGCTGTATTTGAACCCTCGCGGCTCAACCGGATATGGTGGAGCTTTTGGAAACGCTATTAAGAATGCCTATCCCGGCAAGGACTTTGACGATCTGATGAAAGGCGTGGACGAAGTGATCGCTCGTGGATACGTGGATCAGCGCAATCTTTTCGTTTACGGTTGCAGCGGTGGCGGCGTATTGACGGCATGGATTGTCGGACACACGAATCGTTTCGCAGCGGCTTCGTCGAATTGCGCAGTTATCGACTGGCTTTCCTTTGTCGGTACGACTGACGGAGTTTCCTTTAACTGGACCTTCAAGAAGTTGCCCTGGGAGGATCCCACTGAACACTTGATGCGCTCGCCGCTCATGTACGTGAACAACGTCACGACGCCGACCATGCTCATGACCGGTGAATTGGACTTGAATACACCCATCGGCCAGGCGGAACAGTTTTACCGCGCCCTCAAACTCCGGGGAGTGCCTACGGCGATGGTTCGTTTCCAAGAGGAATGGCACGGCACGACGTCAAAGCCTTCAAACTTCCTGCGCACACAACTCTATTTGCGATACTGGTTTAGGAAGCATGCTGGGAATGGCCGCGGCGGTGCTTCGGCCGAACCAGCAGCGAGGCAGAAAATACAGTGAATCCAAGTGTAGAGCTCAGGGAATGGAATTCAGTGTCGGCAGAAGGCTGGTGTGCGCCGGAGAATGAACCCGAATTGCGATCTAATGTCGAAACAAGAAGGCGATTGGTGTACCAATGCAAAGGTGAAGTCTGAAATTCCGGATTAGAGTCTAACCGTCAGAGAAGTCGATGAATTTCACGAAGACAGCTACGATTCTTGGTTCGATCATCCCGCTTTTGGCGTTGTTTGGACCGGCCCTCTGCCATGCGGGCGGCGAATTGCCCGCCTCAGAATTCCGGGCACGACGCCAAGAACTAATGAAACGGTTGCCTGACGGAATCGTGCTTCTACACGCAAGATCAGCTCTTGTCAATCAAGATCAATTGCTGACGCACGGATTTCATCAGGATCCGAGCTTCTACTACTTCACGGGTCTTCCTAACGCAGTGGGAGCTATCCTGGCCGTTGATGGGCCCGCGAGAGAATCGTGGCTGTTTGTGCCTACTGAACTCTCGGGGATGGCTGCTGTGGTCCGGAACCCGTTCATTCAAGCAGGCACAGAATCGGTAACGCGCCTCATGATCGAGCATGTAGTAAGGTGGGACCAGTTTGCTTCCTACATCGATCGCCGTTTCTCGGCTGATCCCAACCTAATCTTCTACACCGACGACACAGGGGCGTTCATGTTCTCTCCGTCACCGGAGAGCAATCCACCTGGCCTTGCCCCTATTGAGGATTCCCTTCTGCTGTGGCGGAACGCCCTCGTGGCCCGATGGCCCAAAGCGACCATACGTTCCGCGTCGAAAAGCATTAGGAATATGCGCCTCGTGAAAAGCGAGGCGGAAATCCAGGTAATGCGACGTGTGAGCAAGGTTAGTGCCGGAGCGTTGCTCGCCAGTCTCCGCAAACTCCGACCTGGCCTGCCCCAGCGACAGGTGGAAGCGGAGATCGTAGGTGCGTGCATGGGCTTAGGCGGGGAAGGACCATCATTTTGGCCACTGGCAGCCACAGGCCCAAATTCTGGCGTTCCCATGTATCTCGAAGCCCTTGCTGACTACCACCACATGAACCGTGTTATGGGTAGCGGCGATTTGGTTCATCTCGACTTGGGTTGTGAGGTTGACCACTATGGGGGTGACGTCGGTCGCACGGTCCCGGTTTCAGGGCGCTTCGATCCGGGACAGCGCGAAACATGGGAATTGCTAGTTCGGGCATACCAGGCTGGCCTAGCGACTATGCGTGACGGCGTCCGTCGGCAAGATGTTTTTGCGGCCAGCATCCGCGAGATCGAGCGGCTTGCCAACACGGTAAGAAACCCCTTGACAAAAAAGGCGGTTGCCAAGCTGCTCGGAAAGGATGGCACTCAGCTTTGGTATATGCACTCGAGCGGAATCGAATGCTGCGAGACCGAACCAGAAGTGCTCCGCTCAGGAATGGTGGTTGTCTTCGAGCCAAGCGTTACTGTCGACGGCCAAGGCTTTTACCTTGAGGACATGATCCTCATCACGCCCAGTGGTTACGAGATTCTAACGGCGGGGTTACCGTATTCGGCCGATGAGATCGAGAGTCTTATGACGACAAAGGCGGACAGGAAGAGTTCGCGGTAACCATGACCCAGCAGATTGAAAGTCTCAGGGATTGGCTTCACTAGGAGGATCTATGTTTTACGGAATGCTAAGTTGCTGTCGGCATTTGGTGGTGGCGGTGCTGGTGTTGCTTTGGATGCCGAGCACGATGCTTGCCCAGCAGGTGACGAGTACATGGGATGTCAGCACACCACGTGGCAAAACTCGTGAGATTGATTTCACGACCAACGAGGGAACCTGGATGTCTGTCGACATCTCTCCCGATGGCCGCTGGATCGCCTTTGACCTCCTGGCCCACATCTACCGGGTACCTGCCGAGGGTGGCCAGGCCGAATGCCTGACGAAGGACAGCGGCGTGGCCTTGAACTTTCACCCCAGGTACTCGCCGGATGGGAGGTACATCGCCTTCGTGTCCGACCGGAATGGCCAAGACAATCTCTGGATCATGGAGGCGGATGGCTCCAATCCTCGGCCTGTGTTCACAGATAAGAGCGTACGGGTGGTGGAACCCACTTGGACGCCAGACGGACAGTACATCATCGTCCGCCGGCAGCAAACGAGTCAGCGTGGTGTGTTTGAGATGGATCGTCTCTGGATGTATCACCGTGATGGAGGCGATGGAGTGGAACTGCTCCGTTTCGATCGAAATGGAGGGGGATGGCCCTCCGTGTCTCTCGATGGAAGATATCTGTACTTTCACGTCTGCACAAAGGCTGGCCCGAGGAGCAATTTCGGCTGCGCCGATGTGATCGAAGGGGGGAGCCAACTGCGGCGTCTCGAACTCAAAACAGGGGAAATCGTCAACGTTACATCAGGTCGTGGTGGAGCAGTGGCGCCAGAAGTTTCACCCGATGGGAGGTGGCTCGCGTTTGCTCGGCGTATTCCAGATGGAACTATATCTTACAAGGGACATAAGTTTGGACCGCGAAGCGCGCTCTGGTTGCGCAACCTCGAAACGGGAGCGGAGCGAGTCATCATGGATCCGATCGAGCCGGACTTGGCCGAGAGGCAACACGATGTTAGGCCGGTGTTTTTTTTGGTGAGAATCCTGCCGGGATTCAGTTGGGCGCGCGATGGAAAGTCAGTTGTACTATCACAAGGTGGAAAGATCAGGCGCCTGTGGCTAGGAACGGGAGAAGTCGAAACTGTTTCTTTCACCGCTCGAGTGCAGCGCACGATCTCTGAGATGGCGTATTCCCGCCTGGAAATTTCTGATGATCCGCTCGAGGTGCGCGCCATTCGGTGGCCAGCCGCCTCTCCCAATGGCCGCCAACTAGTGTTTCAGGCAGTAGGGAAGCTTTGGATCGTCGATCTGCCTGAGGGAACGCCCCGACGCCTAACTTCGTCTTCGTTCCAACCTTTCGAGTTTTCTCCAGCATGGTCATCGGACGGGCAGTGGATTATTTTCACGAGTTGGGACGAAACCGAGCGAGGGCATATCTGGAAAGTTGCAGCTAGTGGCGGAACTCCTCAACGGCTGACTCAGCAAGCAGGTGAATACATCCATCCTGTATTGAGTCCGGACGGCGGTTCTATAGTAGTTGCGAGAGGCTCCGGTTCTACAGCTCGTGGCGGAACCCTGTCGGAAAGCCTTGCCTATGAACTTGTGCGCGTATTCCTGGGAGGAGGAGCGGCGGAATTGGTTGCTAGAGTGAATCCTCCGCTAGGACGGGGGCAGATCGTCAGGCCATCGTTCGGAGCTGGGGGTCGAATCTTCTATCCCGAACAAAAAATGGAGACTACCGAGGGAAGGCAGGAAGTCTTCTCGGAGCTAGTTTCTGTCCAGATGAGTGGCAACGACAAACGAGTGCACTTGGAGTTCCCCAACGCAGACGAGATGGTCGTGTCGCCAGACGGAAGATGGGTCGCATTCCAGGAGGGAGACAACATCTATCTAACATCGTTACCGCAAACTGGCACAGGAGCGACGCTCACGCGGGTCGACAAGAAAAAAGGAAAAATCCCCGTGATGCAACTCAGCACTGCGGGAGGGAACTTCCCGCGTTGGCGGAATGCGGCAACCCTCGAGTTCGGCAGTGCAAACCGATATTTCGCCTACAACATTGACACGAAGAAGATCCAGTCGACGGAAATCCACCTGCGTGTCCCGAGAGCTCTGCCCAAAGGCATCATAGCTCTTAGCGGGGCGCGGATCATAACGTTGGACAACCGCAAGGTCATCGAAAAAGCTACCATCATAGTTAAGGGAAGTCGGATTACCTGCGTCGGTAATTGCGACGCCAGCGGAGCTGACCGTGTGATCGACGTCAGCGGCAAGACCATTATTCCCGGCTTTGTGGACATGCACTCGCACCACTATCGGGAGTACGTGGGCCTGATACCCGCACATGGCTTCGAGAATGCGGTCTACCTGGCGTACGGCTTCACGACCACTCTCGACCCTTCGGCATGGTCGCAAGCTGTGTTTTCAACGGCGGAATTGATTGAAGTCGGGGCAGCTGTGGGTCCGAGGACTTTCAGCACGGGCGAAGCCCTCTACGCGGGAGACGGACCGCGACGGAACGAAATCTCAAGCTACGACGTCGCTGAAAAGACTGTGGAGCGGCTGGCTTCCTGGGGTGCCGTCGCCTTGAAGCAGTACTTGCAGCCGCGGAGAGAGCAGCGTCAATGGTTCGTTGATGTTGCACGCCGGAAAGGATTGCGCGTTACGGCAGAGGCCAACGACCACGAGTACAACCTAGGAATGATCATGGATGGTCACACCGGATTTGAACACCCGTTGCCTTATGCGCTGCTGTATTCCGATGTGGCGAAGTTTATGGGGCGGGCAGGGATTGTTTACTCGCCCACGTTTGTTGTGGGTGGGCCCGGCGCGTGGAACGAGGACTACTTCTTCCAGGAAACCGACGTCTGGAAGGACGTCAAGCAGCGAAGCTGGTTGCCGTGGAAGCAACTTGTAGCTCATTCGCGGCGCCGCATGCTGCGCCCAGCTACTGATTACAGCTTCCCTCTGCTGGCACAGGGACTGGCCGACATCATCGCCGAAGGTGGATACGGAGCTGTTGGCGGACACGGTGAGCAGCACGGAATCGGCTCGCACTGGGAGGTATGGATGGCTGCTAGCGCCTTAGGGCCGATGGGAGCACTCGAGGTTGCGAGCCTGCATGGTGCACACTTCCTTGGGGTAGAGAAAGACCTTGGGTCGCTTGCGGTAGGCAAGCTGGCCGACCTCATGGTCCTGAACTCTAATCCGTTAGATAACATCCGCAACACGACAGACATTCAATATGTGATGAAGGGTGGTGTGCTTTATGACGCAGCTACGCTTGACGAAATCTGGCCGCTGTCCAAACCTTTTGGTCCCCACTATTGGGTTAACGAAGAGGTACTTCGCTCAGACGATCGGCCGGTAAACTACTGGGATAAGCCTCCCAGAAAATAGGGCTTGTGCGTGGCTGAGTCGATTCCGAGCGTGGCTACCCTTTTCGATTCGTTTGTGCTGCAAGCTGCCAGCAGCCATGTTGGAATCCGGTTTTGCCATTTGAACCTTTGACTCATGCTTTTAATGAGGGGATTTGATGAAACCTGCTTGCTTAGTGCTCCTTGCTCTTCCAGCTGCTTTCGCTCTACCAGCTGCTTTCGGGCAGGCCACGCGCTCTTCGAATCCCGAATCCTCTGTCCGGGAAGCCCGAGTTATCCGGTACCAAGCTTCCATGGCCGACGTGAAATACGTATATGGTTCTGCCCCACCCGTAGCCCGGCTCCGGCCGGGGGACGTCATCGAGGCGAACACCTTCGATGCCTTTGGTAACGCCATGAGCAAGCCAGGCGACACCCTTACCTTGGTGAAGGGATTTAATCCGCTCACTGGCCCCTTCTACGTCGAGGGGGCCGACCCCGGGGACACACTGGTTGTCCGGTTTCTCGAGATCTCGGTCGATAGCGACCGCGGTGTGGCAGCGCAGGGACCGGACTTCGGTGCTATCAGCTCGTCCTCCCACACCCCTTTGCTGAACGCGCCGATCCCCGAGCGGATCACCTTCTACGAAATCGATCGCCAGCACCAATCCGCAACGTTCCGTGCCCGCGATTCGGATTTTCAGGTGCGGATTCCGCTGTATCCTTTTCTCGGGTGTGTCGGCGTGGCGCCTTCGCGAGGAGAAGCGCGGAGCTCCATCGTTCCCGGAGAGTTTGGAGGCAACATGGATGCTCCGGAAGCCAGCCCTGGCCATACTCTCTATCTTCCCGTAAACGTCGCAGGAGCCCTGCTCTATGTGGGGGATGGCCATGCCGCGCAGGGCGACGGTGAAGTCGCCGGCACTGCAATCGAGGTTCCAATGCAGGTTCGCCTGGAGGTCGACTTGATCAAAGGGCAGCGCATTGCCTGGCCCCGGTTCGAGACCCACGACGAGATCATGGCGGTGGGTGCTACACGTCCGCTGGACGATGCGCTGCGAGTTGCGTTCACCGAGCTGGTGAAATGGATTCATAACGACTACGGGCTCTCGTCTCAGGATGCCTACCAACTTCTCTCCCAAGTGGCTCGCATCCACCTCACCGAAATGGTGGACCCCAATTACGTAATCATCGCCCGAATTGAGAAGCGTTACCTTCCCCCGAAAAGGTGAGGCAGACGAGGATCAGCATGGGCCGCGGGGAGAAAGCGCCCAGAATCCAGCTTCTGTGGTGTAAACGGGATTGATTCCTAGAAGGAGCTTGGGGAAATCGGAGAATTTGCTAAGAAAGTGTGCACAAACGGCGCTTTTTGTTCCAAATACCGTGCACGAGGTTCGTCCCAATGGAGCCTTCTGCAAGCCCTTTGCTTCCGGCCAGTTCCTGGTCAAACGACGCCATTCCACGCCACCGCACGCCACTCGCATATGCTCTGCACATCAACAGTCATTGCCTGACCTGCCCCCCATTTCTAGTCCAGTCATAGTCATAATGTAACTTCTGGGGGTCTTTCTACCACGTTTCCTGCCAGGATGTGGCCGAGATGCTCGAAGACTTCGTAAGGGTCATCCGCGCGGCAATAGGAAACCTCACCGACCCGACGCCTGGTCCTCTCTACACCATACGCTTCTTTAAGGAAGTGGATGCTAAGGGAATTGACGCCGCCCCACTCGTTTCCGCTCTTGGTCAAGTTGTTGAATCAGGGAAATACAAGGTCATTGGCGAAGAAGCAGCCAAGGAAATCAGCGACCTGTCCCACTTCTCCTTGCCGCTTGTGTTCAAATTCCTAATCGCGGTCGGGGAACACCTTGACCGCGGTCTATTGTTGACGGTGACTTCCCGGATGTGGAGTGGTGCCATTCCGCTCTCGGTACTTTTTTTAGCTGAGGCAATTCCAGCAGACCCAGATGCCTACCTCGACCAGAGATTTATCGACTACTTGGCAGCGAAAGGTGAGGATTTTGACCGAGTTCATTGGCGTAACTTCGAGCGATTTTATGCCGAGTTCTTCAAGCGTGTGGGCTACGTCGTTGAGCTAGGACCTGGAACTGACGACGGTGGAATTGACCTACGGATATGCCCCCAAGAGAAATTGCCTCCCGGCCCTCCATTGATGGTTGTGCAGTGCCGGCGATACAAGAGAGGAAAACTTGTGTCTATCGAAACTGTTAAGGCGCTCTGGACAGACGTCATCTTTGAAGGTGCAGAAAGAGGACTAATCGCCACGACCTCAGCGGTGAGTCCCAAAGGCAAGCGTATCAGCGAGGCCCGCAAGTGGCCGCTTTCCTTTGCAGAGAACACGAAGGTGGATCAGTGGGCAAGGTCAATGTGGCGGCATGCATGACGTGGTTCCTATGAGGGCTCCTGGAGGCCCACCTACCTGCTGCCACCAGTAGTCATTGTCCGTCACCCCAAGCAGCCAGGCATGCCCAAACGCAGGCCAAGTAACTAAAGTTACGTGTCGGGAGTTCGAGTCTCCCCAGGCCCACGAACTTGCTCTTCCGGTCTACTCATGTCCACGAGCGCTGAGCAGAAGACTCTCAAACGAAACACGGTTCGAACCGGAACTAGATCCTTTGAGGCCCATCTTCTCAGGGCACTCAATCAAGACTTGCACCGGCCATGCAGGGGATACTGCTTTCTCTTCGAGACTAAGACCTGAATCAGTTTGGGAAAGACACCCGTCCGTCAAGAAGGACGAGCTCGCGCGCCTCGACGAGATCGGCGAGAGTGTCATCCAAGACCTTCTGGATTTGATTCCCAGTCCGCTCGAATCCGAAGATTCGAGCGACGTTCGTGAGAAGACTATCACGCTCAATACTCAGGCTGTCGCGCACTAGGTTCTTCATCGCGAGTCCGATCTCTTCGGGTGCAATTTCCTCAACCGAACGCCACGATTCGTCATCGCCGGGTTTCGGCTGTCTAACAGCCAACTGGAATGACGGGGCTGCCGGCCATAGGAATTGGCCCTTAATCTGCAATTGTCCTTCCCGGCTTAGAGACCGCCAAGCTCCTTTGACGGCATTCATCATGCGCTCTCCCACCCGTTCGAGATCCCACGCCCTGGCAAGCCTCGTCGCTGCGACATCTTTGTGCACGGGTCCTTCGACTTCGACTATCTGCGACAGCATTCGCTTGAGAACGGGCAGGGCATCTGGGTCGTGGAATTGCACGCCACGCGTCATCGGCGCTCGCGGCCTGCAAACCCTATAACTCACCGCCCACCCAGGGATAGCCCATTTCTCGTTGACTTCAGGTGGTTCTCTTTCAATGACAGCAGGTCGCTCAATCAGAATCGGCCCGTTAGATGGTTGTGGAGAAGTGCTCGGAGCAATTCGGCTTCTGGCACTGCGGGCGGCTTCAATTGCTTCTTTCAATCGACGTACTTCCGTTTCGCGTCGAGTGACCCAATCTGGAGACCAAATCCTGTGTATTCTCCAGCCGAGCCTTTCCAGAATCTGCTGTCTGATGCGATCACGGTCCCTGGCCGTAGCTGACGAATGATACGACGCGCCATCGCACTCGACACCTAGGATGAACCTGCCCGGCTGCGCAAGATCAATGATGCCCAAATCCACCCGAAAGGAACTACATCCAACCTGAGGAACTACGCCAAACCCAAAGCTTCGAATGGTTGCCGCCACTGACTGTTCGAGCGGCGATTCGAACTCGCCCCCGCGAACGTCGAGCTCAAGAGCCTCCTGGCCTCTTTCGGCAAAGTCTAAGTACCTGTGAAGAATCCGCACGCCCTCCGCTCGAATCTCTCCCAAGTCAAAATCGGAAGCTCTTATGGAACTGACGACGACCACTTTCTTCCGGGCGCGCGTTACAGCTACGTTCAGCCGTCGTTCACCTCCCGTGCCGTTTAGCGGTCCAAAATTCATTGTCAGGCGGCCAACTTTGTCCCTTCCGTAGCCGACGCTGAAAATCAAAACGTCTCGCTCATCACCTTGTACGCTCTCTAAGTTCTTCACAAAAAACTTCTCGAAACGATCTGGCGCGAAATAGCGTTCGAGCTCCGGATGTTGACGGCGGAACTGTTCTAGGTGGTTTTCTATTGTGTCGGCTTGAGCGATGTTGAAGGTCACGACTCCCAGAGATTGCTCTGGGAACCTACGGAAATGCTCTTCAGCCAGGGCGACAACCTTCTCCGCTTCACGCACATTGTCCCGACGTCCTCCCCGGTCATACACACCGTCTGGCACATGTACAAACTTGACGCCAAGACCTTCGTCTTCCTGAAGCCATGAGGGGAAAGTCACCAAACTGAAGTCATAGAAAATGCTATTGGAAAAGGCGATGAGTGCTTCATGCTCACTCCGATAGTGCCATCTTAATTGTCGTTGAGGCATGACAGCAGCGCATGCGTCAAGGACGCTTTCAAATACGTCAAAAGCCTCCGTCGCGCTTGGGTCATCCGTCTCGTCCGACAAATCTTCAGACATTCCTTGCTCAAAGAACGTCGTTGGGGGGAGCTGCTTATTGTCGCCACATACCACAAGCTGCTTCCCTCGATAGATAGAACAGACAGCATCCTCCGACCGAAGCTGTGAGGCTTCATCGAAAATTACCAAATCGAACTTCGTTTTTTCTGGATCAAGGAATTGACTGACCGAGATTGGGCTCATGAGCAAACAGGGCTTGAGTTGGGTCAGCAGATTTGGAATGAGCCCAAAGAGCTTCCGCAATGGAAGATGGCGTCTCTGTTTGTTAGCTTCTCTGAAAAGAATCTGAACTTCGCCTCCAGGTATCACTACGCTCGCGGCAGGTCTATGGAGATTGGCCCCTCGAATCACACTGTGAACGCCTTGTTCCCAATGCTTCCTGTCTAGCTCTCGAAACTCAGAAATCAGCCTCTCGTGATTCTCACCCCGGAATCGCCCCAGACAGGGATCTTGAGCGAACACCCAATTCAGCCATGCCTGAAGCAAGGATCGCCGTACTGCCTTTGGGATGTCCTCTGCGGGTATCAGCGAGGCTTTGGATTTCAGGTTCGCAAAGAGTTCGCCTAGCCCCTCCTTTTGAAAATCAGCCTCTAGGGCCTTGAAATCAATCCAATCCCGCAGCGCTTCAACTTGGTCAAGCATTTCTTGCAACCGCCCTGTCATTGAGTTGAAGTCTAACTGCAAGAGCGGTACGCCTTCGACAGATGGGAATCCTTCCTGGAAATTCTCCAACAGGTCGTGAAATGCTTGTCTCATCCGATTCAGAACAAGGGCAAGGGGTTCGATTTCCGGCGCCCTTTCTTTGCCAGCCACCGCGAGAGTGACCATCACGTCTAGAATCCGCCGCGTGCCCATATGTTGCATGAATCGCACAGCCCATTGGAGAGCTTCTAGGGTTTGATCCCAAGAAGTCTCTACACCAGAGAATCGGGAGCCGTATTTCCCCTTTAGGTGTTCTGCTTCTGCGGAAATCTCTGCTTCAATCCTGCGAACCTCAGCAAGGCGGTTGAGATCGGCAATGACCCTGTGGCACGTAAAATGTTCTGCAGAGTGAGCATGGGACAGAGCTAGTCCGACAGACTCGCAGAATCGCCTGAAACATTCTCCGAATTGGCTGCACCACGCCTTCAAATCGTGAAGTGGCCTTTCCTCAAGCGGCACAGCAGTTCCACCCCAGAAATCTGAAGGCAGCTGGCTTTTGACGGGCAAGAGTTTCTTATCCCATTCGCCAAGACTCTGCCCAAGACGGCCGGCAACATTCCGCAGGTCTAGAGTCGCCAATCCTTGCGCTGACGCTTGACGGACGAGTTGAACTGGGATTGGTTGAATCCCGGCCAACTCGACCAGTTCCTGAGCTCCAGAAACAGCCCGGCTCACCCGATCGAAGTCCGTCTCGAAGCCCTTAAAATGTGAGCCGAGCAGCTCTTTGTTCTTTGGGAAGCTCTCAATTAGTTGCCGTTCGAGGCCTTTGAGGCTCTGCACTCTGCGAAGGTCGGAAAGAATCGAACTAGGGAACCCACCGTCCTTTCGAAGGCGTCTGATCTGCCTTTTCGCCTTGTAATATCCGGGCCGGAAAACGCGGAAAAAAGACGAATAGAGACCTGCGAACTTCTCAACCAGCGAGTCTATGTCGAGATCCGAGATACCCGGCTCATAAACTGCCAATAGTGACCGTCGCTCCTTGTTCCGTTTCTCAAAACCCTCACGGATAACCGGCAGGTCGCGTGCGACCTCCCGCACTTTTAGAATCTCAAACCACGATTCATCAGGCCGATCCTCCGACTGGCAGAGATGAGCGACGCGAACCAACTGCCGCAGACGCTTTATGTCCAGGGTGCCCGTCAAGCCGAGTATTTGTTGGAGAGTCGCGCTATCCCGAAGCCAGTTCTCGATGCGAGCGTTGAAGTCCTGAGCCCACCCTTGGATCGAGGCACGGTTCGCTACAAGGCTTGAATCGGCCTTAACAGGCCGCCCCATTTGGGATGAAAGTTCTTCCACAGACTCTTGAAGTTGGTCCCTCAGTTCACTGGGGAGAGTGAAGAAATCTGCTTTGTAAAGGGAGCCGAGTACCGTGCGGGTCTCTTGATAGATTCTGCAGAGATCGCGGTACTTCTCAGTCTCCGTGATAAGTTCTTTGAGATCGGAGCCAAGAATCCAATGCCTCTCGACACCCGGGCACTGCTTCAATAATCGGCCAGTCTCAAGCAACCAATCTGCGTCAGCGACGGTAGGCTGCACTTCTAGTTCGAGGCGTCGGGCAGTGTCGCCCACCACTTCGCGAAGCTCGCTCAGGGTTTCCAGACACTTGGTCAAGACGGTGCGCAGCCTTGTTTTGTTCTCAAGAGTGAATGTGCTGAGGGAACAGGCAAACCAGGGGAACGCCTCACCAGCAATCGCAACACCCCACATCGGCTTGAGTCGATAGGCAAGTTGCTCCGCACCGTCTAGCGTCTGCGGTGTCAAGCTGAAAGCTTCGAATGTGCCCGCTGGTACGTAGTGGATTCCTTCCAATTCCGCCACCCGGCCCAAACCCTCAAAGACGGTATGTCCCAACGGTTGGCGGACAAGGTGAAGGGAGTGAACGTAGTCATTTAACTTGCCGCGCCGCTCCATGAGCTGCTTTGCTTCGTATTCTGTCAGGCCCTTCTTGGGTTGGAGCTCTTCGGCATGTGTCCTATACAACTCCTGAATGACATCGCGCTTTTTTGCTTTGTGACTATGGAGCTGCAAGCAGAAATGCCCCAGGTTGGAGTGTTGAAGCCGCCGAGAAACCACTTCGAGCGCAGCCATTTTTTCGCTCACAAAGAGAACACTTTTGCCACGAGCAATGAATTCCGCGATCAGATTTGTAATCGTTTGGCTCTTCCCCGTTCCAGGTGGGCCCTGAATAACAAGATTGCTGCCCGATTTCACAGTTTCGATACAAACCAGTTGGCTGCTGTCCGCGTCCGAAACTAGGAAGCTCGTTTCGGGGCTCGTTTTCTTGTCCAGTTCATGAGGGTCTGGCGGATCAGTCCGATGAGGTTCCTGTTCTTCCTCGCAGAGGCACCTGACCACCGCGTGTGATCCTAGCATTTGCCCATGAGTTCTCAGGTCTTGGTAGATCACCAGTTTGTGGAACGAAAACAACCCTAGCCAGCACTCTTCTTTGAGGAACCAGTTGTACTTCTCGACTTGAACCTGGAACTCTCCAAAAAACTCTCCCAAAGAAACTGATTCCCAATCCTCAGGGACTGCGGGCAATTGAACCTTGAAATCGTCAGCCAGCTTTACCGCCAATGCGGGATTGATGACGATTTCCTCATCCGCTGGACACAGCTCAAAAGGGTCGTTGATGGAATCCCTCTTCAATTCGACCGGAACTAGCAGAATGGGGGACCTGACGATCTCGCTTTGCTCAACTTCTTTCCACTCCAGCACACCAAATGTAAGGAAGAGAATCCGAACGCCACGCTCTTCAAAGTCTGTTCGAGACCGCCGGTAGAGATTGCGCAAGATGCTGCGCAGTTGAGTGCCTTCACCAATGTCGGTCAAAAGCTCATCTGTACGACGATTGGCAAGACTAGTTCGAAGGTCGTTCTGCTCGTCAGCCTTTAGGTCTTCAGTGCCAAGGTTCACGTTTGGAAGCGTCTCGGCAGTCGTCGGACCGTCGCCAGACGGCTGGGTGTCCTCGTCATCCGGTGGCATGAAGAACTCCCAGGGCTTCTCAAGGTTGACCAAGCGATCGAATACATACGGTAGGCCGGGTTCAATGATCTTTAGGGTAGACCCGCGTGTCCTGGCGAAAAACAACAGTCGATTGCGTCGAGACAAATCGACGATTTTCCGCTTCCATTCTTCTACTCGTTGAGCGACCTTGCTCATCTTCGTCGCACGCGGAACAGGCCTCGAATTCACAATTTCCGAAAGAAAGTAGCCTATTCACCACCGTCGTTCTCTATCACGGATCAGGACCCTACGCCGGCAATGAAGAGCCACTCAATCCGCACACGCAATCTTGCTACTTGGTCTCAGCTTGCTCAGATGCTAACTGAACGGAGAATATAGCCCCCCAGTCCACCCAGAGCAAGGTCGGCACGACTGTGGCGCCGATGAACTTGCGAAGATTGATTCCGTCTCGTGTATTTGGCAGGGGATGAGCGGACACCAGGACTCCGGTAGGGTGGATTCAAAACTAGGCTATTTCGCGTTTCACCTCTTCTCGGCGTTGCGCCTCGATTCTACACAAGACCGTCGAATCTCTCGTACAACGTGCGCCCTTGGCTGGGACAGCCCTGGAGGGAACGCTCGCAGTCGTAAAACGCCAGACACCTCGACTCGGTTTCACGGCCGCCCTGATTCGCGCGAATCGACTAGTTGGGCTTGTTAGCCCCACCACTTGGGTGTGCGGTTTGTTTCCACGTGAGAGATGAGCGGAAGGATTCCAGCTTGCGGATGGCATCTTGTCTGAATTCATCGATGGCCTTTGCGTATGTTTGTAGAATGCCTGTCCCTGAGTGTCCCATCATTTGTGCGGTCGTGAGCGGCGAAACCCCTGCCGCATTCAACCTATTGGCGAACGTATGCCGCAGGTTGTAGATGGGGAAGTACGGAATCTCCGCCTTCTTCAGGGCACTCACTCAACTCTTATAGTAGGTACGAATCTTGGTTTGTATTGATGTCTTCCCGTTTGGAGCTTGGCGGGTACTTACATCCATTTCAGAAAAGTTTGCATGTAGCAACGCACGGTTGGAAGCCGGGGTGTCCTCATCGTGGCTCGGAAAAAACGGCGCAGCCTTCGCTTGCATGACGTTTTACTGCGATTCTTAGGATCGGAGATCTTGGAGAGCGCACCCGGCCGGATACAGATTTCTTTTTGGGAAGTACAAAGGCCAAACTTTGGAGCAGGTGTTTCTGCGGGATGCAGTCGGTCTTTACGATTCCCGCTGGTCGCAGATTTGGAAGTACTCGATCATGACTTTCTCGAGTGCGTGCTCAAGCATCTGGCTACCTATGCTTTCGGCGCAAGTATTCCTCGGAAGATTGCCGATAGAGGCGGGCGATGAACGAGCGCGGTCTAGCCTTCTTGACAAAGGCCTCCGCTTTCAATCCACTTGCGCCACTGGACCGAAGAAGGAAATAGGTCAACGAAGGGCTGCGGCAGATTCCATGGTGACACATAACGAAGAGTTTGGAGTTGGCCTTCCGCATAGCGCGCTGATAGAAGCGGACGGCGCGTACGTGGGGTAGAATCCGAGATGCCAACTACGTAGCGAGCTGACGATGGCCATCATCACTACCAAACGCCGCAGCTTCAGGGTCTACGTCCACATTCCAGTCCTGCTCCTGTGGAAAGACAACCAAGGAGAACATAGAGAGCCCACCTTCACGCTCACCGTCAGTTGGTTCGGTTGCGCGATTCATAGTCGTAACTTTTTCCGGCCGAAAAGCCGTGTGCGACTGCAGCGCGAGGCCCACACTATGGAAGCGCAGGTCGTTTATTCCCTCAAGGACCACGCGACCAACATCGTGGAGGTAGGGCTCAAGTTTGACCAAGATGGTCGAGAGTTCTGGGGGATCTGGATTTGGGGTGAGTGAAGTCTGAGGAGATACCACGGGTTCCGCACTCGGCTACCCCGGATTCAGAGTGTCCAGAAAGGGGGTAGCGGAGGTGCACCAGACCCTGACGCAGGGGCATTTAGGCTGGCGGGGATGTCCCGCCAGGATTGCTCTCGCTTAATCGAACGATGCAGGGGTAGGGAATCTTTGAATAGAAGGTCCGGACGCGGCCCTGTTCGTAGAGATGCTGTTCAAGAAGGATGAATTGCCCGGAGTCCGCAAACAGTATCCCGCTGACCAGCAAATTGACAAAGCCGAGGCGGTACACCACCTCCACTGGTTTCCCAACCAAAGATGGGTAGCAAGGCATCGTAAGCCATGAGCCCACCTTCCGCCAACGCCATCTGGTCTTAGGAGCATGCACAGGCCCTACAGCTAATGGGTTGTTTTTCCTAGCATTTGGCAGGCTAGGGCGAAGGGCACGAAAGAAACTCGGTTACAAACTGTAACAGGTCGAAGCATCCGTTGCCCGCCCCGAATTTGTGTGACTCTGTAAGCTCCGCTAAGGATGGTCCTTCGTCACAAATTAACCTTCTTCGGCCAAAAGGAAACCGTTTCAGCAGACGCGGACTGCTCAGGATCTATGTCTTAGTGCAAACAGGAAGATCAGGAATGCCAAGATACCGAGTCCGCTACGGACGGCGTGGAGTCTGCCCCAGAGTCGTAAGAGGTACTCCGCGTGAGCTGAGGACGAGTCCAGTTCGTCACTTTCAAGTTTCTTGTTCGTTGGGAGAATCACAATAAGTGTGTATGGAACCACAGCGAGGAGAATGCCCCCACCTATCAGCCAGGCGGAGTTTTTGTCCAGCTGCCAAGAAAAGAAAGCGAGAACAGCGCCAAGAACCGCTAGCGGAGCTTGCAATGCGGTACCGCGCTTGTAGCTAGGCCTCCACTCGGTAACCGCCAAAGTGACGCCGCAGGAGAGCCTCGCAGGCTGTTCGACGAGGCTAACGTAAACTGCGGCTCCGGCGAATATGTCACAAGCCAAGGTCGCCAAGATCTCAAGAAGCATTTCCGCATCCTCCCGTGCTCACGGGCGGCTCATGATACTCGCGTTCAGTGACTTGTGGCGAAGTGAAATGGTTTCGGCTCAACTTGGGAGACCACACGTTGACGGGGTGAGCATTATACCCCCCTGAAAGTACCCCACCCCCCTGTCGGCCCGGCGCTGTTCAATGCGATTGTGAGGAGTTTTGCGCGCAGGGGATCAGATTCGCACGAGGGCGTGGGACACTTCGATGCCGAATGGGCGGCTTGTGTTCGGCACGTTCGCTAGCATCGCCGATTTTGAACGCGAGACTTATCCGCGACCGGCGTGTCTGTGGAAGAGCAGTCGAAAGTGAGACGGCCTGTGGTAAAATCCTTTAGTAGCGCGCGGTATTTCTTTGCGGAGGAGCGGCCAATGGCGACTAGTCCCAGAAAAGCCAACCCCGACCAGTTCGCAGTTCGCGAACTGCACATTGAACAGGTCGAAGACTTGATCAAGCTGCAGAAGGCGGCCCAGAAGATCACGTCCATCCTCGATCTCGACGAACTGATCGACAAAATTGTCACCGATGTGGCGCAGTCGTTCGGATGCGTTGAAGCCACCATCTACTTGCATGACGAAGCACACAAGGAATTAGTGCTGACTGGAGTATGCGGTTGCACCGTTCACGGGAAAGGCAGTCGCAAAAAGATTGGCAAGGAAGGAATGGTGGGCTACGTCGGTGGTACTGGCAAAATGCATTACGCGCCCGATGTTCGCAAGGACCCGTATTACATCGCCTGTGAGCCGTCCACACTCTCAGAGGTTGCGATACCGTTGCATGTGGAAGGGAAACTGGTCGGGGTGTTCAGTACCTCGCATCACGCGTTGGACGCATTTCCGCCCGAGCAACTGCGGCTACTGCAGGGGCTCTGCAATCACATCGCGGTTGCGGTGCACAATGCGCGGCGCTTTCAGCAGGAACAGCAGGAACGTCAGAGGATGAGCCGCGAAGTGCAGGAAGCGCGGGCCATCCAGCAGGCGCTGTTGCCCAAGGTCTCTCCCTTCATACCCGGATTCGCGATTTCTGGTCTCACGATTCAGGCGGGAGAGGTGGGTGGCGACTGGTACGACTACATCCCGTTCGAGGACGGCTGCTGGGGACTTGTGCTTGCGGACGTTTCAGGAAAAGGCACGGCAGCGGCCCTGTTGATGTCCGCGACCCGCGGTATGTTGCGGTCGCTGGCTGATACATGTAAGTCTCCGGCGGAAGTTTTGAATAAGCTGAATCGCCTGATGGTGGAGGATTTCCCTCCGGGCAAATTCGTCACACTGAATTATGCGCTACTCGATCCGGCGAAGCGGAGTTTGAAGTTTGCCAGCGCCGGACATCTGCCGCCGCTGTTTGTCAACCAAGGCGGTGCAAGGTTTCTCCAAACCGAGTTGGGAAAGCCTCTCGGCGTGACACGGGGAGAGTTTTCTGACACTCAAGTGCAGCTCGGCGAAGGCTCACGACTCTTGTTCTATAGCGACGGTATTACCGAAGCTGCCGGGCCGAGTAACGAGGAGTACGGCCCAGAACGGCTGCGCGATCATATGGCCAGAATTGACGCTTCGCCTGAAACAATTTTGAACGATGTGCGCAAACACACCAACGGCGCAGGCCTGCAGGACGATGCGACCGTGATTCTGGTGAGAGCGTAAACCCTGGGGTCCTTCAGTCAATGCACCAACTCGTGAAACTCTCACCAAGAAAAGCCGCTAGGCGGATAGGCCACAAACATCTCTGACTGCCTCAGCGCCCAATCGTTAGTTGTCGCTCGCCGACTTTTCCGAGTCTCGGCACCGGCGTTTGCCGGCTGATGTCCGCGCTCGATCGCGAGCGAGTTCGCATCCTGTGAGCGCCCTGAGAATCCAATCAAACGGGAAGGAGAGTCTCCTCATGCGATTGTTTATTCTGGGCGCGACTGGCGGGATTGGTAGAAAGCTCGTCAAGCAGGGCCTCGAACGTGGGTACGAAGTGACGGCGTTCGCGCGAGCGCCGGAGAAATTGCGGCTTCGCCATGAAAGGCTTGCGGCGATCCCCGGCGATCCCCGAGACGCGGAGCAATTGAAGAAAGCGCTGATAGGCCACGACGCGGTGCTTTCCACGCTGGGCCACCGCAGAGGCGGTTCGGTGACGCTCCTTGGCGAGTGCGCGCGCGGCACAGTTTCCGCGATGCAAGAGACGCGTGTGCGGCTGCTGCTGGTGGTCTCGGTGGCGTTTCTTTTTTGCGACGCGGGCCTGCCGGCTGCGCTCTTGCGCAATGTATTTCTTCGAGCGAATGGAGTGGATTCGCGCGAGATGGAACGCGCGTTGATCGAAAGCGAGCCCGATTGGACGATCGTGCGTCCACCGCGGCTCACAAACGGACCGCGCACGGGGCGGTATCGCGTCGAGGGGGGGCACCTACCGCGCCGCGGCTTTTTGATATCACGAGCGGAGGTTGCGCACTTCATGCTCGACGAAACGGGAAAAGGCGCGCGCGTTCGCAAGATCGTCGGCGTGTGCCGATAGCGGCGCACGATCGCAGCAACTCCCCAAAGTCGGAAGCTCCATTGGCGCTTGCCACCGATTGCGGGCGAGTGACGGCGTAATCGGAAGCAATCCACTCGGCCGTATCACGCGCTAACTGGACAAGTGACTTCGTGGGTCGAAACCTTGCGGTTTCGGCGGGCTGATAAATAAACACGCCTCACATCGGAAATCAGTGACTTACGGGCTGAGTTTCGGACACCCTTTAGGCAGTCTGCGACTTCCGAAACGGGGGCTCTCAGCTTGACACCATGTCGGCCCTGGAGTAGGTTGCGTCCAGCTTGCTCGAAGGCCATGTCACGTTTTGAAAGCTGGAGGAGGCGAGTATGCGTCGAGTATTGTTCGTAGCGGCCGTTGTGTGCCTTGCGGTCTCAACCGCCAAGGCTCAGGACCCGGTAAAGGTAGACCCCAACAACTGGAAAGTGGAATTCGAGAATGCCCAAGTGCGAGTGCTGCGAGTCCACATCCCCCCGCATGGGAAATTAGGAATGCACGAGCATCCGGTGAACGTGCTCATTCCCCTGACGGACAGCCACGTAAAAGATATTTTCCCAGACGGAAAGACTTCGGAGCGGCAGTTCAAGGCTGGGCAGGCCACCTGGCGCGATGCTGTAAAACATGCGAATGAGAATTTGGGCGATACACCAATAGAGTCGATCCTGGTGGAACTAAAAGCCAAGCCAGCAGCAGCGAAGCAGACTGCGAAAAAGCCAGATAGCTAAGCGGGCATGGCAGCGGAAATATCTGTTTTTTGCTCGACCAGTAACCTCTCGGGTAAGCCACAGAGGATATTGGTGTTCGAATCATCCAAGGTTGTCCCTGCCAAAATGGTTGTGACGGGGGCTCTCCAAAATGACTGATTTGGTGGAGCAAGTCCTACAGGTTTTATCCGTGCCGAAACTACATGGTTTCGAGACAGAGAGTCACTTGTCCGATTAGCGCGTAATACGGCCAGGTGGCCAACGTCCCGCGCATCACCTGCAGAACCGCGTTCCAGAACCGTTCAACCTTCTACCACCGTTGACGCGGTTCTGTCAGGTGCATGCGCGTGTCATGCGGCGTCCAGTCGCAAATTCGATGAATCGGATCAGACTTTCAGCGCTTGCCCGACCGCATCACGTAGAGCCTGCCGCCTACCCAGCATTGAGGTATCGCCAGCACGGCCAGCGCGATAGGGTACCACCTGGGTCCGAGCCCGCGGTTCCACGTTGCCACTACGCCCACAAGCCCCAAGATAGTACCCACAACACCAAGGATCATGGCGTGCTTCATCGGCTTATCCGGCGCCAGCCGAGCTGTGAGCCATGCGCCACCGACGCTGATGACGATGCGATAGGAGGTCGCCAGCAGGGCGAGGGCGTCGTTGATTGGTTGATCCATGGGCGGAAAAACGCCGATTGCGTGTAGCACGATGTCGACAAGGATCGTGACAACGATGATGACGAGGACGCCCGCGACCACGGCCCAGATGGACTTCTTATTCATGATTCTCGCCCGAGATTGAGTCCTATTTGTCGAAGTCTCTGAAGATGACCACGTGTCCGGCCGTCGCAATCCCAGTCCGCATAACGGCTGGTGATGAGCGGCCGCCGCCCACTGCAGCCCGCTCCGACAACGAGCCGTTCATGCGGCGGTCCGCTCCATCGCCTGGTTAGGAAGCGGCGCCTACTCATACGTGCGCGACCAACGTTGCTGAGCGTGCCTGCCGAGGGCCAGATAGACAATGAGACGGCGAAACGGATCGATCAGAGCCATGTAGAGCGTAGTGAGACGACTCACTGGCTTCACGTAGATTGCCAAGTAGAGCGTGTATCCCCCGGGGCTTGGCGTGAGAGCGAGCGCCAAGAAGGCATGCACGGTCGCATTGCGAAGCTCGCTGAGGGCTTCCTCACCCAAGACGTAGAGCACTCGAAACGGGCCCTCGCGAGTCCCCGGAGCAACCTGAGACTGCGAGCGATCGGCTTCAGCAAGGCGATTGACGTACGATCCGCTGGGCGGATCATGGCGCTCGTCATCCCATCCGAACGCTCGGCCGAGGGCCCATCGCAGCGTGAATAGTCCTCGAACCGCAAAGTTGGGTGGACGCCGGTCGCCGAACAAGATCGCACGCGCGTCCTGGATGCTGCGACCGGGCCCCCCGCCATTGAGTGGAATCGCCCAGACGTCGTGGAGAGGCACGTCGCTGAGAAGCGCGTGGCAGCGTAGGTTGAGTCTTTGGAAGTCGGCCGGCTTCACGCGCATGCCCACGATCAGTTCTCCCAGTCAGCGACCCTCAGGACCGCTTCCTAACGCCTCAGCTCAGCCGCCGTCTTGCCGTAGCGAAGCGGAGGCAAGACGGTCGGCTGGAGCGCCTGGTTAGGCCCGCGACGCTGCGATGCTCGCGACATAGCAGGCCAATGAAATGCTGATGCCAGTGAACGGAACGCTGAACCAATAAACCTTGCCGAGCGCAAAGAAGCCACCAAGCATTGCCAGGCCGACAATGAGTAGGAACGGCGATTTGAACAATAACTGGCTATGGGCTATTGCCAGAAAGCCGTAAATTAAGCCGAACAGAATTGCGCCCATGCTGTGACTGGCATTGAGGCCGACCCAGGTCCGCCACATGGTTGTTTCTTTTGTGATGACTGGTGAAATTTGGCTCATGCTGACTTGCAACGCGGGGTCACGCGGTGTGAGCTTTGGCCCCCAAAACGTATAAACGAGATGCAGGACACCGAGTGTAAGGATGATGCTCGCACTGAAAACCATAAGAACTCTTGCGATCAAGATGATCTCCTTTTTTGGGGCCTAACTCCTGTTTAGGCTGACCTGGATAAAACCAGTCCTGGTCGGCCTAAGACGAAGTCGCCGACGGCGAACCCAAGCGGCGACCGGGCTGATTGTAACGACGAAGTCTTCCATGTTCAACAAACTTTCCTTCCAGTTTTAGGCCGACCGGTCAGTCCGGATAATCCCGCCGCTACGCCCCAGTTCTTTTCCGATCCAGCTGCCAACTCCCGTATAGTCAGCTTACCGGACAAGTGAGCCGAAAAGCTTGCCTTCTGAGCTGCCAAGTTGACGGGGGCGCAAGGAAAGTATTCAGGCTGTCTACTAGGCAATTGGCTGGGCTAGCGATCCGGCAGTGGCTTGTGGCATCCCTCTAAGCCGGTTCAGAACCCCGCAGCACGGTTTTGGCACACCTCCTGAGCATCGGTGTACCCCGCGTGCCTCAGATCGGCTATTCTGGGCGCGATAAGTCTTACTTGCAAAAGCTTCGAGGGAAGTCAAACCGAAAGGTTCGCAAGTCGTACAAGTCGGGGAGCCAATCTTCCTCTTTGATTTCAGTTCCTTACGCTGAAGCTGATAACGACTCACTTTGGGTGCAATTGGGTGCAACTTCAAGCTTTTCGGTTGGAAGCTCAAAACCGATTCCCACTTGCTCCGCGACCTTCTTGCGAAACGTCACGTCTTCTTTCAACTTGCTGTAGCCGTCCGTGACGCTCTTATTGGCGTGCCCGAGCCAGAAGCGGACCAAGTCTTCTGGCGCATGCTGCTTCCTAAGCCATGTGGTTCGGAACCGCCTAAAGGCGTGGGCACCCATCGTCGGTTGGTTCAGCCTTTTGAGAAGTGGATGCAGGGAGAGTCTCAGGACGTTCGATTGTAATAGTGGAAGGCCGTTCTTCGAGCAAAACAGCAAGCCGGAAGACCGATCACCACTGAACTCCTTGAGCATCCCAGCAATGGAGGTTGGCAGATCGATGTCCCGAATCCCATTCTCTGATTTCAGGAATGGTTGGATTTGCCCCCTCCATGCCTTCTGCCGGATGTGCAAAGTCGAAAAGTCGCTGGAAATATGTTTGTCAATTTCAAAGCCCAGCGCCTCTCCGATTCGCATTCCGGTGGCCCCGAGAAGAACGAAGAGCATTTGCTCTCTTCCTTTGGAGCCGCCTGCAATCGCGATCAAGACCGAGCGCCCTTCGGCGGCCAGCTCGGGGCCTCGACGCCGAACTGCTTGGCGTATGAGGCAGGTGCCGAAGCTCTTCCCCTATGGGAGGAGATATGGCCGGGACCTGCGATGAAGCTAGTCGGCCCGCTTGCTGCTCGCTCGCCGGGGCTTCGGCTTGCTCTTGCCCTTGAGATTGAGCGCCACTGCAGCGCGGATGAGATCCTTCAAGGCCGCCTCATCGACCTTGTCGCCTTCGTGGATGTCGATGGCGCGCCTGGCATTCCCGTCGAGGCTGGAGTTGAATAGACCGGAAGGGTCCTTCAACGCAGCTCCCTTGGGAAATGTCATCTTGACGACGTTCTTGTACGTCTCTCCCGTGCAGACGATGCCGCCGTGGGACCAGATGGGAGTCCCCATCCACTTCCACTCTTCGACGATCTCAGGGTCTGCCTCGTGTATGATTTCGCGCACTTTCGCGAGCGTCTTCCCGCGCCAGTCCCCAAGTTCCTTGATCTTCTCGTCGATTAATGCAGAGGCAGATTCCACCGGGACGGGCCTTTTCATGTACAGCTCCAACTCTCGCACCTAATTTAGCTGCGCTCAGCGTAACCTGCAACCTCCGCAAGGGGAAGCCTCTACTGGTGCGACAGCGAACGTCTGCGACGGTACGTTAGGTCAAATCCCGCCTCACCGGCAACGCGGCGGCGAGCAACGCCTCCAACGTCGCCTCGGAATACTAAATCGACGCTCAAACGTGACTAGAACCGGTCTGACAAACCCCTACCCCGCACGGCAGGCAGCCTCTATCGTGGCTTTGGCAGCATTCAATGTTGCCTGGGTCTCGCGGGCGATCCTACCTCTTGCGATTAAGTTGAGGAGCTTGGCTTTCAGGGTTGTCGTCGAGTAATAGTGGCTAATTTCCACCTTGGTTGACCGATGGCCGAGCGTTTGGAACGTCGTTTCCACTCTGTAATCGCTGAGAATCTTGCTGATACCGAATGTGTCCTCCGACAACACAGTGACGATCTTCTGCAGCGGGATAATTTCGATGTCCTTCTCGATGCACGTGTGCTTCCCGCCCGAAAGATGACATTGATATGACGCGCCTGGTTCGCGGAGGGTCTTGCCAGAAAGAAGATCAACCTTGACCACGCGAGGATGGAACTCCGGGATCTTCGTGAGATCCATGCTGAACGACCACACTGCTTCCAAAGGCGCGTTGATGATGACTTCCTGCTTGGATCGGAACGGTGGTTGCAAATCTTGCCTCCAAATTAATGTGTGAGCTTTCGTTTGGAGTCACGCAGATGAGACTAACTCGGTCCTCACAAATAGCGCAACATGATCTTCATGCAGCCGAGCCGGACCATGCCGAGGAAGTTCTCAGCATGAAATTCGTAGCGCACAACCAGCCTGCGGAACCAGTGCAGGATGCGTGGCCCATCCATTAAGCAGCTTGTCTGTCCTTCATGATACGGTCGGTTGCGGCCACCCGTCCCCGCGTAACTGCAGACGTGGCCTGCAGGCGGCGCCAGAAGAAGTACGAGAGCCCCAGAGCACGCCAGTGGCAGCCGCCCAGCCCCACGCCTCCGAGCCAAGGCGGCCACGAGGCGGCTAGGGGTTAGCTGCAGCATCTTGTTGGGCCGATCTTTTCGAAATGAGTCGTCGAAGGACATGGCCTTTCCACATCCACAATCCCGTAAGGACCATTACAGGAAGGAAGACAAACCGAGTTGCGGGGGCATAGTCTGGAAGTTTTTCAAACGGACTATAAATATAACCGAGTATCGGAATGCCAAAGACGATGTGAATCCAGCGAAAAATCGAACGTTTGGTGGCATCTTTCATGATTGGTGCGATCCTCCTCCATTCAGGACTTTTGAGCCGCCTGAGGCGGCCAGTTGGGCGTTTCAATACCGAACAGCTTGGCGTACTCCGCGTTCAATCGCTGCCAGCCGCCGAACTTCATGGCCTCGGCGCCGACGATGCGTCCAATCGGCTCACCCGCGAGGAGCCGCTCAAGGACGTCGAAGCAGATGTGCCAGCCCGCGGCGCCCCACGAGATGAAGCGGCGATCGATGTTGTGCCACAGCGTCAGGCGCGTGCCGCCACCAA
>CAZPWD010000003.1:0-34620 GCA_964590025.1 uncultured Nitrospira sp.
GGCTGCAATCGCAGCGATGCGATCGTCGTCATCCAGCTTCATCCGAAGAATCCTGACATCATCTACGTCGCGACGAACGACTACATTTATAAGACGCGCGATGGGGGCCAGACCTGGGCGAGTTTGTCACATGGGATGAGCCACTCGCGTGTGATTTCGATGGCGATTGATCCGGCCTACCCGGCCACGGTGTACGCCGGCACGAAGGGCGATGCGGTGTACAAGAGTTACGATGGAGGACAGCGTTGGGTCTCGCAGCGAGTCGGGTTGGACGATGCGACGATCTCCTCCGTGGTCAATCAATTGGTCTTCGATCAGACGGACAACACGCATCTGTTCGCCGCGACGACGATGGGCGTGTTTGAAACCAAGAATGCGGGCGACAGTTGGACGAAGCGAATGGACGGCATGAAAGAAGTGCTGATGGTGGTGACGCTCGGCCTGGACCCCACGAGGCCCGCGATCCTCTATGCGGGCACGAGTGGCGGTGTTTATAAATCAGTCGATCAAGCGGGGCATTGGGAAAAAGTGAATAACGGACTCGTGTCCCCGGCCATCATCAAATCGTCACGCGCGCTGAATGTCACGGCTGTTCTGGTCGATCCCCATGAGCCGGACACGGTGTATGCCGCGACGCTGGAAGGGCTCTATAAGTCGATGGATGCGGCGGCGTCGTGGGTGCGCATCGGCCAGTCCCTGCAGGACCAAATGTTGTTTTCGATGGTTTTGGATCGGACGAGAAAGGGCGTGATTTACCTGGGTGGCCGGGAGGGCATCCATCGTAGCGAAGACGGCGGGAACACATGGACCACGCTGAGTAAGGGGTTGGCCTCGCTGAACGTGCGCTCCCTCGCGCAGAGCGCGACCGATCCGAAACTGTTTTATCTTGGGACGAACGGGAGCGGGTTGTATCGCAGCAAGGATGCAGGCGAAACGTGGGAGCCGATGCCGCCAGTTGTGACGAAGTAGGAGCCGGAACTATCGCCGCTTGCTGTTCAGATCGGAGTCCCCGATGGAGGGACCGACCCCGCGACGTGGAATGGTTGAGGATCCGTCGGGGTTTTGAGATTTGTCGATTTCGAAGCCGGTGCTGTTGGGGATCACCGTATCTTGTAAGTCCGTACCTGGTCGATGCGGAAGGTTGCTGTCTTGAACGTCGTTACCTCGCCGCGGGCGAAGCGATTCGCCAACGTTGCTGTACGGGGAAACGGAATAGTTGATATCAGCGCCGAAGTTCGGATTGAGTTTGGTATCTTCGATGTCTCCGCCGATTCTGGAGCGCAACGTGGTGTCTTGGATTTGCATGCCAGTCGGAGCTGATGCTGGTGGTATTTTGGACTTGAAGTCTCTTCTGATCGCGTCTTCTTCATCCTGGATGTGGAGACGTTCTCGTCCGCTGGCTTCATAGTCCGCACTCCCCAGAGTTTGCTTAGCCTCGTTCAGTTTTTCCAGCCGCGTAACGAGTGACGACAAGTCATCGCGTGCACGTGCTACCGTTCCGACAATTTCGCTGAGCGTAAATTGCCGCGCGAAGGTACCAAGCTTCGGAGCTTGCCCGGGCCCCCCGCCTAAGCCACCGCTTCCCGCCACGCTCCCATCGCCTGGGCCACTGCCTGGGCTACCGTCTGCCCTGCTTCCCACGCCGAATCCGGCTGAATTGTAGATTCCTTTTTGTTGAACGGCCTTGAGAATATGGTTTGCTTCGTCGATCAAGTCGACGATTTCTACCGGCGCGTCACTGGCTGTCAAGCAGCATGACAAGAACGTCCGGTATCGGTCTGAAAATTTTGAAGCCGCATTCTGCAATTCCACAATTTTTATTGGGTCGCGATCCGGAAGATCGTAGCCTTGTTGCCGCGCGCTTTCTCGAAACGATTCTTCTGCCTGCTGGTTGTAGAGGGGCTGACAGCCTGAGCCCTTCTTTGTCGAAATCTGTTGATCGGCCGTCTTAGATGGGCACCAGTACACTGGAGCCGGCGCGTTGAGGGGATTGTCAGGATTGAAGTCCTTAGCCATAGTCTCTTCAGAATTTGAGAAGAGCCTGAGCAGTGTGACCAGTGAGATTGCAGCAACTAAGTGCAGTGATTTTGAGTGTTGAGTATGCATATGGCCATTTTCAACCCGACCCGAATCCTTGTCAATGAAACTCGCCAACTCCGTGTGCTTAACGGATTGCTCAATTGGCTTTCCCTATCTTTTTCATCAATCAATTTGGGTAGATTGGTGTCAAATAGCTCACAGCTAACGCGATAATGCCTGAGAGATTGCGATAATTCGAAAAAGGTCTCGCCAGTAATTCTTGGCATATCATAGAAGCTCCAAATCCCACGAAGGGAGTCATTTCATACCCCCTTCCATCCCATATGGTGGGGGTGGTAGGTCCTCTCTATACCCTTGCTTGGACTTATTTGAAAACTGGGGACTGCCCCCCAAATCGGAGTCACTTTGTCAACGGGACAAGGCTCCTTGCAGGCTTCATAAGTCCATGAATTTTCTATTGACAAGTCTTTGAGTGAGTGTATACTGCGCGGCTTAGTGGGTGAAAGTGGGTGAGTTTGGTTATTAATGACTTATGGAGGTCTTTCGACATTTCCCAGTCATGGCAGAGGAGGTGCTGTTTTGGCTAGTTCGAGAGGATAGCCGAACCTATCTTGACTGTACGGTGGGTTATAGTGGGCATGCCGCAAAACTTCTTGAGGAGAGCGGTCCTGCCAGCAGGCTTATCGGGATTGACCGTGATGCGGTGGCCATTGCAGCCAGTCGAGAAAAGCTCGCACGATTTGGCGACCGCGTAGTCCTTATCCATGGTCACTTTATGGATCTGAAACAGCATCTTGCTGCCAGTGGCTTTGGTCTGGTCGATGGAATTCTGTTTGATCTTGGAGTCTCATCCCCGCAGTTGGAAGAATCTGCTCGCGGCTTTAGCTTTCAAGGGGATGGTCCGTTGGACATGCGTATGGATCAATCGATGAGCGGGACCGCCGCTGACCTGATCAATCTATGGCCGGAAGCGCAGTTGGCCGACGCGATTTTTCAGTTCGGCGAGGAACGGTTTTCTCGACGAATTGCGCGTGCCATTGTCCACGCACGTGAACGCCATCCGTTGGCGACGACGAAAGAGTTGGTCTCAGTGATCGAGGGGGCTGTTCCGGCGAATTATCGGCATGGTCGTCTCCACTGTGCTACCCGCACGTTCCAAGCCGTTCGCATTGCAGTGAATCAGGAGCTTGACTGTCTCGAGCCGGCGTTGCGCGATGCGGTAGATGTGTTGTCTCCCGGCGGCCGCCTCTGTGTGATTTCATTCCATTCGCTCGAAGATCGGATTGTGAAGCACACATTTCGGGCGCTCTCTGGCAAGGACGATCCTGCATTGGTGGTGCTCACCAAGAAGCCGCAGGTCCCCACCAGGGAAGAATCGGACCGGAATCCTCGATCCCGCAGCGCGAAGTTGCGTGCTGCCCAACGGCTATCCAAGGAGGGTCACTCATGAAGACGTTGACGATTGTGGCTGGTGTGCTCTTGGTCTTCGTGTTTGTGTGGGAACGTGTCGATGTCGTTCGGTTGGGTTATCAGATCGAACGATTAAAGACCCAGAAAGTTTTGCTGGAGCGAGAGCGGGATCAATTGCAAGTGAAGTTTTCTGCGCTGATGGCTCCGGAGCGGATCGCGAAGGTGGCGACGGAAAAGTTGGGGCTGGTTCCGCCGCAGCAGGGGCAAGTGCTGATAGTGCATCAGCCGGGTGACGTTCCGGCCCTGCCGCTTCCGCCCGTGGAGCAAGTCCGTCTGGCGAGACATGTCTCAACCGGGAGGGTGAGCGAGTGACTGCCGGCCCTTCTCGCGGTCGTCGCTATGTGATGCTGCTCCTGCTCCTTTGCGGGTTCAGCGTCATTCTATTTCGGCTAGTCACGCTCCAAGTGTTTCAAGAAGCAGAACTCACGGCCAAGGCCGATCGGCAACATCAAAAGACCGTGTCCTTCGAGGGGGCCAGAGGCATGGTATCGGATCGGCACGGCAAAGTACTTGCGATGAATGTGGAGGTGCCATCCGTGTTCGGCGTACCGACGTTGCTGAAGAGCCCGTCGACCGTCGCCCGTCATCTTGCTCCGGTGCTCCATATTCGAAGCGATGAGCTTGAGAGAAAGCTTCGGCAAGACAAGAGCTTCGTGTGGTTGGCGCGAAAGGTCGAGCCTGAGCAAGGCCGTCGGATGGAGCAGTTGTCGTTGGACGGCATCGGCGTGGTGATGGAGGGACGGCGGTTTTATCCCAAGGGCCCGTTGCTGGCCCATGTCCTTGGATTTTCCGGGATGGATGGGCAAGGGCTTGAGGGGCTCGAGCGCCGATACGATTCGCACCTGCATGGAGAAAAGCGCGTCACCGTTTTGCAGCAAGACGCGTTAGGCCGCACGGTTTTTCCCAAGGGTTTGGCAGAGCAAGTGCCTACGCCGGGACATGCCCTCACGCTGACTGTCGACGAGGTCATCCAATACATTGCAGAAAAAGAACTCGAAGAGGCCGTCACTCATACCCATGCCAGATCCGGAACCATCATCGTCATGGAGCCGCAATCGGGTGCGGTTCTCGCGATGGCCGTCAGTCCACGATTCGATCCGAATGTCGTCGCCGCGTTGACGCCCGATCGGTGGCGCAATCGTGCTCTGACGGATACGTACGAGCCTGGGTCGACCATGAAATTGGTGGTTGCAGCCGCAGCGCTTGAAGAAAAAGTGATGACGCCCGATTCCATGGTCTTCGGTGAAAACGGCCATATGGTGATTGCGAATACGACGATTCACGATCATGACAAACTGGGGTGGATGACGTTCTCTGAGGTGATTCAAAAATCCAGCAACATCGGCGCGGCCAAAACCGGAATGGCTCTCGGCGAGCAGCGGCTTTATCACTATCTCCAAGCGTTCGGATTCGGCGAACGTACTGAGATCGACCTGCCGGGTGAAGTGAGCGGACTCTTGAAGGCTCCCAAAGACTGGGGCCGTCGATCGCTCGCGTCGATTTCGATGGGACAGGAGGTCGGGGTGACGCCCCTCCAGATGGTGTCGGCAGTGGCGACTCTCGCCAATGGGGGCGTGACGATGAAGCCCTACGTGGTGTCCGAAGTGCGCGATCAGAAAGGTCGCTTGCTTAAGGAAGTACTGCCACAAGTGAAGCAGCGAGCCGTGTCACAGGACACGGCCCGGAAGATGACGATGATGCTGGAAGGTGTCGTGACGAATGGGACGGGAACGAAGGCGGCCATTCCGGGTTTCCGCGTGGCGGGTAAAACCGGGACCGCGCAAAAAATCGATTCGCGAACCGGCGCCTATTCCTCCACGCAGTTTGTCGGGTCGTTTGTCGGGTATGTTCCGGCAGAATCTCCGCGGCTGGCGATGATCGTGGTCCTCGATGAACCTCAAGGCGAAGCCTGGGGCGGGGCCGTGGCGGCGCCCGTCTTTCGGCGGGTCGGAGAGCAGGTGCTCAACTATCTTGGTGTGTCCAGAGAAGACACTGTGAAAATCGCACTGGCGATGAAGGACCACTAAGAGGCCATGGCGCGCGACCCCATCACCCTCACGCAGTTGCTCGCGGCGCTCCGTGGGCAGGTCGAGGTTCTGGAGCAGCGCGGCGATGTGAGTCGTCCGGTGCATGCGATCACGGACGATTCGCGTGCCGTGACGGCCGGGAGCCTGTTTGTTGCCGTCAAGGGTGAGCGCGTTGATGGTCATGGATTTGTCGAGCAGGCCATCAAGGCCGGGGCGGTTGTGGTGATTGCGCAGGCGCCTGTGGCATCAGGGCCGTTACCGTTCGTGCAGGTGGCTGATTCACGCAAGGCGCTCGGTCTTCTCGGCAGCCGGTTTCACGGGGATCCCTCCGCCCGTCTCAAGATGATTGGCGTGACGGGCACGAATGGAAAGACGACGACGACGTATCTCTGCAAAGCGTTACTGGAAGGGATCGGCAGACGGGTGGGGTTGATCGGCACGGTGGGGTACCAGATCGGGCAAGAGACGTTTCCGGCCCCTCACACGACGCCCGGCGCACTCGAACTTCAAGCGCTCTTGGCGAAGATGGTCGAAGGCGGACTCACCACCGCAGTGATGGAGGTGTCGTCCCACGCCCTCGCGTTAGACCGGACATCGGGCTGCGAGTATGACGTGGCAGTCTTCACAAACCTCACGCAGGATCACCTCGATTTTCATCACACGATGGATGAGTACTTTGAGGCGAAGTTGCGACTGTTTACCGGATTGGCCCGGGGGCGGAAGGTCGGGAAGCTCGCCCTCGTCAATGTGGACGATCCCCGCGGGAAAGCGATTCGGGCAGCCTGTCCTGTGCCGGTCTGGGGTTATGCCATTCAGAACCAGGCCGATCTCAAGGCGGAACGAGTGTGTCTCTCGCTAACCGGTACCACTTTTACTGCGGCAACTCCCGCAGGCTCGTTCATCGTCGAGAGCCGGTTGGTCGGGGAGCACAACGTCTACAACTTGCTGGGGGCGATCGGGGTGGCGCTGCAGGACGGGGCGACGTCCGATCAGATCTGCGAAGCGACCGCCCATATTACCAATGTCCCAGGTCGTTTCGAGCGAGTCTCTTCCGGGCAGGATTTTACTGTCGTCGTCGATTATGCCCATACCGAAGATGCGCTCCTCCGGTTGCTGACAGCAGCCCAGGCGTTGAAGACCGGGCGGATCATTACAGTGTTCGGCTGCGGTGGTGATCGGGATCGAGGGAAACGGCCCAAGATGGGACGCGCGGCCGTGGAATACAGTGACGTGGTGGTCTTAACGTCCGATAACCCTCGAACCGAGGACCCGATGGCGATCCTTCATGAGGTAGAGGTCGGCGTGCGCGATGCGCTGGAGCGCCGCAGTCATGTGCAGTATCACTTGGTGCCGGACCGCCGTGAGGCGATTGGCGTCGCCATCCGCGAGGCGCACCACGGCGATATGGTGCTCATTGCCGGCAAGGGCCATGAAGATTATCAAATCATCGGCACCAAGAAGTTTCATTTTGACGATCGTGAGGTGGCTCGCGAGGCGATTCAGCAATTGCGGGACTGCGCGTGAAAGGCCAGGCCATGGTTGGGATCGCGCAGGATGAGGAATCGATGGGACTCTTTACGGTCGAGGAGTTACGAGAAGTCATCAGCGTGAAAGTTCTCGCGGGGCAGGACTCGTTATCGGGGAAGCACCGGATCAGACAGATCAGCACGGATTCCCGATCGGTTCGCCGCGGTGATCTGTTTGTGGCACTCAGGGGCGATCGGTACGACGGGCATGAGTTTGTGCCGGCCGTACTTGCTCAGGGCGCAGCAGGAGCCATTGTTCACGATGAATACCGCCTTCCTCCAGGCTCCGCAGCGGTACGCCGGATCGATGGTCGGCCTGCGCCCTTTCTCTTCGGAGTGCGTGATCCGCTGTTTGCCTACCAACAGTTGGCGACGCATCATCGCAGTCGGTTCCATATCCCCGTCGTGGCGGTGACCGGGAGCAACGGCAAGACGACGACGAAAGAGATGGTGGCGGCGGTATTGGCTCAGCGGTGGCCGGTGTTGAAGACCGAAGGGAATTTCAACAATCGGATCGGCGTACCGTACACCCTGTTTCGTCTCACGGCTCGCCATCAAGCGGCCGTCATTGAGATGGGGGTGGATCAGCTTGGGCAGACGACCAGGCTCTGTGAGATCGTCCGGCCCACGATCGGGGTGATTACCAATATTGGCCCCGATCACCTCGAGTTCTTCGGAAGCATGGAAGGTTCGGCGCAAGCCAAGGCGGAATTGTTGGACCTGCTTCCGGCCGATGGCACGGCGATTTTGAACGCCGACGATCCTTACTTTGACTACCTCGCCGCGCGTGCGCAATGCCGCGTCATGTCGTTCGGATTTTCGGAGTTGGCCGATGTCCGCGCGAGCGGGGTCACGTCCGATGTTCGCCAAGGAACGACCTTTCGCTTGCACCTCCCTGGAAAGAGCCGTCCCACGATTGTTCGAATCAAGGTGCATGGTACCCACAACGTCACCAATGCGCTCGCCGCCGCGGCGGTGGGTGCTGCCTTGAACCTGTCCGGTTCGATGATTGCCCAAGGGCTGGGCCGATTTCGTCCTGCCGCGATGCGGTCGCAGGTGGTGACCCATCACGGCGTTCATATCATCAACGATTGCTACAACGCCAACCCTGCGTCAATGAAAGCAGCGCTCCAATTGCTGGCACAGTGGAGTCCTGCACGCGAACGGATTGCCGTGCTGGGAGGCATGTTAGAACTCGGCTCTGAGACAGGACGGATGCACCGGGACGTTGGACAGTTTCTTGCCGCGAAGGGGCTGTCACGGCTGATCGTCTGCGGGACGTTGGGTCGGGATATTGCGGAAGGAGCCCGGCAGGGCGGAATGGCAAGTCTGCAGATCGACGAAGTGGTCGATGCGGCTGCCGCAGCTGATTGCCTCAAGAGAATCGTGAGGCAGGGTGACGTGGTGTTGGTGAAGGCCTCTCGCGGCATGAAAATGGAACAGGTAGTGCAGGTTCTGACTGGGATGAGGGCAGTTATCAAACAGGCGTCGTAAAGAGTCGGTGTCCATCCGACGCAAGAGTCGGTCAGGCGGACAGGCTCATTTTTAAGGTACAGACGGCATGCTCTACAACTGGCTGTATCCGTTTCATACGGAATATTCGTTCCTGAACGTCTTTCGGTATTTGAGCTTCCGGATCATCTATGCGGCCGTGACGGCGTTCTTGATCGCCTTTGTACTGGCCCCACTGGTGATCAGGAAATTACAAGACATGAAGCTGGGTCAGCAGATTCGCGGCGACGGTCCTAAACATCATCTGGCGAAGAGCGGCACGCCCACCATGGGCGGGATTCTCATTCTCTTTGCTGTGGTCCTCTCGACGCTCCTCTGGGCCGACATCGCGAAGCCCTACGTCTGGCTTGTGCTCGCCGCCACGTTGGGGTTCGGGGCGATTGGATTCGCCGACGACTATCTCAAGTTCATCAAGGCCCAATCCAGGGGGTTGTCGGTGGGACAGAAATTCACGGCACAAGTGGCGCTGGCCTTGGCGATTGCGCTGGTCCTCTATTTCCTGCCCGGCTATACGACCAAGCTCAGCATTCCGTTTTTCAAGAATGTCGTTCCGGATCTCGGCTGGTTGTATGTCGCCTTTGCCGTACTGGTTATTGTCGGGAGTTCCAATGCCGTCAATCTGACCGATGGTCTCGATGGGTTAGCGGTCGGACCGGTCATGATCGCGGCATTGGCCTACACGATTGTGGCCTATGTCGTCGGCCATCGACTCATGTCGGAATATCTGCTCATTCAGCACATCGAAGGCGCGGGTGAACTCGCGGTGTTCACCGCAGCCATCCTGGGGGCGAGTCTGGGATTTCTGTGGTTCAACACCTATCCGGCTTCGGTGTTCATGGGGGATGTGGGCTCGCTTCCGCTGGGAGCGGCGCTGGGGACGGTTGCGGTGATCAGCAAGCACGAGTTGCTGCTTCTGATGGTCGGCGGAGTGTTTGTGATTGAAGCGGTCTCGGTCATTTTTCAGGTTGTCTCGTTCAAGTCGCGCGGGAAACGCATTTTTCTCATGGCGCCCATCCATCATCACTTTGAGATGAAAGGGTGGGAGGAGCCCAAGGTCGTGGTGCGCTTGTGGATCATCGCCATCCTGTTGGCCTTGTTGAGTCTGAGTACCTTAAAGCTTCGGTGATGGCATGGTGGGAGAAGCGGTTGTGGAACTCGCGGGAGCACGTGTCACGGTAATGGGACTTGCCAGAAGTGGTGTGGCGGCTTGCCGGTTGCTTCAGGCGGCGGGAGCACGTGTCACGGTAGCCGATCGGAAGGAATCGGTGGAACTGACGGCGGCCCTCGGCGGCATCGACCGCGATCACGTCGGCGTGATCGTCGGGGCGCGGTACGAATCGTCGCTCGATGAGGCGGACCTGGTGGTGATCAGCCCCGGAGTGCCCTATCGACTAGCCCCGCTCGAAGCGGTGCGTCGACGCGGCGTGAAGGTGATCAGCGAATTGGAGCTCGCCTCGCAGTTCTTCCGAAGCCCACTCCTTGCAGTCACTGGTACCAATGGCAAGAGCACGACCGTGACCCTGATCGGCAAGTTTCTCGCCGAGAGCGGCCAGCGGGTGTTTGTCGGCGGCAATTTGGGCACCGCCCTGAGCGAGGCGGCGGCGGAAGACCTTCGTGCCAGCCAGGCAGGGAAGCCGAGTCCGTACGACTATCTCGTCGTGGAGGTCTCCAGCTTTCAGCTTGAAACGATCGATCGATTCCATCCCTGGATCGCCGCCCTGCTCAACGTGACGGTCGATCACCAGGATCGCTATGAGTCGCTGGATGAATACATCGCGGCTAAACAGCGGATCTTCGAGAACCAAACCGCGTCTGATTTCGCCCTGTTCAATCTTGATGATGACCGTGTGGCAGCGCTGCGACAGCGGGTCCGTGCGAAACGCTTGGGTTTTACGACCGCGTCGACGATCGGCGCTGATTTGTCTGGGGGAACCTACCTCGAAGATGATGTGATCGTGACGACGGTGACCGGGGTACGGCAGGAGATTTGTCGTCGAAGCGAGATCCGTATCATCGGCAGCCACAACGTGGAGAACGTCATGGCAGCCGCGACCTATGCCGTGCTGTGCGGCTGTCCTCTCGATGCGATTCGTCGCGTCCTCGCGACGTTTCCCGGACTCGAGCATGCCCTTGAAATCGTCCGCGAGCGTCGGGGGGTCCGATTTGTGAACGATTCGAAGGGCACGAATGTCGATGCCACGCTCAAAGCGCTGGAGAGTATCGATCAACCGATTTGGCTCATTGCCGGCGGACGGGATAAGGGTGGCGACTTTTCGCGACTCGCTCAGGCGGTCAGTCGGCGGGTCACGCGCGTGATTCTGATCGGAGAAGCGGCGCCGTTTTTGCGACAGGCTTGGGAGGGTGTCGCCACGATGGCCGAGGCGGCTACCTTGCGGGACGCCGTGGATCTTGCGGCGCAGGGGGCATCGCCGGGTGACGTCGTGCTGTTGTCCCCGGCCTGTGCCAGCTTCGACATGTTTGTGGACTATCAAGACCGTGGTCGTCAATTCAAGGCATTGGTTCATGCCTTACCGGCGTGACGTGCAAGGCGAGGGAGGGGCGGTTCTGAACAATGGCGCATCGATCAGCTGGGACTCTGGCGCTCCCATGGTCCCAGACCAGCCAACGATCGGGCAAGCAACGGGTGGCGGCGGACCACACGCTCCTGGCGGTCACCATGACCCTGGCGTTGGTGGGACTCGTCATGGTGTTCAGCGCGAGCGCCATCGTGGCGGGCAACCGGTTTCAGGATCCTGGGTTTTTTCTGAAGCGGCAGATAGCCTGGCTCGCGTTCGGCTTTCTATTGATGCATCTCACGTCGCGTATCGATTACACGTTCTGGAAGAAGCTTTCCATTCCGATGTTGGCCTGCATGTTGCTGCTGCTCGTCATGGTCCTGGTGCCGTCGCTCGGTGTGGCGGCCAAGGGAGCGCGGCGATGGTTGCGGTTGGGGCCGATCTCGGTTCAGCCGGCGGAAATGGCCAAGCTCGTGGCGGTTATCTATATGGCGGCCTATCTGACCAAAAAGGGGGACACGATCACGTTGTTTCGCGATGGTCTCCTGCCGGCCCTGATCGTGATCGGACTGCTGAGCGGACTGGTGCTGCTGGAGCCGGATCTTGGGACGGTTGTGGTACTCGGAGTGGTGACGGTCGGGATGTGTTTTCTCGCTGGGGCGCGCATCTCCCATCTCTTGGTCTTAGGCCTCTGCGCGATTCCGGTCGTGCTGGTGCTGGTCCTTGGTTCGAGTTATCGACGCCAACGGCTCATGACGTTTCTTGCTCCATGGAAGGATGCATCGGACGCCGGGTTCCAAATCACACAATCCTTCTTGGCCTTCGGCAGCGGCGGTCCGTTCGGGGTGGGATTGGGCGAGGGCAAACAGAAGCTCTACTTTCTCCCGGAAGCGCATACAGACTTTGTCCTGGCGCTGGTCGGCGAAGAGCTGGGGCTCATCGGGACCGCCACCGTGACCCTGCTGTTTGCATTTTTTGTCTGGCGGGGGTTTCAGATCGCTGCGCGCGCGCGGGTGCCGTTCGGCCGCTATCTGGGCATGGGCATTACCTTGTTGATCGGTGGCCAGGCGCTGGTGAATGCAGCGGTGGTGACCGGGCTCTTACCGACGAAAGGGCTCACCTTACCGTTCATCAGCTACGGAGGGTCGTCGCTGGTGGTCAGTCTGATCGGGGTGGGGATCTTGCTCAGTATTTCTCGCGACCGGCATGCCGGCGGGTCTCGAGGTGGACATGGTGGGTTGGATCACGGATGACGATCGTCATAGCAGCAGGTGGAACCGGTGGCCATCTCTATCCGGCTGTGGCGTTGGCGCGAGAGTTTCTCCGGCGCGATCCCGCGACCAAGGTGCTCTTCGTGGGGACGGCGCGTGGACTTGAGTCGAAAGTGCTTGCCCATGAGGGATTCGACCTGGCTTTGATCAGTGCCAAGCCGGTGATGGGCAAGGGGCTGTTCGGGGCGGTGGCAGGCTTGTGCGCCATGCCGGTCAGTTTGTGGCAGTCTCTGCGAATCCTGCGAACCAGACGGGCGGATCTGGTGATCGGGGTCGGCGGGTATACGAGTCCGATGATGCTTCTTGCTGCAGCAGTGACCGGGGTGGCGCGCGTGATTCTTGAGCCGAATGCAAATCCCGGGATGGCCAACAAAGCGGTGGGGTCGTTCGCCCAGCGCATCTTTCTCGCATTCGAGTCTGCGGCTGACTCGTTCAATCATTCCAAGGTGCGCGTGGTGGGGACCCCGATTCGTAAGGCGTTCCTGGACGGCGTGCAACAGAGCCGGGAGAAGTCGGGACCCCCACATCTGCTGATTTTCGGGGGGAGCCAGGGGGCGAAGGCGATGAATGCAGCGGTGATGGAAGGATTGCCCGATCTGATGACGCAGCTGCCACATCTTACTGTGACCCATCAGACCGGCGAGTCCGACCATACACGGGTGGTCGAGGCCTATCGTCGCGCCGGCATCGAGCCAAAAGTCATGCCGTTTATCTATGACATGCCTGCGGCACTACGGGAGGCGGATCTGGTCGTGGCGAGAGCCGGCGCCATGACGGTGGCGGAACTCACGGCGTGCGGAAAGCCGGCCATCCTCATTCCGCTGCCGTCCGCCATCTACGACCACCAGACGCGGAATGCCAAGGTGATGGAAGCAGCTGGGGCCGCCGTGGTGCTCCCGCAATCTGTGCTCACAGGACCCCTGTTGGTCCGCACGGTGGCGACCATTCTCAGGGATCCGGAGCGATTGAGGGTGATGGGCGAAGCCAGTCTATCGCTGCGGCGAATCGATGCAGCCGAGGTAATCGTCCGAGAATGCTATGCACTTATGGGGGGTCATCATGATGTCAACCACTCTGGCGGAGCGGCAGGAGTCTAATGGTATTGGGCAACGCGGACAGGGATCACAGTCGTATCAACCGGTTGGTGGAGTAAGGCGCGCGCCGATGTTTCGCAAGACGCAACAGATTCACTTAGTCGGGATCGGGGGATCGGGGATGAGCGGTATCGCCGAGGTGCTGTTGACGATGGGGTACAAAGTGACGGGCTCGGACCTGCAGGCCTCCGATACGACGCGGAGATTGGAAGAACTCGGCGGGCGCATCTTTGTCGGCCATCAGGAATCGAATGTGGGGGAGGCTCAGGTGGTAGTCATCTCCTCCGCCGTGTCGGCTCAGAACCCCGAGGTCGTGGCGGCCAAGGCGAAGCAGATTCCCGTGATTCCTCGGGCCGAGATGTTAGCGGAGCTGATGCGACTGAAATTCGGGGTCGCCATTGCCGGCGCTCACGGAAAAACCACGACGACATCGATGGTGGCCAATGTGCTGGCGCAAGGCGGGTTGGATCCGACGATGGTGATCGGGGGCAAAGTGAATGCGCTGGGGAGTCATGCCCGCCTTGGTCGAGGCGATCTCCTCGTGGCGGAAGCCGATGAGAGCGACGGGTCGTTTCTGCGTCTATCTCCGACCATTGTCGCGGTCACGAATCTCGATCGGGAACATCTCGATCACTACGGCAGCATGGAGCGCATCAACGAGTGCTTTCTCGAGTTTATCAATAAGGTGCCGTTCTATGGGTTGGCCGTGTTGTGTGCCGACGATGATCGGCTCAGGGCGCTCTTCCCGAACATCGTGAAGCGCTATCAGACCTACGGGCTCAGTGAGCGTGAGGGTGTCATGCCGGACTTCTTTGCGACAGAGATCAACTTGAACCAATGGGGCGCCGAGTTTCGGGCGCAGTACCGTGGGCGCCATTTGGGCCCGTTTCGCCTGGCGGTGCCCGGCCGGCACAATGTCTCCAACGCGCTCGTGGCGATTGCGATCGGCATCGAATTGGATGTGCCGGTGGACCTCATCAGGAAAGCTCTGGCTGCCTATACCGGGGTAGAGCGCCGCTTTCATCTGCGAGGGGAAGCCAAGGGGATCATGGTCGTGGACGATTATGGGCATCATCCGACTGAGATCAAGGCCACCCTGGCTGCAGCGAAACAAGGCTGGGGAGACCGGCGGCTGGTGGTGCTGTTTCAGCCGCATCGCTACACCAGGACGCGAGATTTGCTGGAGGATTTTGCGAAGGCGTTCGACCAATCGGACCTGCTGTTCTTGACGGAAATCTATGCGGCTGGCGAGCAGCCGATTCCCGGGGTGTCCGGAATCAAGTTGGCCGACATTATTCGTGTGGCCGGCCATCCGTCTGTGACCTTTGTGGAACAGAAGGACACATTGGTGGATCAGGTGCTGCCCCATCTGAAATCGGGGGATCTCGTCATCACATTAGGGGCGGGGGATATTTGGAAGACGGGGCTTGGACTCTTGGCCCGATTGATCCCCACCGCATGATGCAATGAAGCAAGGAGGTCGGCGTGTCACGACAGCGGCGAGAGGGCATGCGCGATTCACGCAGGCAGATGTGCGGGCTGCGGTGGCAGGCCTTCGGGGATCCGTGTCCTTCCAGGCTCCGTTGCGAGAGTACACCTCGTTCAAGATCGGAGGGCCGGCGGATGTCGTGGTTGAACCGGCTGATATTGAGGATGTCTGTCTGGTGGTCCAGCAGGCGCGCGCACGCAAGATTCCGTTGTTCGTCCTGGGCGGGACGAATCTGCTCATCCGGGATGGGGGTATCCGCGGCATCGTGGTCAGCCTGGTGCGGTTGCGGGCGATCAAAGAAGCACCGGGGTCCGTTCTCTATGCCGAAGGAGGAGTCGGGATGCCGACGTTGATCGGGTACGCCATCCGCCACTCCCTCGCGGGACTGGAATGGGCGGCGGGAATTCCCGGGACTGTAGCTGGTTGTGTGGTGATGAATGCTGGGACGAAGCTCGGGGAAATGAAGGATTCGGTCAAGGCCGTTCGCATGGTGAACATGAAAGGCCAGGTCGTGGACGTGGAAGCAGCCCAGGTGAGGTTCGAGTATCGACGGGCCTTGCTGCCACGCGGCATCGTCGTCGGGGTGTGGGTTCAGCTGAAGCAAGGGGTCCGATCTGAGATTGAGCGAGTGGTCAAGGACTACCTCCACTATCGACGGGACACGCAGCCGCTCGCGATGCCGAGCGCGGGCTGTGTGTTCAAGAACCCTCCGAACGGTTCTGCAGGCCGATTGATCGAGGAGGCCGGCCTCAAGGGTGCGCGCGTCGGCGATGCGGAAGTATCAACGAAGCATGCCAACTTCATGGTGAACCGGGGGCAGGCACGTGCGGCGGACGTGATGGCGCTGATTGGGAAGGTCCGTAGCGCTATTCGCCGTCAGGCGGGTGTGCGGTTAGAGCTTGAACTCAAAATCGTAGGAAAGCCGTAGCGGTATGAGCGAGCCTCGTCCGACAGAGCGACCCATTCTGACCCGCGCCCGCATCGGGGTGCTGATGGGCGGGCAATCGGCCGAGCGCGATGTGTCGCTCCGGACGGGCGCCGCGGTGCATCGGTCGCTGGTCCGTCGCGGCTACAACGCGGTGACCATCGATGTCGGACCGACGCTCTCTCAGGATTTGCACGACCAGAAGATCGATCTGGTGTTTCTCGCGTTGCACGGACCAGGTGGTGAAGATGGCGCGATTCAAGGATTCCTGGAAACCCTGGGAATTCCCTACACCGGATCCGGCATCCAGGCCAGTGCGATCGGCATGCATAAAGTCGCCGCGAAAACTCTCTTGGTCTCAGCGCGCATTCCTGTGCCGGCAGGCGCGGTTGTGAAGCGCGGGGAGAAGGTCTCACGCGCCACCGTGATGCGGGCGGCGAAATTGCGCTGGCCCGTCGTGGTGAAGCCTGCGTCGCAAGGATCCACGATCGGCGTCACGATCGTGCGGAAGCCGGCGCAATGGCGTGACGCCCTGGCCTTGGCCCATCGCTACGACGTAGATGCGATGGTCGAGGCCTACATTCCGGGACATGAGGTCACGGTGTCGATCATTGGGAGGCACCATTCTTCTCCATTGGTGCTCCCTGCCGTGGAAATTGTCGCGCCGGGTGGCTTTTACGATTTTGCGGCGAAGTATGAAAAGGGGAACACGCAGTATCTCTGTCCTGCGCCCTTGACCGCGGCGGTGACCCTGCAGATTCGGACGTTGGCGCTGCGCACCTATGAGGTGCTGGGTTGTGAAGGTGCGGCCCGGGTCGATTTCCGTATCACCCCGCGTGGCCGTCCTGTTGTGTTGGAGATTAATACGGCGCCGGGCATGACCGAAACGAGTTTGCTGCCGATGGCGGCGGCGCGGGCCGGGATTGACTATGACGAGCTGACCGAACGGATTCTCGAGTCCGCCCTCGTTCGCACAGCCCGCCTCGACCGTCCGTCAGGGGAAGGGAGCATGCCATGAAGGTGATTTTGCGGAAGCGAGAAGTGCCTGCAATCGGCCCTCGGCTGAACCAATGGAAGGGCGCGCGTGCCAGTCAGGTCTCGGATCAGCGGCAACAGGCGCGTCGGGAGAGACTCGTCTCGCGAGGGCGACGTGCGCTGCGCGTGGGGCAATGGATCGTCGGTCTTGCGGCGTTGGCTTGGGGGCTGACCATGGTCACGCGAGAGATGGGGCCGGTTCTGCAGGGCTGGCTGGAAATCCGCGAGGTAGAGGTTGAGGGTATTCACCACGTGACGAAGCCGGAAGTATTGGAGCGGCTCGTCTTGAATCCCGGCATGGGGCTCCATCAAGTCAGCACAGCGTTTCTTGCCGAGCGAGTGCGGACGCATGCCTGGATCAAGGAGGCGACGGTCGAACGCAGGCCGCCACATCTGCTGCATGTCACCGTATTGGAACGCACGCCGGCCGCCATTATTCGGATGGGCGCAGACCATTGGTTGAGCGATGAAGGCGGATACCTCCTTGCCAAGTTAGGTAGGCAGGATGACCAGACGCTGCCATTGCTGACCGGGCTGGATCGTCAGGCCCTTCAGCGCGGCGAGGCACGTGTCTGCAACGCGGTTCAGTCTGGGGTCGTGCTGGCCAAGCTCATCGCCATTACCTTCGACGGGCGGGTTGAAATCGATCTTGCGAATCCCTCGAATGTGGTGGCGTCAGCCAATGGGGTGCGATTCCAGTTTGGTGACGATTCTCTGGTTGATCAGTGGGAGCGGTTCCGGAAAGTGAAACCGTCATTCAAGACTGCCTTATCCGATGGTCGGAAGCGCGAGGTGAGCGAGATCGATCTGCGTTACGACAACCGTGTCATTGTGCGGGAAGGGGTGTGAGGACTGTGCCGAAGCGTGATCAGATTCTTGTGGGGTTGGACATCGGGACCACGAAGATCTGCGCCATAGTTTCGGAAGTCACTGATGAGGGGGCCCTCAACATCATCGGGGTCGGATCCAGCCCGTCACGAGGGCTCCGCAAAGGCGTCGTGGTTGATATAGAGAGTACCGTGGAATCGATCAAGAAGGCGGTCGAAGAAGCCGAGCTGATGGCGGCGGTTCAGATCAATTCCGTCTATACCGGCATCGCCGGCAGCCATATCTCCGCGGAGAACTGCAAGGGGGTCGTGGCGCTCAAAAAGGCAGAAGTCACGCGGGAAGACATCCAGCGTGCGATCGAGAGCGCGCGGACTCTGGCGGTCATCCCCCATGAACGACGGATTCTTCATGTGCTGCCTCGTGAATTCATGGTGGACGGGCAAGAGGGGGTTCGGGAGCCGTTGGGTCTGTCCGGAAACCGTCTCGAAGTCAACGTGCATGTGATTACCGGCGCCGTGACTTCAGCGCAGAACATCATCAAGTGTGTGAATCGCGCGGGGCTCGATGTCGTGGATATGGTGCTACAGCCATTGGCTTCCAGTGAGGCCGTCCTCAGCCAGGAAGAGCGCGACTTGGGGGTCGTCATGATCGATCTCGGTGGTGGGACGACCGACCTTGCGATTTTCCTCGATGGGAGTATTCGGCACTCCGCGGTCTTGCCGATCGGCGGGCAGAACCTGACGAAGGATCTCGCGATCGGGTTACTGACCTCTCAGACTGAAGCGGAGAAGATCAAGCTGCAGCGCGGGATCGCCCGAACAGGATTGGTGCAGGGCCATGAAACGGTGGAAGTCCCGTCGGTCGGGGACCGTCCCGCACGGACGTTTTCGCGCCGTGACATTGCGGAGATTCTTGAGCCGCGGGTCGAAGAAATATTCGAGCTGGTTCGTCGGGAAATCACGCGCGCCGGCTATGAGGGCATGCTGGGGGCAGGGGCGGTGATTACAGGTGGAACGTCGTTGTTGGAAGGGATGCCTGATGCGGCAGAGCAGGTCTTGAATCTTCCGGCTCGCCGCGGCGCACCCAGTGGGATCGGAGGGCTTCGCGACATCGTCAGTAATCCCATGCATGCCACAGGTGTCGGCCTGCTGCTCCATGCCCGGCACCATGTTGAGGAGATGGCCACCGCTGGTCTGCGCAGCGGACGGCCGTTGCATAAGGTATTCGATCGTATGAAGTCCTGGATGTTCGAGTTCTTTTAACCATCGCGCGAGGCGGACGGCCGCTACGCGGATTCTATAAAGGGAGGTGTCCTGATGTTTTCATTTGAAGAGGATGTCGTGTCCCCCGTTCGGATCAAAGTGATCGGTGTCGGTGGCGCTGGGTGCAACGCCCTCAACACCATGATCATGTCCGGATTGGCGCGGGTAGATTTCATCGCCGCGAATACCGATCTGCAAGCGTTGGACCGGTCGCGGGCATCGTATAAGGTTCAACTGGGTCCTCAGCGGACCAGGGGACTCGGCGCCGGGGCGAAGCCGGAAGTCGGAAAAGACTCGGCGTTGGAAAGCAAAGATCAGATTCGGGAGTGTCTTGAGGGCGCCGACATGGTGTTCGTGACTGCAGGGATGGGCGGTGGAACCGGGACGGGTGCCGCGCCGATCGTGGCGAGCATCGCGCGCGAACTCGGTGTCTTGACGGTCGGGGTCGTGACGAAGCCTTTTTCATACGAAGGTCATCGCCGGATGATTTATGCGGAGGAAGGGATTCGCGATCTCCGCCGCCACGTGGATACCTTGCTCGTGATCCCGAATCAGCGACTGCTCGGCATCGTCGACAAAGCGACGCCGCTGCTCGAAGCCTTCAAGGTGGCCGATGACGTACTCCGGCAGGCCATTCAAGGGATTGCGGATGTGATCACGACCACCGGCCATGTGAACGTGGACTTTGCCGATGTCCGCACCGTGATGTCGCATACGGGCCGCGCCGTGATGGGCATGGGGGTGGCGCGCGGGACGAATCGGGCGATCGAAGCGGCGCAAAAGGCGATCTGCAGTCCGTTGTTGGAGGAAGGCAGCGTGGAGGGCGCGCGTGGTGTGTTATTGAATATCACCGGCGGGCCCAACATGTCGCTGCACGAGATCGAGGAAGCGGCCACGATTGTCCAACAGACAGCCGATCCTGAAGCCAATATCATTGTCGGACAGGTGATCAACCCCGATATGGGAGACGACCTGGTCGTGACGGTGATTGCCACCGGATTTGAACGGGAGGAGCAGTCCGCTCCGGTTCCCGTGGCTGCGGGTCGGACTTCCCGCACCGGACAACAGACGATGACCGGTGCCGGCCAGACGATGGGAGAACGATCGTATGCGGAGCGGCCCTTTAAAGATCTCGACCGTCCGACCTTCTTGCGGCGGATGGGAGATGCAAACGTGTCGATGGAGCGAACTGCGGCGGTCACTGATGATGAGTGGGATGTGCCCACGTTCCTGCGCAAGCAGGTCGACTGAGCCGACAGTTCTGTAGGGGTGAGTAGTCTCAGCGGAGTGTGGCCATGAGTGCAGCGGTCATCACGGTTCCTGCCTTCGCGTCCGCGCGCGACGGCGTCCGACATTTCTTTGGCACGCGCAGTCATGCAGACTCGCTGGCACTCGATGTTGGAGTGCCCGCTCGTCAGTCTGGGACGCAGGGGCGTGGTTGGCTGCTGTCCGTCAAGCAAGTGCATGGGACCGATGCCTTGGTGGTGGATCGTCCACTCACTGAATCGGATCAGTTCCCCGGCGGGTGGGACGCGCTGGTGACCGATCAACTCGGCGTGACGGTGGCGGTGCGCACGGCGGATTGTGTACCCGTACTCGTGCATGACCCACATCGGCATGTCGTGGCGGCGATTCATGTCGGTTGGCGGGGCGCTGTCGCCGGGGTTGTTTCGAAGACCCTCATGCTGATGGCGACCAGATTCGGGTCGACGCGGTCGGATCTGCGAGTCAGTATTGGACCCTCGGCCGGTCCCTGCTGCTATGAAGTAGACGATCCGGTGCTCGACCAGCTCCGAATGGGATTGCCTGATTGGGAGTCGGTTGTGCGTGACTATCAAGGGCACAAGGCTCGGCTGGATCTCAAGGCCCTTATCCGTCGGCAGATGGAAGGAGAGGGTGTGTCTTCATCCTCTGTTTCGTCGGTGAATCTCTGTACGATCTGCCATGATCAGCTCTTTTATTCCTATCGACGGGAAGGCCGGGTGAACGGGACGATGGTCAGCGGGATTGCCCTGCTCTCTCGCCGATAGGAGCTAGTCTGGGTGTGCGCGCTGACATTTGTCCGGCGGTTTCTGTACAATACTTCAGAACTTCCGAGAGATGGCGCTTCAGCTGTGGCTGATCAGATGAGCTGGATCTACGGGGGTGAGGACCACCTCCAAGAGGCGCTTCCCAAAATCGAAGGGCTGCGGGGGTGGGGACCCGATCCAGTGGCATTGTATTCTCCTTCGCCGAATACCCCTCTTTGAACGAACTCTCAAAGGGTATGGCGAACGATTATTACGTTGCAGTCGAAGAGGGGGCCACGATGGTGCGACTCGACAGAGCTTTTTGTGGAGCGCGGCATGCCTAGTCCAACGATCACGAGCAAGATCACGTTCATCGGGGCTGGCCAGATGGCTGAGGCCATGATCGGCGGTCTCCTCTCAGGACAGGTGTGTTCTGCTGAGTCGATATGGGCGACGGATCCCGTTGCCGAGCGCCGCGATCGCTTAAAAAGTCAGTTCGGCATTCGTGTTGGTCCCTCCAACCGTGAGGCTGTCGCCTGGGCTGATGTGGTCGTTTTGGCGGTGAAACCTCAGACGATTCCTGCTGTGCTCAGTGAGCTTGGCCCGACCCTGGCCCATGCTCTTGTGATTTCTATTGTGGCAGGGGTGACGATTCGGACAATCGCGGAACAGATTGCCGGGGCAATGCGGGTCGTTCGTGCGATGCCGAATACTCCGGCATTGGTCCGGGAGGGTATGACCTCTCTTGCGATGGGTGCCGGAGTTTCCGACGATGACGTTCGGCTGGTTCGAACAATATTCGAAGCTGTCGGCCTGGTGGTGCTGGTTGAGGAACGGATGATGGATGCCGTGACTGGACTGAGCGGCAGTGGGCCGGCCTATGTATTTCAGGCCATTGAAGCGCTGGCGGATGGGGGGGTTATGATGGGCTTGCCGCGGCAGACCGCCGAACTTCTTGCTGCCCAGACGGTGCTCGGCGCGGCTCGCTTGGTGCTGGAATCAGGGGTGCACCCTGCTCAATTGAAAGATCAGGTAGCGTCTCCCGGAGGCACGACCATCGCCGGGCTTCATCAGCTCGAGCAGGGGGGATTCCGTGCCGCGCTGATGGCGGCGGTCGAAGCGGCCACCACACGATCGAAGGAGTTGGGACGCTGATGTTTGTCGCAGGCAATGTTCTTTCAGCGGTGGCGACCATCCTTGACTATGTGCTATGGCTCTATATGGTGGTGATCATTGCTCGTGCCCTGATCTCGTGGGTCAACCCGGATCCATGGAATCCAATCGTGCAATTTCTCGATCGTGCAACCCAACCAGTCCTGGCGCCGATTCGTCGATGGGTCGGGTGGCGAATGGGGATTGATGTGTCGCCGATCATCGCGATACTGATCATTTGGTTCTTGCGGGAGGCGTTGGTAAAGTCACTCAAAGAGTTGGCCGTGACGATGAACTGAGATGACCATGGGGGATGCCATGAGAATTACACCGCTCGATATTCAACAGATGGTATTCAACGTCAGCTTTCGCGGGTACGACAAGGAAGAGGTCAATCGCTTCCTTGAAGAACTGGCACAGACGGTCGAATCGTTGAATCGAGACCATGCGGTTCAGCAAGAAAAGATCATATTTCTGGAACAGCAGCTCGCTGAACTGAAGCGAACGGAAGCGACATTGTCGAACACCCTCCTGTCTGCTCAATCGCTGGCAGAGGATGTGAAGCGGAATGCTCAACGGGAGTCGGATCTCGTCATCAAGGAGGCCGAAGTGAAGGCTAGCGAGTTAATCCGTCAGGCCAGGGTCTCACTGGCCGATACGCAGCGCGACCTCTCGTCGCTCCAGAAACAGCGACTGCTTATGGTTGAACGGTTGCGCGCGTCCTTGCGTATGTTCGAGCGTCTGTTTGAAGTGGAAGAACAGGAAGCACTTCATGACGCTGCGATCGCATCGGAGGAGAAACTCGAAGGAGAATCGAGCCCGGCGATGTGACGCGTTAGACCTGGTCGATCCTTGCTCACTGATGCGGTTCTCGGTGTGCTTCGCGCCGCCCACCACCAGCAGATTCCCCCATTCATGACAGGTGTCTCGCCTATGGCTACCCATCACGTCATTCAGGCGGCACTGCAATCGGCCGTTGACGACGGTGTCTTTCCCGGTGCCCAGTTGGCGGTGCGTCTGCATGGCGAGCTGCAATGTGTGGCTGTAGCCGGGAGATTGTCGTCAGAGCCTCCGGGCCTTCCCGTACAACCCACTACCATCTATGACCTCGCCTCTCTTACGAAACCGCTGGCGACGGTTACATCAGTATTGCTTCTGATTCAGCGCGCCAAGGTTGCTCTTGGGGATCCCGTGCAAGAGGTGTTAGCCGAACTTGAAGGGGCGCCGATCGGTCAGGCAACGGTGCGAGAGCTCTTGACCCATCGCTCGGGCTTGCCCGGATGGCGACCGTTATACGAGCGGCTTGACGCAAGAGGTATTGCCCCGGGGCTCTCTGAGGGGAATCAGCCCGTCAAACAACATGTGTTGAAAATGATTCGTGACGAACCGTTGATCTATGCAGGCGGAGAGCGAAGTGTCTACAGCGACCTTGGATTCATGTTGCTAGGATTTCTGGTGGAGCGTCTCAGTGGAATGGCGCTGGATCTCTGGTGCGAAGAGGCCATCGTCCGACCGCTACGGGCCGACCCACTGATGTTTTGCCCTACGACAGGGCGAGCGCACCTCGATGTTGTTCGCCCAATCGCTGATGTATCACGCATAGCCCCGACCGAACAGGACGAGTGGCGCAATCGACTCTTATGTGGGGAGGTGCACGACGAGAATGCCGCAGCGATGGGTGGCGTCGCGGGCCATGCAGGGTTATTCGGGACTGCCGAATCGGTGCTGGCTGTCTCCGGAGCCTGGCTCCGCGGCTATCATGGAAGAGAGTCGATTCTGGATGGGGAACTTGTCAGGCAGTTTACGACCCGCCAGGAATCTGCCGCTCAATCGAGTTGGGCGTTGGGATGGGACACTCCGTCGGCGCCGTCCTCATCGGGGTCCCATTTTTCCGAGCGGTCGTTCGGGCATCTCGGCTATACTGGGACGTCGCTGTGGATTGATCCGCTGTACGAATTGGAGGTGGTGCTGTTATCCAACCGGGTACATCCGAGCCGAAGGAACGAGAAGATTAAGGTCTTCCGCCCCTGTATTCACGACCTGGTCTATCGGGAGTTTGTGTCTGCGTGATTGTCGGGGCTACGTTAGGTCCTGGTAATCGAGCCAAGTTTCTTTTTCGGCGAGATACTTCGTGCCTTTGAAATTGGCGCGGGTTCTCAATTTGGTGAAGCCGAATCCCTGCATCGCTTCGATGAGTTCTTGTACCGCAGCGGCTATGGTCGGATGCGAGTGCCCTTCAACAATCAGGGCTTCATACATAACCTTGGCGGCGTAGCCTGATGGTGTTCGATTGACCAGGACTGTGCGATTGAAATACCGATCGCTCGGGTCGACTCCTTCAACCTGGTGCTTTTCAATCAGTCCGTCTTTTTTGAAGAGCAGCGGAAGCGAACTCATTAACGACCTCCATGACACTCAAATGGAATGGCCTAGGACCCTGATTATAGGGAGGGGCCGTGCCGACTGCAAGCCGTTGACAACCGCTTAACGCCCACCTATCATTTCCTCCCGCTGTCACAGCCCGTTGTGTTCCGGAAGATATGAATATCCCCAACAGCTTGACCATCCTCCGTATTCTCCTGATTCCCTGCTACATTGGGTTACTTATCTACGGCAGATTTACTCTAGCGCTCATCGTGCTTATCGTGGCCGGACTCACTGATGCGCTCGATGGGGCAATCGCCCGCGTGAAGAATCAGTATACTCGGCTCGGGGCCGTGTTGGACCCTCTGGCCGATAAGCTGCTCCTCACCTCCGGGTTCATCACGCTCTCGATGATTCATTTGATTCCGTCGTGGGTCACCATCCTAGTGGTCAGCCGAGACTTGATACTGATGTTGGGAACGGCGGTGGCACACTTCACAGATTCTCGCGTGGATATTACCCCCACCTTCTTAGGCAAGGGCACCACGTTTCTCCAGCTGTCCTATGTCGTGTTGGTGATATTTCTGAGTTCCCGTCAAATCGATCTCACCGTCTTGCTGCCTCTCTTGTTCGGCATGATCTCCTTCACGCTATTGTCCGGACTGCACTATCTCTACCGAGGCTATCGGCACACGAGTGCGACCAGCAGCTAACCCGCATTAATCATGACGGTTCGTCGCGAAATCGCGCAGCGGCGAATCCGCGATTGCAGCAGAAGCGTTCATGAATAATGCGGGTTAAGGCTCTGTATTGCTTAAGCCTGCGTGCCTCGTCGCTTGCGCAGAGATTGTGCATTTGTTTGACAGGTTTGGGGGTGGCCAGTAGACTCGCCTGGTAGGTATTCACCTCAGTCTAACACCGGCCAGGGCGATGGCCACATCGAAGGGTGAGTGTTGCGTATGGCTACCTTTGCGTATGTCGGACGAAGCAGATCGGGTGCCGTCAAGAAGGGCGAACTGAGCGCAAAAACCCGAGATGAGGCGGTGGATCAACTCCGCAAGCAAAGTGTCGTCGTCACCAGCCTTGAAGAAAAGAAGAGTGGGGCGGGCGGATTCAAACTGAGTCTTGGGTCCGGTCTCACCGAAAAAGACCTGATCGTATTTACGCGACAATTTGGCACGATGATCAATGCGGGTCTGCCCTTGGTGCAATGTCTCGAAATCCTCTCGACCCAGTCCGAGAATAAAGTGCTGCGAGAAACGATCGGGGATGTGAAGACTCAGGTGGAAGCAGGTTCGACCTTCTCGGACGCCTTGCGGCGCCATCCTAAAGTCTTCGACGATCTGTACGTCAACTTGGTGCATGCGGGCGAGGTGGGCGGCCTGCTCGATACGATCTTGACGCGTCTCGCCAAATACATCGAGAAAGCGGCGAAACTCAAAGGGCAGATCAAGTCTGCCATGGTCTATCCTGCCACGATCATGGGAGTTGCCGTTGTTGTTATCACTATTCTCATGCTTTTTGTCATTCCAATCTTTGCAAAGATGTTTCTTGAACTGTCGGGCGGGAAAGTGGCATTGCCCGGTCCTACGCAAATAGTCATCGACCTCAGTAACTTCTTTATAGCGTACTGGTATGTCATTCTTGGGGTCATTGTGGGGATCTTTGTTGGCATTAAAAAATACTATGGCACCGTTCAAGGACGGATGGTCATTGATAAGTTGCTTCTCAAGTTACCAGTGGTTGGAGACCTAATCAGAAAAGCCTCGGTTGCCAAGTTTACCCGTACGCTCGGGACTTTGCTCGCTAGCGGAGTCCCATTACTCGATGGAATGACCATTTGTGCAAAGACCTCGGGCAATAAGGTCATTGAAGAAACGTTGATCAATGCTCGCGTCAGTATCAGTGGCGGAAAGACCATCGCGGATCCCTTGGCAGCAAGCGGGGTCTTTCCGAAGATGGTTACGCATATGATCGCAGTCGGTGAGTCAACTGGCGCGTTGGACGCTATGTTGGGGAAAATTGCCGACTTTTACGAAGACGAAGTTGATCAGGCAGTTGCTTCGTTGACGGCACTACTTGAGCCAGCGATGATGGTGTTCCTGGGGGTTGTGATTGGGTTTATCGTGATTGCGATGTACCTCCCGATCTTCAAAATGGCGTCTGCAATCCAATAGAGGCTGGCGTTTCGTCCGTTCCCCTCACGGAGTTAGGCCTAGCTCCCAGCATGAAGGCCCTAAGCCATTCCGGCTCAACCACTCGGTGCTCCGTCGGATGTGCGATGACACGGTTTCTGGCCCCAAATCCGAGGAGAATGAACGAGGCACATCTCTCTTCATGCCCCGCCGATCTCCTTCTCGCCCGGTGGTCTTCCACTCATGAATGACTTGCGCATAAGACTGTATTGGATCATGGGGCTTCGGATGGCCTTCGTGACCCTGATGCTCGGTCTGTCTCTCGCTTTTCAAGTCGGGAAGAGCGGGCGGGTCGAAACGTTCTACACCCTGATTATTGTCACCTACATCCTGACGATCCCTTCCGCCATTCTGCTCCGTGCGCTTACCTCACCGGCAGCGCTCACGATACTTTTTTGGGCTCAGGTGGGGATCGACTTCCTCCTTGAAACGGTGTTGGTTATTAGGACAGGGGGGATCGAGAGTCCCTTCGCGGTGCTATATGTCATGACGGTGGCGGTTGCCAGTCTCGTTCCCCGTCGGCGAGTGGGGCTTCTTACCGCCTGCTTCTGCATTATTTTGTTTGGGCTCTTAACGAACATTCAACTGTATGGTCTTGTTGAGGGGTGGGGGTGGATGCCGCCGAGTCGGCTGACTGTGCCTGAAACATTTCAAACATTCGGCGTCTATGCCCTCTCTCTTCTTGTCGTCGGGATTCTTGGCGGGGCCTTAGCAGATCAACTTCAACAGGCGGACCAATCGTTACATGAGAAGGAACAGGGACTGACTCGCCTCCAAGTCTTTCACGAGAATATCATCCACAGCATCAGCAGCGGTGTGTTTACGGCAGATGCCACGGGGTGTATCACCTCGTTCAATCCAGCGGCACAGGAAGCGACCGGGTATACGATCACTCATGTTGCCGGACGTCCCTGGCGCGAGGTCTTCAACTGGCATCCTAGCCAACAATCAGACGAACAACTCAGTGGTGCCGTGTCGACGACAAAGCGATTCGAAGTGGAATGTAAGCGTGCTGACGGCAATCGCCTGATTCTCGGTATGACCCTTTCCCCATTGCACGAGCAGGGGAGGCAGACGGGCTTGGTTGGTGTGTTCAAAGATCTGACACAGATTCGGGACCTCGAAGAGGAAATGCGGCGCAAGGATTGGCTGGCGAGTTTGGGCGAGATGTCTGCCGGGATGGCCCATGAGATTCGGAATCCGCTTGGCGCGTTGGCCGGCGCGATGCAAATGCTTCGTAAAGATGCCATGGAAGACGAAACGAATCGCCGGTTGATGGACATTGCGATTCGGGAGGCCACCCGGCTCGACAACATCATTACTGAATTCCTCCAGTATGCACGTCCGCCGGCGCTCAATCTCGCAGAGCGTGATCTCAACAAAGTACTTGCTGAGACGCTCGATCTCGTTCAACATGAAGCGCGAACACGTTCCAAGATCAAGATCGTCACGTCCCTGGCAACCGGGGCGCTCACGGCCCTGGTCGATCAAGATCAGCTTCGGCAGGTCTTCTGGAATATGGCGACAAATGCGTTTGAAGCGATGCCGGAGGGAGGACAGTTGACGATTTCGACGAGCAGCCGCCACGTCGATGCCGGCGGCCGCAAGGGCGACGTCATCGAAATTGCGTTTCAAGACACTGGGGAAGGTATTCCAAAACAGAACCTCGACAAGATCTTTCTTCCGTTTTTCACGACGAAGAAAGAAGGGTCAGGGTTGGGTCTCGCAGCGGTGCATCGCATCGTCGATCTGCACGGGGGGTGGATCAAGGTCGAAAGTCAGGAGCGTCAAGGCTCACGGTTTATCGTATGTATGCCGCGTTCCGGGGATGCCGGGGTGCGGTTGTGGCATGAGGGACGGACGCCGTGGAAAAGATCCTAGTTGTTGATGACGAGAGGGGGTTGCGCGAAGTCCTGAGCATCATGCTCAAACGCGCGGGCTATGTCGTGACCGAAGCGTCGGATGGCGAAGAGGCCATCGGTCATATAAGCAAGGAAATCTTCGATCTTGTCATCACCGACCTCCGCATGCCGAAAGCCGATGGCATGGCGGTCCTGAAGGCGGTGAAGTCTTCTTCTCCTGAAACCGTGGTCCTTGTCATTACGGCGTTCGCGACCGCGGACTCGGCGGTCGATGCGATGAAACAGGGCGCGTACGACTATCTGACCAAGCCGTTCCAGGTCGATGAAGTGCAGTTGATCATCCGCAACGCTCTGGAGAGGCGGCGTCTCTCGACGGAAAATATTCTATTAAAGCGCGAGATGGCAAGCCAATCGTCGTTCGCGCAGATCGTCGGCCAGAGCGAGAGCATGCTGAAGGTGTTCGACGTGGTGCGCAAAGTCGCGGACGCTAAGAGCAATGTGCTGATTTGTGGGGAAAGCGGAACGGGAAAAGAGTTGGTGGCGCGCGCGATTCACTATAATAGTGCCCGGAGTCCGATGCCGTTTGTGGCGGTGAGTTGCAGTGCAGTGCCGGAGACGTTGCTCGAAAGCGAACTCTTCGGGCACATGAAGGGGTCCTTTACCGGCGCGATGGCCAATAAGGCGGGTTTGTTCGAAGTCGCCAACGGCGGCACGATCTTTTTGGATGAAATCGGCGATACAACCCCGACAATTCAAGTCAAGCTGCTACGCGTCATTCAGGAACGAGAGTTCCGGCGTGTGGGCGGCAACCAGGATGTAAAGGTCGATGTGCGCATTGTGGCCGCGACCAATAAGGACCTTGAAAAAGCTGTGGCCGACGGCTCATTTCGCGAAGACTTGTACTACCGCTTAGACGTGATTCCGATCCGGCTCCCACCATTGCGGCTTCGAACGGGAGACATCCCGCTTCTCGTGAAACATTTCCTTGAGAAGTTTTCACAGGAAAGTGGCAAGCCGGCTCCCGTATTGACATCGGAAGCGATGCACGTGTTGTTGGGCCATGAGTGGCGCGGCAACGTGCGCGAGCTTGAAAACTTGATCGAGCGTGTTGTCACCTTTTCCGTCGGTGCGCCTGTGTCGGATGAGGATATTCGTGGCTGGCTTCATCGAGTCGTGACCCCTCAGCAGCAGGGGGTGCCCACCGATTTGCCTGAAGACGGGTTGGATTTGGAAGGGCTTATCAACGGCATTGAAAAAGACCTGCTCTTGAAGGCGCTCGAACGGGCCATGTGGGTGAAGAAAAAGGCCGCACGGCTTCTGAGGCTCAACACGCGATCCTTTCGCTACCGACTAGAGAAGTATGCCATCAAGGGAGGCCGTGATTAATCCGCAGCTGAGTCCCTCCGAGATCACCGTCTTCGCTCCTGCCAAAATTAACGTGATCTTGCGTATCCTCGGCCGCCGCCCCGACGGGTTCCACAATCTCTGGTCGATCATGCAGACGGTTGCCCTCGAAGACGAGGTGCAGATCAGGTTGCGTGCTGATCGACAGGATATTCAGCTGAGGTGTGATGCGACGCAGCTGGCTGCAGACCAGAGTAACCTCGTCTATCGCGCAGCCACCGAAGTGTTGGCGCGAGCCCAGCAATCGATCGGGCTCGACATTGAGCTGCGTAAGCGCATACCGATGGGAGCCGGCCTCGGTGGCGGGAGCAGCGATGCCGCAGCCACCATCATAGGGTTGAACCATTTATTACGGTTGGAGTGGTCTCCGACGCAGATGGCTGATGTCGGGCAATTGTTAGGTAGCGACGTGCCATTTTTTCTCTTTGCCCCTTCAGCGTTTGTGGCGGGTCGGGGAGAAACCGTTCGGCCGGTCGTCGTTGAAGGGACGCGATGGATCGTGCTCGTCAACCCGGGGTTTGGGGTCAATACCAAGTGGGCGTACCAAGAATTGGCTGCCACCAGGACGGCTGTCACGCCGCTGTCGCTGGTCCAGCGAGAAATCGACCGGCAATCGCGGGTCAGCTGGGCCCAATTGATTGCCGCGGCAGAGAATGATTTCGAGGCGCCGGTCTTCGCCACACATGGGAAGCTTCGGGAGATTAAACGGAGCTTGCAGGCCCACGGAGCCGAGATCGCGCTGCTGTCCGGAAGCGGGGCGACGGTGTTTGGGGTGTTCGCGGACGAGGCCCGCGCGCGCCTGGCCCAGTCCCAGTTCGTGAGTGAAAATTTGATGAACGTGTTTGTCGCTCCCACCTGTTCAGGCCCGCTTGGCTGGCAATACGAACTACCACGATAAGCCGTGGCTCGGTTGACAACTCCCCTTACATTCCGTTAGAGTCTAGCCCCTTAGCTGGCTTCCTCAACAGCGCGCAGCGAATATAGGTAGGCGGGTCACGATTACGCCCACCGACGCCCGCCGTCGAGACGAACCCTATACGAAATTTGAACGTGACGCAGTCGCATCCAGGAACCCTCTGAGGAATCGATGAGCGGAGAGCTACAGATATTCTCTGGCAACGCGAATCCGGCCCTGGCCCATGAAATTTGTGCCTACCTTGGGACCAAGCTAGGGGAGGCTACGGTCGGGTCATTCAGTGACGGAGAAATTCGCGTCAAGATTGAGGAAAACGTTCGTGGCGGCGACGTGTTCGTCGTGCAGTCGAGTTGCCAGCCGGTCAACGACTCCCTTATGGAGTTGTTGATTATTATTGATGCGCTCAAACGGTCCTCCGCAAATCGCATCACTGCAGTCATCCCGTATTTCGGCTATGCCCGTCAGGATCGTAAAGATCAGCCACGTGTGCCGATTTCAGCGAAGCTCGTGGCCGATCTCATCAGTACCGCTGGCACCGACCGGGTGCTGACGATGGACCTCCACGCGGGGCAGATCCAGGGGTTCTTCAATATACCCGTGGACCATCTCTATGCACTACCCGTGTTGTTGGATTACATTACGAAGCAGATGGTGAAGGTGAGTGATCTGGTGGTCGTTTCGCCAGACGCCGGTGGAGTCGAGCGGGCCCGCGCCTTTGCGAAGCGGCTCGAAGCGAATTTGGCGATTATCGACAAGCGACGTGAAGGACCGAATCAGACGCAGATCATGAACATCATCGGCGACGTCGCAGGCAAGAGTGCGCTCTTGCTGGACGACATGATCGATACGGCCGGCACCATCGTGAAGGGGGCGCAGGCCTGTATGGATCATGGGGCTCGGGAAGTATGGACGGCTTGTACGCACGCGGTGCTCACCGGGCCGGCATTGGACCGGATCCAGCAATCCTGCCTGAAGCAAGTGATCGTGACCAATTCGATTCCGTTACGGGGCAAAGAGCAGAGCTGCCCGAAGTTGCATCAATTATCGGTCGCTCCACTGTTAGGTGAGGCGATTCGGCGAATCCATGAAGATGAGTCGGTGAGTTCATTGTTTGCCTAACTCGAGACCGAAGCATCTAAAGACAAGCGAGAAGGGGACGGAGGCCTGTCATGAAGTTTGATCTAGCAGTCACAGTGAGAGAGAAAACGGGAAAGGGTGCGGCCCGCCAACTTCGACGGGAGGGCAAGGTCCCGGGCGTGTTGTATGGGCAGGGCGAATGCCTGCTCTTGACGATTGAACCCGATAGCCTGGTCAAGATTTTGACGGCACAGGAGGGGGGGGCCGCGCTCGTGTCGCTTACGCTCACTGGTGCGAAGTCGAAACCGAACCGGACCGCACTTTTGCGAGACTTCCAGGTCGATCCAGTCGAAGGGAATGTGCTCCATGCGGATTTGTTTGAAATCTCGATGAACAAGCCGATTCGCGTGAAGGTGCCACTGCATTTGACCGGCGGAATGCCTGCCGGTGTCAAAGAAGGCGGCATCCTTCACCACAATATGCGCGAGTTGCATGTTGAGTGTCTGCCAGCTGTTTTGCCGGACTTCATCGAAGTCGATGCCTCGGGGCTCGCCATCGCGCAAGGTCTCCATCTGAAAGACGTGGCCGCGCGCGAAGGGATCCGCTATCTCGACGATCCTGAGCAGATGGTCGTGAGTGTGGCGGCGCCGATGACGGAAGCCAAACTCGAATCGCTCCTCGTGAGCGGCGCAGCCGGGCCGGAAGGTGCGAAAGAGCCTGAAGTGGCCACGAAGGGCAAAGTGGCGGGTGAAGCCGCTGAGGGTGGCGAAGCGGCGAAAGCCGGTGCGGCTGCTGTTGCTGCTGATGCGAAAGGCGGCGAGAAGAAAGCCGGTGCGGCTGCTGTTGCTGCTGATGCGAAAGGCGGCGAGAAGAAAGGCGCTGCAGCGCCAAAAGCTGAAAAGAAAGAAGCCGAAAAGAAGAAGTAACGTTGCGCCTCATTGTTGGGCTGGGCAACCCGGGCGCTGCCTATGCCCAAACCCATCACAACGTCGGCATGTGGGTCATCGAGCGGGCCGCAGCTCGGTGGTCCATCCGTCTCGCCAAGCGCGGCATAACTCATCGTGGATCGGGACGCCTTGGATCGGAACTCCTCGAACTCGCCGGCACCCTCGACTGGATGAACATCACTGGTCCTCCGCTCAAAGGCCTCCTGCGTGAGTTATCGCTGACCGCTGACGACCTGATCCTCGTCCACGACGATCTCGATCTTGATCTGGGGCGTCTCCGGATCAAACAAGCCGGTGGGCATGGGGGACATAACGGGATCAAGTCGGTCATTGACACGATCGGGACGGCCCAATTTGTGCGGGTCAAGATCGGAATCGGCCGACCGGCACCGTGTCAGGATTCGGCGGACTATGTGTTGCAGGCGTTCACGAGAGAAGAGCTCGAGGTATTGAATCCCTGTCTCGATCGCGCCGTCGATGCGTTGGAATGTTTGATTCATCGAGGAATAGCGGTGGCAATGAACGAGTTCAATGTGCGCGAGAATGTTGGAGAAGAGGAAGAGGGGGAGCTAGGCTGACTTGCTACTCGCGCAACGCGCGGCCTACCGGGAAACGAGGCGTCTTGGCGCCGCGAGGGTGGGCGGGTGAGAACGGGGGAAGGCCCTCGTTGGACGCGCGCATTCTAGGTCAACCTGGCTTCCCCTCCTCGATGGGTTGAGGGAGAGAAGAGAATGGGACTCTGTTGCGGCATGATCGGACTCCCGAACGTGGGGAAGACCACCGTCTTCAATGCGCTCGTCGGCGCGGGGGCGGTGGTGGCGAATTACCCGTTCTCAACGGTCGAAACGAATGTCGGGATCGCACAGGTGCCCGACCCGCGGGTGGATCGGCTCGTCGAGATTTTCAAGTCCAAGAAAAAAACACCCAGCACATTGGAAGTCCGTGACATCGCGGGCCTGGTCGAGGGAGCCAGCACAGGAGAAGGGCTGGGCAATCAGTTCCTCGGACAGATCAGGGAAGTCGACGTGCTGATGCACGTGGTGCGCTGTTTCCAAGGCGGGGATGTCGTTCATGTGAGCGGTAGCGTCAACCCGATTCGCGACATCGGCACCATCGAAACCGAGCTAATGCTCGCCGATCTGGAGACGCTGGACCGCCGCAAGCAAAGGACCGAAAAGAAAATCCGCGCCGGGGATAAGAAAGCGGCGTTTGAGCTGGCCTTCGTACAGAAGCTGATAGATCTCCTCGACAAGGGCGAATGGCTGGGCAATTTGCCGTACTCACCGGAGGAACGGGTGGTTCTGGACGAGTGTCAGTTGCTCGCCGCCAAACCGGTCTTGTTCGTGGCCAACGTCTCTGAAGGGACCAATGCGGACGAAGCGATGGTGAAGACGGTCCGAGAGTTTGCCGAGAAGCGTGGCGCGCGGGTGGTCACGATCTGCGGCCAGCTCGAAGCGGAGTTGTCCACGCTTCTGGATAGTGAGCGGGCCGACTATCTGAAAGAAATGGGGCTGACGGAATCGGGCCTTGTTCGCCTCACGCGCGAAGCCTACGCACTTCTGAACCTCATCACCTTTTTTACCGCCGGCGAGACGGAGTCGCGAGCCTGGCCGTTGCGGAAAGGGCTCACGGCCCCACAGGCGGCTGGAAAGATTCACTCCGATATGGAACGAGGGTTCATCCGCGCCGAGGTGTATAC
>CAZPWD010000004.1:0-23989 GCA_964590025.1 uncultured Nitrospira sp.
CCACTCCATCATAAGCGAATGACAGGGTGAAAGAAAATGGGTCTAATGCGCCATGGGCGATAGCGCAATGGGGGAATGTACAGCAGGAAGATGAAACAGTCCGTCGGGAGAGTTTGTCGCGAACTGATTACCCGACGGTGGGGTCGTTGCGGCGAAGATTGGTCGCGAGCCCGATCAGCGAGAAGGTGTAAATGATCCATTTCGAGGGGTCGAAATTGTACCACTTCGGTCCGTTGCGAAAATCGCGCGCGTAGGCGTGATGAAAATTGTGATAACCCTCGCCAAAACTGACGAAGGAGACCAGCCAGCTATCGCGGCTGCTGTCCTTCTTGCTGTGGGGCTGTGTCCCCACCATGTGACAGAGTGAATTGATCGTAAAGGTGGAATTCAGCACCATGAACATCCGGAAGAGACCGCCCAATAGGAAGGCGCTGATGCCGCCCTGCCAGCCGCCGTGCCAGACACCAAGGATAAAAGGGAGCAGAAGTCCCGTGACCACGATCGGCCAATAGTAGCGATCTTGCCACATCACGACAGGGTCACGGCGAAGACGGATCTCGTACTTCTGCGTGCGATAGGGGGTATCGTAAAAGAGCCAGCCGCAGTGGCTGTGCCAGAATCCCCTGGTGGCGTTGTAGGGATCTTCTTCTTCATCAGTCTTGGCGTGATGGCGGATATGGTCGCCGCCCCATGTGAGGGCAGAATTTTGCATCGCCCAGCCACCGGCAACGAGGATACAGGCCTTGACCCAGTTCGGGCATTCGAAACTCTGGTGTGAAACCAACCGATGATAGCCGACGGTGATGCCCATGCCCGTGACGATGTACATCACCAAGGACAGGACCCAGTCGAAGAGGCTGAACCCGTAGTAATATCCATAGAGTGGGATGCCGATCATCGTGGCGGCCACGATGCCGCAGAATAGAGCCAAGTTTAACGGCACAAACACGTCTTCGTTCGGTGTGGCTTCAGTCGTTGTAGCGAGCATTACCTCTCCTTGGAGACCCACCAATAATCAATCGTTTCATCGGACCCCCTCATGGGGAAGACAAATCACGCTTCACAACATACCAAATTTACGCGAATTTTTCAAGCGAATGCCCACAGTGTATACTGACGGTGTCCCTTCGTCTCACTGAGAGTGGGGGTGCCGATGTCGACAATTTCTCCCCCCCCTGAATCTGTCGTACGCCGTATCGGTGAACAGCTCGCTCGTCTCTCTGCCGGTCAGACTCCGACTCTCTTTGAGCGCCGCTGGTGGTCGCAAACGGCCCTCAACCTGGCCATGCAGGACAGCCGCTTCAAGACACAGCTGTTTCGATTCATTGATGTCCTGCCCTCGGTCACAGACGACGAACAGGTGGTCGCGCTGGCTCGCGAATATTTGGGCGATGGAGGCACAGCACTCTTTGGCGGCCAGTGGGGGCTCAAAGCCCTTTCCGCCACCAGCTTGGGGGCTCGGCTCAGCGGCAAGGCGATCAGAAGCCAGGTCGAGCACATGGCGCGCACCTTTATTGCCGGAGCGACCGTGGAGGAAGCGGCGCCGCGGCTGACCGATCTTTGGCAGCGTGGGCGAGCCTGGTCGATCGACTTGTTGGGTGAGGCCACCATCAGCGATCGTGAGGCTGATCGGTACCGCGATCGCTGTGTGGAAGCCCTGACCCTGCTCGTGCGAGAGGCAGCCTTGTGGCCGTCCCTTCCCTTACTGGAGCGTGACCATCTCGGACCGATACCGAGGGTCCAGCTTTCCATCAAAATCTCCGCCCTTTCTCCGCATCTCGACCCGATCGATCCAGAAGGAAGCTACCATTCTGTGGCGTCACGGCTTCGACCCATCCTCGATCTGGCGATGCGCCTCCCCGCTTCGCTGATCTTCGATATGGAACAAGCTGATACGAAAGCGTTGCTGGTGGAGATCTTCACCAGGCTCTTCGCGGAGTCTTCTTACAAGGACTATCCATATGCAGGTCTCGCGTTGCAGGCCTACCATCTGGAAACGGCACGCGATATCGAGGGGCTTCTGTCCTGGGTTCGCCGGCGTGGGGCGCCCATCACGATTCGACTCGTGAAAGGGGCCTACTGGGATTCGGACATGATCCGCTATCGGCAACGAGGCTGGGCTGTTCCTCTCTTTGAACAAAAAGTATTGACGGATGCCAACTATGAGTCGCTCACGCATCTTATGTTATCTCAGACATCCCTGATTCGACCGGCCTTCGGGACACACAATCTCCGTACGTTGGCCTACATCGAGGCGGTTGCAGAGTCACTCGGGCTCCCTCCAGAGACCTGGGAATATCAGATGATCTTCGGCATGGCCGAGCCCTTTCAGCAGGCGATCACGCAGTATGGGCGCCGATTGCGGCTTTATACCCCGGTGGGTGATCTGCTTCCAGGCATGGCCTATCTCGTACGGCGATTGCTGGAAAACACATCGAACGAATCATTTCTACGCAAGGAGTATGTGGAATCCCAGCCTTTGAGCACGTTGTTGGCTCCGCCTGTTCTTGAGCGACTGAGTCAGAATCAGCCGTCTCATCGAGCCGTTGTGCAGGAGTTTCGAAATGAACCGCAGCGGGATTTTTCGCAGGCCGACAGCCGAGCGGCGATGCAGCAGGCCCTGGCGACCGTGCGGTCGCAACTCGGCCGGCAGTGGACTTCGTCGTCCGTAGGGCAGCGTCTGACGGGGCCTCTCATCGAGTCTCGCAACCCCGGACGTCCGGATGAAGTCGTGGGTCGGTTGTCCGGCGCGAGTTCGGAGGATGTCGAACAGGCAGTGCGCCGGGCGGTTCAGGCATGGGAGTCCTGGCGCGGCACCCCAATGGAACGACGAGCGGACATCATGCGTGCCGCCGCCGCGCTCATGCGGACTCGGCGCGATGAGTTGGCGGCATGGGAGATACTGGAATGCGGGAAGCCATGGCGGGAGGCGGATGCGGATCTCGCGGAAGCGATCGACTTTCTGGAATTTTATGCGGCAGACTGGCGCAGGCGTGCTCCCTCAAGACGGTTAGGGCAGGCGCCGGGTGAACTGAACCAGCATCTCTATAGCCCTCGCGGGGTGACGGCCGTCATCGCTCCGTGGAATTTTCCGCTGGCGATTCCCGCCGGCCTGGTGTCGGCGGCGCTCGTGACCGGGAATCCCGTGATCTTCAAACCCTCCGAGCGTTCGCCAATGATGGGGCATTGGCTCACGGAGATCTTGCGGGAGGCTGGTGTGCCCGAGGAGGTACTCTGTTGTTTGCCGGGTGGGCCCGACATCGGACGGGCGTTGGTGCTTCATCCTGAGATCGCGACAATCGCATTTACCGGTTCGAAGGACGTGGGGCTCGGCATCCTGAAAGACGCCGGTACCTTTACGCCGGGGCAACACATGGTCAAACGGGTGCTGGCCGAGATGGGAGGGAAAAACGCGATCATTGTGGATGAAACCGCGGATCTCGATGACGCGATCACCGGAGTGGTCTCATCGTTCACCGGCTATGCGGGACAGAAATGTTCCGCCTGCTCGCGGGCGATCGTGCATGCCGCGATCTACGATAGTTTTCTCGATCGCCTCAAGGAGGCGGTGCTGAGCCTGAAGGTCGGAAATCCGGAAGAGCCGGGTACGCAGGTCGGGCCAGTGATTGATCGTCGAGCGCAGGCAAAGATTCAGGAATACATCGAGATTGGGAAGAAGGAAGCCCGCCTGCTGGTGGAAGGGACTGTGACGGGACCCGGGTGGTATGTCGGGCCTACGGTCTTCGCGGATGCGGCGCCGACACATCGAGTAGCCCAGGAGGAAATCTTTGGGCCGATCCTCGCGGTGATGAAGGCCGCTTCCTTTCAAGAAGCGCTGAACCTGGCGAATTCGACGGCCTATGCACTCACCGGCGGAGTCTATTCACGAAGCCCTGCCAATCTGGAACTGGCACGGCAACGGTTCGATGTCGGGAATCTCTACCTGAATCGTCCGATCACCGGCGCGTTAGTTGGACGCCAGCCGTTTGGGGGCCATCGGCTCTCCGGAGTCGGAGCGAAAGCCGGAGGTGAAGAGTACCTGACGCAATTCGTGGTCACCCGCGTCGTCAGCGAGCAGACCCTCCGTCGAGGATTCGCGCCGCCCGAGTGAGGCCTTCGGCGGCTTGATCTCGTAAGATTCCAGTTCTTCCATAATATCCGTAACCACACCCCGGTCGTCCAACGGCGAGAGTTCCTGCCGCTCGACATACTTGACCAACCCCACGCCCTTCACAAACCAGGCGGTCATCACATCAGTTCCCTGGACCGTCCTCTTCGCGCTGGAGAGATGAATCTGCATGTGCATGCGCGCTTCCACCTTCACGGCATCCTTGAACGTGCCGGCCGGCACGGTGACCGATTCCTGTCCCAGCACTGTGGCATCGCCCTGCGCATCGGCCTTTTCGTCGATGCCGTCCCGATCCAGGTCGGTGTCAAAATCCAGCTCCTTGCGGTTGAATTGCGGGAAGGACGACGAGACCTTCATGGGGAAGCGCACGATCTGATAGGGCACGAGCTGTTTTTCAAAGGGTGTGCCCGGTTCCGAGCCGTAATAGACGATGCCGACGCTATCACGGCGATAGAAACTATCCATTGGGCCATGGTTGCCCGGATTGGTATCGTGGAACACGGTGACCGTCATGCCCTTGATGTCTTTTATGCCGGTGACCGAGGACACGTTGGAGAAGAATTTATGCTCAATCGTTTGCAGAGGCCCTTCAGTAACCTGGCCACGATAGTGCCATTCGTTCCCGATCTGATCGGGAAAATAGTCGGCGGACTGGGCAATGATACCGGCGTTTTCCGCTGCAAGAGGCGCTGACCAGATGCTCCAGACGAGCAGCAAAGCTGTTCCCAGCATGAGAGCCCTTCGATATCCCGGCGTCTTCAGCGGCATGCGCGAAATCCTCCACTGGTTGAACGTTGAACGATGCGGTGACCGTACCATAGGAATCCTGGATGCGGCAAGGGAAGGAGATCGGCTCAAACCCGCAGGCTTGCCTTCCCCCGATATCCCACCCATAATCCAGACCGTTATTTGGTTTGTCTTGTTTATTTGGTTTGTCTGGTTGAACGAAACTAACCAGATGAACCAGAAAAACTAAACTAACCAGATAGACCAGAGAAACCAGATGAACCAGATAAACCAAAGACATGCGGTGCTTGTGACCGGTGCGTCCGGAGGGATTGGTCGAGCGATCAGCCTGGCCTTTGCGGCGGCCGGCTGGTCTGTCGGGGTACATTACCATCGAAACAAGGCAGGGGCCGAGGGCACACTCACGCAAGTGGTGGCCGCCGGCGGAGCTGGGGCGCTCTACGAAGCTGATATTCGCCAGTCGCATGCGGTGCAACAGATGGTGGAAGCCTGCTGCCGCCAGGTACCTGCGCCGTCGGTGTTTGTCTGCAATGCCGGAATCGGAGGGAGCCATCTCCTTCTTCGACAACGTGAAGAAGATTGGGCCGAGGTGTTGGCCACGAATCTTACGGGAACATTTCACTGCCTCCGCGCCATGGCCCCTCCCCTCCTCGCTCGCGGCGGCGGGTCGATCGTCGTGATTGGATCGCATGCCGGGTTCCATGGCTCAACAGGACAAGTAGCCTACGCGGCGTCAAAAGCCGGTCTCATCGGTTTGGTGCACACTGCAGCCCAAGAGTGGGGAGCGGGTAACGTCCGTGTGAATCTTCTCTTACCTGGCTGGCAGAAGACGGGTTTGTCTGAAGGGACCATGCCAGCAGGCGATAGTTGGAAAGGCCATGCGTTGGGCCGGCCACCGTCACGAGAGGAAGTTGCCACGACTATCTTGCATCTGGCGCAACTTAGCGATGTGTCGGGACAGGTGTGGAACTGTGACAGCCGATTCCTTTAGCAGGATGCTGAAAAAGCCCGCCAGCTGCGTTCTCGCCTCGGAAGCATCCTCAACGTAGCCCAGAGGCTACGCCTCCGGTGCTTCCATCGGCTGCGGCCTTGCTGAACGGCCTTTTTGAGCATCCTGCGGGAATACTCCCGGTTGTGCCGCACAGGTGGGCCATGAAAGATATGCGACTCGCCAAACGACACGCTCACGATTCCAGCCCGCGAGGGATCTTTACCACCGCGACCGATACGGGGGTCGGGAAAACACTCGTCACGTCTGCGCTCGTGGTGTGTCTGAGTCAACGGGGAATCGATGTAGGCGTCATGAAGCCGATTGAGACAGGGGTCTCGCGATCGGCCAAAGCGCAGTCTGATGGAGCGCGATTGCGAAGAGCGGCTGGAAGCCATGACCCGATGGCAGAAGTTTCTCCCTATGTCTTTCGACTTCCAGTGGCGCCGCTCTCTGCCGCGCGAGCGGAAGGGACGGCCGTGCGAATGGCGACCATCATGCGAGCCTTCCGTGCCCTGTGTCAGAAGCATGCGATTGTGGTAGTGGAAGGTGTGGGCGGCGTGCATGTGCCTATCACGTCGTCACTTAACGTATCAGACATAATCTATCGCATGAAGTTGCCCGCCATTGTGGTCGGACAGTCGGGCTTGGGGGGAATCAATCACGCGTTATTGACCCTTCACGCGCTCCGCCGGCGAAAGATTCCCATCGTGGCGTTGGTCTTGAATCAGCATCGACCAGTGCATACGAAGACCGCTCGAGCGCAGGAACGATCGACCGTGAGTCTCCTTCGACGCCTCGCGAAGGTTCCCGTGGTGGGCCCCCTCCTCTACAGCCCGAGCGCGAATCGAAATTGGAACGAAGGCTTGGTTCGCCTCGCGGGGACCGCTCCGATCACGAAGCTGGCGATGCTGGTCCTAGCCCGCATTATTCATGAAGGTTCGTCGCAAAATGGCGGAGTGGCGCTCGACAAGCGCGAAGAGCGGGACTTGCGTGACATGTGAGCCCTGTCCGTACCTGTCGCGCTTTTCCCGCCAGTCTCGCCCGTCTCGCTTGAGTCAGGTATCCGCGCTTGCAGCAGAAGCTTCATGAATAATGCGGGCTCACATCTTGGCGAGGAACGCTTTCACGGCGAGGCTGATATCCGGGGCCTTCAGGATCGCTGAAATGATCGCGACGCCATTCGCGCCAGCGCGCATCACCTCCCCTGCCTGGTCGATCTGAATGCCACCAATCGCAAAGACGGGCAACGACGTGAGCGAGCGCATCGCACGTAATCCCTCAAGCCCAACCACCGGGTCATGGCCCTGTTTGGAACCGGCATTGAAGATTGGACCAAAGCCCAGATAGTCCGGTTTCCCGGCGGTGGCCTCCCGCACCTGGTTGGGATTGTGCGTGGAGATCCCGATCAGCTTATCCGGTCCCATCACCTTCTTCGCCATGTCGAGCGGCAAGTCTCCCTGCCCCAGATGGACGCCATCGGCATCCACGGCCAGGGCCAAGTCGCAGCGATCGTTGACGATGAAGAGTACGCCTGCCTTCGCAGCAGCTCGTCGGAGTGCCAAGGCTTCCGCGTAGGCCTCCTTCATCGATGCGGTCTTGTTGCGGTACTGGAAGAGGGAGGCCCCAGCCTCAGCCGCGGTCGTCAGCACCTCGACCAAGGGACGCGCAGGGCAGACCGACGGATCGAGAATGACATAGAGGCCTGAGAGGGAGTGAGGACGCGCGGCATTCATGAGGAAGACATTCTAGCTCGAAGGTGCAATCAGTCTCTAGCAGGATACTGAAAAAGTCCGCCAGCGCTCTCAAGCGCACGACGGATGATAGGGGGAATCGTGAGTGGCTGTCAGACGGCGTCGCGGGATGTGTTAGCCGGCGAGGAAGCGCTCGAGGAAGGTGGTGGAGACGTGGCCCTTTTGGAAGTCGGGGTCGTTGAGGATACGTTTGTGCAGCGGGATAGTTGTCTTGATGCCTTCGATCACGAATTCGTCGAGGGCTCGGCGCATGCGGACGATGGATTCCTGCCGGTCCCGTCCATGCGTGATGACTTTGGCGATCATCGAATCGTAGAACGGGACGACCATCATGTTCGGTTCCATCGCCGAGTCGACGCGCACGCCGAATCCGCCTGGTGCGCTGTACTTCGTGATCATTCCGGGACAGGGCGTAAACTTTTCCGGGTCTTCGGCGTTGATGCGACATTCGAGACTGTGCCCGCTGAGCTTGATGTCTTGTTGCTTGAACGAGAGGGATTGGCCGTCGGCGAGCCTGATCTGCTCCTTGATGAGATCGATGCCGGTCACCATTTCGGTGATCGCATGTTCCACCTGGATGCGGGTGTTCACTTCCATGAAGAAGAAGTTGTGGTCCTTGTCGAGCAGGAACTCGACGGTGCCGACATTCCGGTAGTGCACGGCTTTGACAGCTTCGACCGCGACGCGGCAGATTTCCCGACGGAGTTTCTCGTCGACGGCGGGCGACGGCGTTTCTTCGAGAAGCTTCTGATGCCGGCGTTGGATCGAGCAGTCGCGCTCGCCGAGATGCACGATATGCCCACGATGGTCGGCGGCAATCTGCACTTCAATATGGCGGGGCTCGAGAAAATATCGTTCGAGGTAGACTGCATCGTTGCCGAATGTTGCCTTCGCCTCGGCCTGCGCAGCTTGAAACGCGCGCGCGACGTCTTCGGCCTTGTTCACGACGCGCATGCCGCGTCCTCCCCCACCGGCTGAGGCTTTGATGATGACGGGATAGCCGATCTTGGTGGCGGCTTCGAGGGCTCCCTGTTCGCTCTTCAGCTCACCGGGACTGCCCGGCGTGACGGGTATGCCCCGGCGGGCAACGATATCGCGCGCTTTGGCTTTGTCGCCTAGGAGGGCGATGTGTTCGGACGTGGGGCCGATGAATTTGACGCCGATGGATTCGCAGACTTCGGCGAAGTGGGCGTTCTCGGAGAGGAATCCATAGCCGGGATGGACGGCGTCCGCCCCGGTGATCTCGGCCGCGCTCAGGACGTTGGGAATATTTCGGTAGCTGAGAGCGGCGTCAGGAGGCCCGACGCAGATCTTCTCGTCGGCTGCGCGCACATGGAGGCTCGCCGCATCGGCCTCAGAAAAGATCGCCACGGTCTTAATGCCAAGTTCCTTACAGGCCCGAATCACCCGGAGCGCAATCTCACCGCGATTGGCTATCAACACTTTCTTGAACACGCGAGTACTCCGATGGGGGTCGAGGGAAAGGGGTTAGGGGGTCGCTGTTGGATCGACGAGGAAGAGCGCCTGGCCATACTCCACCGGCTTAGTGCTTTCGGCCAGAATTTTCGTGACCCGCCCATTTACCTCCGACTCGATTTCGTTCATCAACTTCATCGCTTCGACGATGCACAGGACCTGTCCCTTTTTCACGTAATCGCCCTCTTCAACGTAGGGGTCGGCATCCGGCGAGGGGGACCGATAGAAGGTTCCGACGATTGGAGACACGATGGTGATCATGCCTGTCGTGTCTTCAGTCTGTGTGCCGGCCGTGGTGGGCGGCTGAGAGGCTGAGGTCGAGCCGGCCGTCCCCTGGTCGGCGACGGTGGACGTGATCGTTTTAACCCCGATTTCGTATCGCACGCGGATTCTGAGGCCTTCGCGCTCCAATTCCAGTTCGGTCAGGTTGTTCTTCTTGAGCAGATCGATCAATTCTTGGATGTGCTTGGTCTGTTGCCCGGACAGCGAGCGTGTGCTCTGCCCGCTCTGGGTCGCGGCAAAGGCCTGAGGCAGAATGATCGGGGTGCCACCCTTCTTCGACTTGCTCGACTTCTGCTTGCTCACCGTACACGCTCCACGTAGGCTCTCGTACGCGTATCGATCTTGATCACGGTCCCGGCTTCTAAATAGAGCGGCACCTTGATGATGGCGCCGGTTTCGAGGGTGGCTGGCTTAGTGCCGCCCGTGGCTGTATCACCCCGGAAACCCGGTTCGGCACCGATGACTTTTAGTTCGACAAAGTTGGGCAGTTCGACGTCGATCGGGCGATGTTCGTACACGAGAATCTTTACCGTCATGTTTTCTTTCAAGAGATCCGCATTTTCGCCGAGCTTGCCCTTCTCGAACGTCAGTTGCTCGAAGGTCTCCGTGTCCATAAAGGTAAAGGCGTCGTCGGTCGCATAGAGGAATTGCATGGTCCGTTCTTCGAGATTCGGCTCTTCGAACCGTTCTCCGGATCGGAAGGTACGATCCAGGACATTGCCTGAAAGATAGCTCTTGAGCTTGGTGCGCACGAAGGCTCCGCCCTTGCCCGGTTTTACATGTTGAAACTCAACGATATAAAAGGGCTGGTTATCTACCATGAGACGCACGCCACCGCGAAAATCGGTCGTGGAAATCACTCGGTACTCCCTTCAGGCGGTAAGAGGCCGCTCGGCCGGCTCCGCAATTATCTCGTTCATTTTGCCGTCCGTCGCGATGTCGTTGGTGCGGCCGTCTTCTTCTGGCGTCGGGATGCGGTCAGATGGGCGTGCAGCCCCCGGAGTGCGAGGAGATAGCCGGTCGGGCCCAAACCGGAAATTTGCCCGATAGCGACTCCCGCGATATAGGACCGATGGCGAAATTCTTCCCGCTGATGAATATTGGACAGATGCACCTCAACCGTCGGCAAGCCGACCGACGCAATGGCGTCCCGGATTGCGACGCTGGTGTGGGTATAGGCGGCAGGGTTAATAATGATCCCATCATATCCCGTCCGAGCCTCTTGAATCCAGGTGACCAGTTCACTTTCGCTATTTGACTGGCGGAGGTCCACTTTCACTGCCAACTCCTTCGCAAGCTTCGTGATGGTTGAGTCCAGGGCATCGAGAGACAGGGTGCCGTAAATCGACTGTTCCCTGGTCCCGAGGAGATTCAGATTTGGGCCGTGCAAGACTCGTATTCGTAGCATGTCTTTGTGTTCACGTACCGGATAGGTGAGGATGATCCCTCATGACAGGGTCCAGCAGGGTGACATTGTATCAGTCCACCCCAGACCGGTCAAACGCGCGATATAATTTAGGAAGTTTTTGGGTGTGGCTCGTTCGTTGCGTCACGATCGTGACGACGTGATTCGATGGTGTGAAGCCAGGCTTCCAGCTGGGCCACGGCTCCCGCGTGAGGCGATGGAGAAGGCATCACCTCAGTATCGGTGGCGTGGGGATCCAGCTCCGACAACGCGAGCTGCTCTCCTATCTGATCCTGTGTACGGATGCCTGTCTCCATCAGTTCCGTTGGCATTATCAGTGGGTCGGTAGAAGCGATCTCTGGTTCGAGCGTCGTTGAGGCTGGCAGATCTGGTGGCGTACTCGCTTGCTGGGCGGAGAGTTTACGCGTGACTGGAGCCTCCGGCTTTGGCCGTTCCGGTTCCTTCTTTTGTTTCAACGGTCCTCTTAGAGCAGATTGGACCGAGAGCGCTTCTTCATCACGCGGGTTGACTGCCAGGATGACGGCGCAGGATTGCAGTGCCGATTCGTTCAGCCCCTGGCTCTGGTAGATCTTGATCAAGGTCCGGTGCGCGCGCAGGTTTTCGGGGCTCAACTTGACGGATTCTTCCAGAATCGCCTTGGCCTTCGTGGCCTCACCCATGTGGTCGTAAGCACGTCCGAGCGCGACCATGGCGGTAATGAAGCCGGGATAAAATTTCAGGCCGTCTTCGAGGACGCCCGCAGCTTCCTGCCACATGCCGACTTTTCCGTACTCTTCGGCCAGTGGCATGAAAACTTTGGAATGTGGATCCTTGGCTAACTGGGTGGCCATTCGATCGATTTCCAAGGCGCTCTCGGGGGCGTTCTGATTCTGAGCCATGGGTTGCTAGCGTCCTCCCGCTACTGGCTTGGGGGCCCGGCCGGATTGTCTGGTGCGAAGCAGTTCTTTCGCCCGGTTCAGGATCGCGTCGGCGAGTGCTCGTTTTGGCATCAGCGGCAATTCTGTCATGGCCCCCTGCCGGTCGATCAATGTGGCTGCGTTCTGATCGCTGCCGAATCCCCCTCCCGATGTCGTGACATCGTTTGCAACGATGAGGTCGAGCCCTTTTGCCGCCAGCTTGTCTTTCGCGTGGGCGATCAGATCGCTGGTCTCAGCGGCGAAGCCAACCATGAGTTGCGTGGTCCGTTGGGCAGATAAGGAGGCCAGGATGTCAGTGGTTCGTTCCAGATCGAGCGTCTGGTCGGTTCGCCCTTGCTTGTGTATTTTTTGCGAGGCAGGGTGCTTGGGACGAAAATCCGCCACAGCGGCGGCCATGATCACAGCCGTGGACCATGCAAGATGCGCGGAAAGGGCTTTCGTCATTTCCTCAGCCGTGGCTACTGCGACGACCACGACGCCTCTCGGAGTTGGTAAGGCTGTCGGACCAGTGACGAGGACCACCTGGGCTCCCCTCGCCTGGGCGGCTTCGGCGATGGCATAGCCCATCTTGCCGGAGGAGCGGTTTGAAATGAAGCGCACCGGATCGATCGGCTCTTGCGTTGGGCCTGCTGAAACCAGAATACGGTGCCCTTGCCAATCGCGTCGTGGAGCCAGCGCCGCCTGAATAGCCTCCAGAATTGTGCCTTCCTCTGCCAAGCGGCCTTGGCCGATCCGTCCGGAAGCGAGCGGGCCGATTTCTGGATTCACCACGATGGTTCCCCTCGCACGCAACGTCGCTACGTGTGCGGTGACGGATGGATGGGTCCACATCCCTCCGTCCATGGCGGGGGCCACAATCAGCGGGCACTGTGCCGTAAGGAGTATGGTCGAGAGCAGATCGTCGCCCAGCCCCAGCGCTGATTTTGCAAGACAATTGGCCGTGGCTGGCGCAATGACGATGGCATCTGCCTGTTCGGGCAATGACAAGTGTTTCATCTCCTGATGCGCCTCGAACACATCCGTCGAGACGGGATGGCCGGAAAGTACTTCAAACGTCAGCGGGGTGACGAACTTTGTAGCCGATTGCGTCATCACGACGTGCACGATCGCTCCTTCACGGAGCAAGGTCCGGAGCAACACGACAGCCTTATAGGCCGCGATGCTGCCGGTCACGCCGAGCACGATCTGCTTCCCGATCAACGTCGGCCCTATGGAGCCGGAGATCTTCACCACTTACTCCTCGCTCTCACCCACCACCGGCTTCGGGGTATCGTCGACATAGACGCTCAGTTCTTTCTTGATCTCCTTCGCATCGTCGCCGGTCATCACGGCGATGCGTTCCATTTCGCCTTCCTTGCCGCGCTTCGCTTCCTTCATTGCATCCCGCGCTTCTTGACCAACGAGGTATTTGATTTGTCCCCGGAGAACTTCATCGAGGGCGATGGTCGTTTCTTTGGTGAAGCGTGAGGCGGCGTGACGTGATCCCTGCACAATGTGCTTCGCTCGCTGGGCTGCGATGATCGCCAGCCGGTGGCGTGAGTCAAATTCGGCTGCTGTGTATTGGGGCAAGAGTCTCAACATGTCGATCATGGATGCGGTACTCCTTTGGGTTAGGGAAGATCTTTATGATCTCCCGCTTTCTGTTCATCGTCAAGAATGAAATTATTCTCGAGCCACGTCATGTTCAATCGTTTCGTCTTCAAGCGTTCTGACCAGAAAATGCTTTCGAGATCGCGAAGCGACTGGCCGAGGTCTTCGTTTCGGACGATATAGGCATATTCGCGGTAGCTCCACACCTCTTCTTTCACTTTGTGCAGTCGCCGTTGAATCTCTTCCGGCGTATCGGAGGCCCTGGTTTGGAGCCGGGCCCGGAGCTCGGTCATCGAGGGAGGAAGGATAAAGATCGACACCGCATCCTCAAATCGTTTCTTGACCTGCATGGCCCCTTGTACGTCGATCTCCAGCAACACATCGATCCCCAGATCGATCTTCTCGGTCAGCGATTTCCATGGTGTCCCGTAGAGATGTCCATACACGTGGGCCCACTCGACGAACTCATTTCGCTCGATCATCTCTTGGAATGTTTGCTCTCCGACGAAGTAATATGCGTGCCCATGCTCTTCGCCTGGCCGCGGCTTCCTCGTTGTATAGGAAATTGAATGCCACAGTCCGGGGAGGTTCATCGCGAGTTGCTTGCAGAGTGTGGTTTTCCCTGTCCCGGAGGGCGCGGAGATAATGAAAAGAATGCCCCGCCGATCCGATGAGGACCGGGGTTGGCCTGACGCCGGCGCCGTGGAGCTGGTAGTGGCGGCTGAGTTCATTCGACGTTCTGGACCTGTTCGCGAATACGTTCCAGTTCGGCCTTCATCTGGACCACATGACCGGCGATTTCCGCGTCGTTGGCTTTCGAGCCGATCGTGTTGACTTCCCGCCCGATTTCCTGGAGCAGGAAGTCGAGTGTTTTGCCCACGGATTCTGCACGCTTGAGCGTCTGCTCAAACTGTATCATATGCGAGTCCAATCTGACTATTTCTTCCGTAATGTCACCACGATCCGCGTACACCGCCAACTCCTGATAGAGCCGGGGGGGATCAGGGATTTCCGATCCCAGCAGCTTCTCCACACGGATCTTCATTCTGCCAAAGGCCTCCTGAGCCAGCAGAGGGGTCCGTGCGGCGACGAGCGTTTGGTGCCCCCGGATGGTCTGAATCCGCGCGCGCATATCCTCTGCCAGGGCCTTCCCTTCGCGCGTTCGCATGGCATCAAGGTCTGTCAGGGCCTGGGTGGTCAGTTGTTGAACCATCTTTGCCAGTTTCGGGTCTTCCGCTAGTTGATCCGATACCGACACCACGTCACGGAGCCCAACCATGAGCGCCAGATCGATGGAACCGCTCAGCTTCAGGGATTTCTTGAGGGTATGGAGGGCCTGATGGTACTGCTTAGCGAGTGTTTGGTCAAGATTGACGCTTCCGGCGCGGCCTTTGCCCGCTTGGACCGTCACTGTGGTGTCGATGCGTCCACGGGTACAGCATTGCTGGATGGCTTTCTTGAAGGAGTCTTCTAGGTGGCTCAATGGCCGGGGAAGGCGGCAGGCGATTTCGAGAAAGCGATGGTTGACTGAGCGCATTTCCACCGTCACGGACCCATCTTGCCAGGGGGCCTGTCGTCGGCCGAAACCGGTCATGCTACGAATCATTGGGGACCTTTCTCTTTCCATGGGCAGTGCCGGTAGACTGGACAGGTGCGGCACTGGGGTTTTCTTGCAAGGCAGACATAGCGTCCATGTAACAACAAGCGTTGCGATAAGGCCGTCCACTGGGATTTCGGCACGAGCTGCTGTAGGTCTTGTTCGACACGGTCCGGATTCTCGGATCTGGTCAGGCCGAGTCGTTTCGCCACGCGCTTCACGTGGGTATCGACGACGATACTGGGCTGGGCGAAGGCGGTCCCAAGAATGACATTCGCGGTCTTTCTGCCGACGCCCGGCAAGGTGATCAACTCATCCATCGTGTGCGGGACCTGTTCGCCGAAGCGCTCGGTCACGGCCTTACTGCAGGCGACGAGATGTTTCGCTTTGTTCTTAAAGAAGCCGGTGGAACGAATGAGCTGTTCGAGTTCAGGGAGATTAGCCGCTGCCAGCTCTGCCGGTCGCCGATACCGCCGAAAGAGCGACGGAGTGACCTGGTTGACTCGCTGGTCGGTACATTGGGCGGAGAGGATCGTGGCCACGAGCAACTCCCAAGGGGAACGATGGTCGAGTTCCATCTTCGGGTTTTGCATCGTGCGTTGGAGCGTCTTTGCAATCTCTCGAAGACGCTTCCGATGATCCGATGATGGCAGAGATTTCGTCGTCATGGCCGGTACCAGCGAGGGTTGATTGTGCAGCGGGTTAAGGCCGAGATGCAAACGTGAGTGTCGGGGCTGCCGATTTCTGGGAAGAGCCGTCTACCGGGACGAGCGCGGCCAACCGTTCTTCGAGGTGCTGAATCAGTGGGGGCAAGGTCTCCTGATGCAGAGCCGAAATTCCGATCGCGCCGTATCGCCGGCAGAGGGTCTCCGCTTGTCCGGTCGGAAGCTGATCGCACTTATTGAACACCAGGACCCGTGGAAGCTGATCGAGGGTGAGGCTTTGCAGCACGGTGTCGACGGCTGCGATATGGGCATCCAGATCTTTCGTCCCCGCATCGACCACATGGAGGAGGAGGTCGGCATCGCGTAATTCGTCCAATGTCGTTCTGAAGGCTGCGAGGAGATCTTTGGGAAGGTCGCGAATAAACCCCACCGTGTCGGTGATGATGACTTCCCTGCCATGCGGGAAACGCAGTCGGCGGCTGGTGGTATCGAGCGTTTCAAAAACGCGTGGGGCCGTGCTCACCTGACTGTTCGTTAAGACGTTGAGCAATGTCGATTTGCCGGCGTTCGTATAGCCCACGATGGACAGGACTGGGAACGCCTGTCGGACGCGGCGCGATCGCCGTTGGTCTTGGTGACGGGCAAAGCCCTCGATCTCTCGATCCAAATAGTCGATGCGCTCTCTGATGCGTCGGCGGTCCGTTTCGAGCTTCGTTTCACCGGGGCCTCTGCTGCCAATGCCCCCGCCCAAGCGCGAGAGGCTCGTTCCCTGACCGGAGAGACGGGGGAGGAGATAACGAAGTTGCGCCAACTCGACCTGCACCTTGCCTTCTCGGCTATGCGCCCGTTGCGCAAAGATGTCGAGAATCAGCTGGGTCCGATCGATGACCGTGAGGTCGGTGATCTCCGCAATGGCGCGCAGCTGCGCGGGAGCCAAATCTTGATCGAAGATGAGCAGGTCCGCGCCCTTTTGCATGGCTTGCATCAGCACGTCTTTGAGTTTGCCGCTTCCCAATTGAAACCGATGGTGGCCGCTCTGCGTGCGTTGCACTAAACGGTCGATCACCGTGAGATCTGCGGAGGAGGCCAGTTCTGCCAACTCAGCGAGGTGTTCTTCTTGCTCGGCCTTACTCTTGGGCGAGGCGCTCACGAGGATGGCGGTCTGACTCTGGGCCATCGTATGTGACCCGCTCTGGCGCTGGAGGTCTGACTCCAGTTCACGAATGAATGTCTCGAAACTCACCGGGCATTGATGCACCAGTGTGGGCTTCAGCAGCGTATACAACTGCCCCTGCGGACTGGGTGGATTCAGATGGGCCAGGGAGAGCAACCCTGGTTCGCCCTTGGGTGTGACGGCCAACGATCCGATCATGTCGAGTCGGAGCAGGCCCAGCATGGTGAGGTCTTCTTGGCTGAGGGGCTGTTCCTTCAGGTGCGAGCGGATCAGCCGAAGGCCCCTCAGCGATCGCGGGGTTGCACGAAACGTAGCCAGAGTAGTTGGCGAGGGCTCGGTACCGGCGCCGACCAGGACGTCTTGCACGGCTCCACGCCTGGTGATGACCAGTCCGATGGGACGGCGAATCTCATGCGTGAACTGTGCGAGAGTTTTTGCCGCTTCACCGGAGAGGACTTCATCCACTGGCATACGTCGGCGATACAGCCGCTCAAGCATTGCGAGCTGGCCAGCACGGAGACCAAGGACCTGTCCGTGAATTTCTGGAATGGGCGTCGTTTCCTTATAGTCGTCGGTTAGCAGGCTACGGAAAAACTCTGCCTGCGTGGTCTGTCTGGTCTATTCGGTCTGTCTCGTGTGTTTGGTTGAACAAAACTAACTAGATGAACCAGACAGACCAAATGAACAAGACAGGGATGCTTGGGCATCGAGGTCCAGTGGTGCACAAAGCCCTGCGCGAAGAGCCTGCCTCCCCGCTGCTGCGATCATCGCGGCATTATCCGTACAGTAGGTCAGCGGGGGAAGACTCAGAGGCAGGTTTTCGGAAGTGGCTCGTTGCTGGAGCAGCGCGCGCAATCGAGAATTGGCGGATACGCCTCCGACAACCGCCAATGCACGAGCGCCGGATAACTGGACTGCGGCAAAGGCTTTGTCGACCAAGACGGCCACGATGGCCTCCTGATAGCCAGCAGCGAAGTCAGCAGCTTGCGCCGCGAGATATTGCTCAGGCATCGCTTGAAGTGTGTAGAGCAAAGCTGTCTTTAGACCGCTAAAACTAAAATCAAGACTTCCCTTTTTGAGTTGTGAACGGGGAAATGCAATGGTGTTTGGGTTTCCCTGTCGAGCCAAGCGATCGATGGCTGGCCCCCCCGGGTATTCCAGTCCAAGCAGCTGTGCGCCTTTGTCAAAGGCCTCCCCTGCCGCATCGTCTCTGGTAGCGCCAAGGAACCGGCAGTGACCGCTGGGTTCCTTATAATAGAGATGGGTATGTCCACCTGAGACAACCAGGACCACACAGGGTAACGGAAACCCTGGGTCCTGCAGCCAGGCGGAGGCGATGTGACCTTCAAGGTGGCTCACACCGACCACCGGAATATTCAAGGCATAGGCAAGGGCTTTTGCATAGTTGACCCCGACGAGGAGAGCGCCGGCCAGGCCGGGGCCTTGGGTGACAGCGATTCCAGTGAGATCCGTCCATGCGAGACCGGCTTGTTGCAGCGCTTCAGCGGAGACATCTTCAATCGATTCAATATGGGCACGGGAGGCAAGCTCGGGAACGACGCCACCGAATCGCTGATGAACGGCATGCTGTGACGTAATAATGTTCGAGAGGACGGCGCCGTCTGCGGCAAGCACCGATGCGGCTGTTTCATCACATGACGTCTCGATACCAAGGATGGGCCCCGGTATCCAGGCTGAGGTGGGCTGTTCAACGATGGTCATCATGAAATCTTTGCCGACCAGGCGATTGGACCGGCGAAAGGAGAATGACACGGCCCTTGTGGCCGCTGACGCCACAAGGGCCGTGTCGTACTCTATGCGATGGCGTCGCGCAGGTATAGGGCTGGGACATTAGACGCCAGCCATCGCCTCCTGCTCGATGAATGCCGGAGCACCGTCGCGAAGCACCACGCGGATCTTTCGGCATTCCTTGAATCGTCCTCTAATCATCTCTTCGGAGAGTGGATCGCCGATCGCGCGCTGAATCGTCCGGCGCATCGGTCTGGCTCCGTAGAGCGGTTCGTAGCCTTCTTTAATCAACCACTGCTTGACGTCGTCCTCGACTTCGAGCTCCACCCCCTTTTCAAGGAGACGAAGGTTGAGTTGACCCAAAATGATGTCGAGGATACTGTAGAGATGCGTCTTGTCTAATTGATGGAAGACCACGATCTCGTCGATCCGGTTCAGAAACTCCGGGCTGAACGAGCGGCGTAATTCTCCCAACACTTCTTCCTTCTTGTGGCGCTCCTGATCGCCTTCCGTGCTCTGGAATCCGAGCGAGACCCCCTTCTGGATCAACTTGGTTCCGATATTGGAAGTCATGATGATGACGCAATTCTTGAAGTCGACTTTGCGTCCGAGGCTGTCGGTCAGTACCCCGTCGTCCAATACTTGTAGCAGGATATTGAACACATCAGGATGGGCCTTTTCGATTTCGTCGAACAGGACCACTGAATAGGGCCGGCGCCGGACCCTTTCGGTCAATTGGCCGCCTTCTTCGTATCCCACGTACCCCGGAGGGGCTCCGAAGAGTCGTGAACTGGTGAATTTTTCCTGATATTCGGACATGTCGATCCGAACGAGTGAGTCTTCGCTATTGAAAAGGAACTCCGCTAACGTCCTTGCCAGCTCGGTTTTTCCGACCCCGGTGGGTCCCAGGAAAATAAAGGACCCGATAGGCTTCTTCGCTTCCTTCAGGCCAGCGCGTGACCGTCGAATGGCCCGGGCCACGGCGGAGATCGCTTCATTCTGTCCGACCACACGTTTATGGAGGAATTCCTCCATGCGCAGCAGCTTGTCTGATTCTTCTTCTTCGAGCTTGAAGAGAGGAATGCCCGTCATTTTGGAGACGACATAGGCCACCTCTTCTTTTCCGATCGTCGGCTTGTTTTTTTCCTGGTTCTTCTTCCACTCGCGCTTGGATTCATCGAGGAGTTTGCGCAGCCGTTCTTCTTCCTCGCGATGGCGGACGGCCTCCTCGAAGTTCTGCATCGAGATGGCCAATTCCTTTTCGCGAGAGACTTTCTTCAGCTCTTGCTCCATCGCCTTCAGGTCCGAGGGCAGCGCATACGCCTGCAGTTTGGCCCGTGACCCGGTCTCGTCGATCAAATCGATGGCCTTGTCCGGGAGAAAGCGGTCACTAATGTATCGATCGGACAGCTTGACCGCTTCGAGAATGGCCTCTTCGGAAATCTCGACACCATGATGTTCTTCGTACCGATCGCGAAGCCCTTGGATGATCAGCACCGTTTCGTCGATGCTCGGCGGCTGGACGTGAATCGGTTGGAACCGTCGCTTGAGGGCTCCGTCTTTCTCAATATGTTTTCGGTATTCATCGAGAGTCGTGGCGCCGATACATTGAATTTCGCCGCGCGACAGTGCGGGCTTGAGCATGTTGGAGGCATCGATCGATCCTTCTGCCGCCCCTGCTCCCACTAAGGTATGGAGTTCATCGATGAAGATGATGATGTTCCCGGCCTGGACGATTTCCTTCATCACAACCTTCAGCCGTTCCTCGAACTGGCCGCGATATTTCGTCCCTGCAACCAGTGAACCGAGGTCGAGTGCGATGACGCGTCGTGAGAGAAGATTATCCGGCACTTCGGACTGGATGATCCGCTGGGCCAGACCTTCCACAATGGCGGTCTTACCGACGCCGGCTTCCCCGATGAGCACGGGATTGTTTTTCGAACGGCGACTCAGGATCTGAAGCACCCGCTCGATTTCGTCGGCTCGGCCGATGACGGGATCCAGTTGCCCTGCCTGGGCGAGCTGGGTCAGATCACGACCGAACTCATCGAGTGCCGGTGTGTTGCTCTTCCGGTCGCGCTCACGCGGGGCGGACTTCCGCAAGAATGTCACGGTCAATTGTCGGGCGGTCAGGAGATTGGCGCCTAAGCTGCGGAGGATCTTTCCGCCGATCCCCTCTTCTTCTCGGAGAAGACCCAGTAAGAGGTGTTCACTGCCTATATGATTGTGTCCAAGGAGACGGGCTTCTTCGACCCCGTATTCGATGACCTTCTTGACCCGAGGGCTGAAGGGAATTTCCCCAAAAGTCATGGTGGTCCCCCCGCCGGGCAAATTCCGTTCAATTTCCAGGCGGACTTGTTCGGTCGAAAGTCCCATCTTTTTCAAGATCATCAGGGCAATCCCGTCGGATTCACGGAGAATGGCCAAGACGAGATGCTCGGTTCCGAGGTAGTCGTTTTGATGACGCTCAGCCTCTTCCCGTGCGAGGATGATGATCTTCCGACCCTTGTCCGTGAATCGCTCGAACATCCTGCCTCCTTTTTGGGTGGAGCCTATAACAAGTCCCGCGTGGGCAAACCTATCGAAAAATCTGGCCTAATTCTAACTAGAAGAATTTTAAGTGTCAAGGCTACGAGACAATCGCACAAGCCAAGAATTGGAGTGGACGAAATACATGTGGCGAAGGCTTGACGTTTTTTAGCCCGCATAATTCACGAAGGTTTCTACTGCAACCTCCGATACGCCGCTGCGACAAGCCTGACGGCAGGCGGGCTCGCCGCTCGGTCGGTCAACATACTGTTTCAAGTATGCCTCCCTCCCGTCGCAGGCTCGGCTCTGGAGTCTGCCTCGCCCACTCCTACAAGGGGGCCAGCCCCCTTATAGAATCCCCACGAAGGGGGCACACCCCCTTCGGAACTCCCAGGCGGGGCGTTGCCCCGCCTCACGGCTCCGCGCGCCCGTCTCGCTTGCCGTCTTGGCGGTTTCGTCACGAACCCTCGTGAATAATGCGGGCTTGTTCGTTGACTTCAAAAGAATCCTCCCGATACAATCCCGCACATTTTCACCGATAACTCAACATGGAGTCACGACAAGGTTTCATCAATGAAAAGCAAAAGTGTCGGGATTCTGGCAAAGCCTAAGTTTCCTGAAGTCAAGAGTACGCTGCACGATGTGGTCAGCTGGCTCCGGGCTCGAAACATCGATGTGATTTTGGACACGACGTCGGCGATTCTTCTCGGTGAACAGGGGGGCTATCAGAAAACTCAGCTGGCGAGCAAAGCGGACGTACTACTTGTCTTGGGCGGCGACGGGACGATGCTCAATGCTGCGCGACTTGCCGGGGAACGAAGTATTCCCATCCTGGGCGTCAACATGGGCGGACTCGGTTTTTTGACCGAGGTCCGGTTGGAGAACCTGTACCCCTCGCTCGAACGGGTATTTGCGAATGACTTTGTCCTCGATGAGCGGCTCATGCTTCAGACGCATGTCCATCGGCATGGAGAAACAGTCGCGCGGGGGGTGGTGCTCAACGATGTCGTGATCAGCAAGGGGACACTGGCTCGCATGATCGAGTTGAAGATTGCCATCCAAGGACAGTTCGTCACCAATTTGCGAGGCGATGGACTAATCGTCACCACCCCGACGGGATCGACAGCCTACTCCCTGTCGGCCGGAGGACCCATCATCAATCCGGCGGTCCAATCACTCATGGTGACGCCGATCTGTCCCCACACGTTGACACACCGTCCCCTGATCGTTCCGGGAACTGCCGAAATCGAAGTGACGCTCACCAGTAAGGATGATGGCGCGATGGCGACGCTGGATGGTCAGGTTGGAGTGGCGATGACCCAGGGCGATACAGTCGAAATCAAGGTGTCGGAACACCGAACGAGACTTATTCGCTTCCCAGAAAGTGGATACTATGAAGTCCTGCGCGAAAAGCTGAAGTGGGGGGATGGATAGAGGTTCGACCGGTCCCTTCTACTCGTCAAGCCTTCCCCTGCTCGATGAGTCCGATCATGTCCTGGTTACTCGAATATTTGAACTCCCCGATACAATCTGTTGCACCCTGGTGACTTTTTTCTCTCGATTCTAGAACGCGGAGCCCCGGCACATCGACCGGGTGGCTCTTGCGCGCCTTGAGGATCGAGGCGAGCTTGTCAAGGACGAACTTTGCGTTAGAGTGGCTGCCCGATGTCTTGGTCGCGAGGTAGCGGTTCACCACCTCTGCGCACCAATCCCCGTCCCGTTTGGCGATACCGACTAAGCCTTCGCTCGCCTTCCTTGCCCATCCAGCGAGAAATACGCCGTCGACGATCTTGCCTGTGGTTTCGTCATAGGCTTGGAAGAGCGCGTCATCCGGATCGTTGCCGGTCTTATTGGGATTCGTGACGAACATGCCGTTCTTGTACGGCAGTCCAACGGTCTCATCGACTTTGTCGCCGACCGCGAAGATAACGGCATCGCAGGGGAATTCGTAATATTGTTTCAGCCCAACCGCGACCGTATCCTCGCCTTTTGGGTCGAGCTTGTTGTCTTCCATTTCCAGGCCGCGCACGCGATTGTTCCCATCGATAAGAATACGTTTGGGAGACGCGAGGAACTTGAAACCCATCTTCGTCTCGCTGGCCGTCTGTTCGCATTTCGTAAACTCATCAGTCAGCGCCTTCAACACCTCATCGGCCTTCTGGCCAACCGCGGCAAGGCGATCCTTGATTCGAGCCACCTCTTTAGCGATCCCGTCCACATCCATGTTGGCGCACACCGCGCGAATTTCTTTCGGGTTGTACTTTCGTTCTGCAGGCCCACGCCGCACGATCGCTGTGACCCGCTCGACTTTCTTATAGCGAATGAGCCAATGGGCGATATCGACCATCACATCGCCGGCTCCGATCACCGCCACGTGCTTGCCCATCTCGAACGGCCGGTCGCCGAAACCGGGCAGTCGGTTGAAATGATAGACCACGTCTTTCGCGTGGAAGACCCCTTTAGCCGAATCCCCTTCCACGCCGATGGCTTTGGTGCCTTGCGCGCCGATAGAAAACACGACCGCGCCGGCGCCAAGGTTTCGGACCTCTTCGGCGGTGAGATCTTTGCCGATGCCGATTGAGACATTGCCGAAATAGTGGACGTTCGGTCGCTCCAGCAACTCCCAGTACTGCTTCTTGAGACCGCCACGGAGCTTGAGTTTTGAAGGGAATATCCCATATTCAGCCAACCCGCCGAACTTGATGTCACGATTCAGGATAATGACTTCATGGCCTGCCTTCGCGAGTGAACTCGCCACGGCCATTCCGGCCGGTCCGGCACCGGCCACAATTATCACGTGCGATGTCGTGGCGCTCATGCGTTCGTTCCTGGGTAATCGATAGAGAAAAGCCTAGAACCTCAACAGTTCCGCGGACTTTAGCATAGGGGGTTTTTCTCTGTCAAAGCTAGTGGCTGACTGCGGTCGGCGTTGATGGGATGAGCTAGCCCTGTTTGCGCGGATACTT
>CAZPWD010000004.1:24089-28685 GCA_964590025.1 uncultured Nitrospira sp.
AAGGAGGTTTGCCAGGCCTCCACCCTCTACCCCCCCGCGCTCCCCACCGGTCCTCCCGGTTCGGTCATGCGCCAGGGGTCGAGCAGTTCGGTGAGCCGCTTTTCCGGGAGGACTTTTTGTTCTTTGGCCATCTGGCGCACGGTCTTGCCTGACTTGTAAGCGTCCTTGGCGAGTTTCGCGGCGGCTTCGTATCCGATCTCCGGAGCCAGGGCAGTGCACATGGCCAGACTTTCCTCGATCAAGCTCCGGCAGCGCTCGTCGTTGGCCTTGATGCCGTCGATACACTTGATCGCGAAGTTGGTTGAGGCTGTCGAGAGGAGTTCAATCGATTGTAATACGTTATAGGCCATCACTGGCAGCATGACGATCAGTTCGAAATTGGCCGCCTGCCCTCCCACTGTGACCGTCACATCGTTTCCGATCACTTGCGCACAGACCATCGTCACCGATTCGGCAATGACCGGGTTTACTTTGCCTGGCATGATGGACGAGCCTGGTTGTGTCTCCGGCAGATTGATCTCCCCGAGCCCACAGCGCGGGCCTGAGCCGAGCCAGCGAATGTCGTTGGCGATCTTCATCAGGCTTACGGCGAGGGTCTTCAACTCCCCGCTCGCTTCGACCAACGAATCCTGAGTAGACTGCGCTTCAAAGTGGTTCTTCGCTTCTGTAAAGGTGCAGCCGGTCTCTTTTGAGATGATGGCCAACACTTTGGCTGAGAACTTCGGATGGCAATTGAGCCCTGTGCCCACTGCTGTGCCGCCGAGTGCGACTTCGCTGAGCGCGTCTTGTGCGCGCTTGACTCGTTGAATGCCTAATTCAATCTGTCTTGCGTAACCGCCGAATTCTTGCCCCAGTCGCACAGGCGTCGCATCCTGCAAATGGGTGCGACCGATCTTGACGATCTTGTCGAACTCTTTGGCTTTGCGAGCGAGCGCTGTCTGCAAGCAGGCGAGTGCCGGAATGAGCTGCTGCTGCATCATCTCTCCGGCTGCAATGTGAATCGCCGTGGGAATCACGTCGTTGCTGGATTGGCCCAGATTGACGTGATCGTTGGGATGCACCAGCTTGCTGCCTCGCGCCCCACCGAGCAACTCAGTCGCCCGGTTCGAGATCACCTCGTTGGTGTTCATGTTCGTCGAGGTGCCTGAGCCGGTTTGAAAAATGTCCACGGGGAATTCGGCGTCGAGCTTGCCCTCGACCACTTCGGTCGCTGCCTGGTTGATCGCATCCGCTGGTTTCTTATCGAGGAGGCCCAGCGACTGATTGACCGTCGCGGCAGCACGTTTGATCATCCCCATCGCCCGGATCATGGCGCGGGGAAATCGCAACGAGCTGATCGGGAAGTTCTCGATGGCGCGGGCAGTTTGCACACCATAATAGGCAGTGGCCGGTACGGCCAGCTCGCCCATCGTATCGCGTTCAACTCTGGTCGCGCGTGATGACTGAGTCGCTGCCGCTGTGGGTATCTTCTTCATGCGTCCTACTCCAGTCTTAAGGTTCTAATCTGATGCGGGCGCAATGATAAACTTAGATCCCCTGCTTGCACAAGGGTATTGATCGATGGAAGTTCTTCCGTGCCAATAGATTTTCCGCAGCCTGCTAAAAAAAGAAGAGGCCCGCCGGAGCGGGCCTCTGTTCAGACCGGATGTGGCGGTTGACGATTAGCCGACCGTGACTTCGATCGCTTTCGGCTTTACCTTCTCGGACTTAGGCAGCTGGAGATTCAGGACACCATCCTTGAATTCCGCTTTCACCTTCTCCTCATCGACGAGATCGGGCAATGTGAAGCTCCGGACGAAGCGGCCATAGGAGCGCTCCACCCGATGGTACTTTTTGCCTTTCTCTTCCTTCTCCTGCTTCCGCTCACCCTGGATCGTAAGGACGCCGTCTTCTAGCGTCACCTTCACATCCTCTTTCTTCACGTCAGGTATCTCCGCCTTGATCTGGTAGTCCCCATCCGTTTCACTGACGTCCACGGATGGCACCCAGTCGGCGACTACCATCGTCTCCTTGCCGTTCGTTCGAGGCAGAGCGGGACGGCTAAACATCCGATTCAACCGATCCGACATGTCTTCGAGTTCACGAAACGGATCCCACCGTACGAGTGTCATGCTAGACCTCCTTGCTCATTGTTGTTCGCTGTCGCTTCGAGGCGCGCGCCGATTCGCCTGTCTGAAATTATAGATAATTCGGGCTGCCGCGGAGTCAAGGGGGAGAACTTTAGGAAATGGCGCAACAAAGTTTCAATGGCGTGCAGGCTGGCATACGAGGAGGACACCCGCGCAGGATGCTCAAAAAGGCCAGACTTCTCACCCGCCCAACCCTGGCGGATACTTCACCCGCCCGCCCTGAGTCTGCCAAGACAGCCTCTTCGCCCAAGGACGCGCCTTCTCCCAAGCAAGGCCGCAGCGAACTATCACTTTATAAGGGGTGGCTGGGATGATCCCAACTGCGCGCGGTAAGTGAATCCTTTCTAATTCTCTTCATCTCTCTTTAAGGGAGTGGCCGAGGCTGCCCTTTACTGCGCGCATCGAACGAGCACCGTTTCATCGTGCGCGTTCTGCGAGCAAGAAGGGCACCTGGCCGCTCCCTCCCCTGCTGGCGGACTTTTTCAGCATCCTGCTAGCGTTGTTCGATGGGCACATAGGGCCGGCCATGCTCACCGGAATAAATCTGGTCCGGACGGAACAATTTGTTCTCGCGAAGCTGTTCGAGCCAATGGGCCAGCCACCCCGACACTCGAGCCAGAGCGAATAACGGTGTGAACAGATCGGTCTCGATGCCCAACTTGTCGTAGACGATCCCTGAGTAGAAGTCGACGTTGGGATAAATCCCCTTCCCCTGCAGCAGTTCTGCTGCGACCCGCTCGACCTCTAGGGCAACCTCGTACAACGGTGAACTGCCACATTCCTTGAAGAGTCGCTCGCACAGACCTTGTAGGATCGTCGCGCGGGGATCTTTGACCTTGTACACACGGTGACCGAAGCCCATCAGCTTTCGTTTCGCGCGGAGCTGTTCTTCGAGATATGATCGGACCCGCCTTGGCTCCCCAATCTCCTTCAGCATCTGCACGACTTCTTCGTTGGCCCCGCCATGCAGCGGACCCTTCAGGGCCCCGATTGAGGACGCGACGACCGTATAGGGATCGGCCAGAGTCGATGCGGTGACCATGCCGGTGAAGGTTGAGGCATTCATCGTGTGCTCGGCATGGAGGACCAGGCAGTCGTCGAAAATGTTGCTCCACAAAGGAACCGGCTCCGTCTCAGTCAGCATGTAAAGGAAGTTTTCCGAGAATCCGAGATCGTCGCGCGGTGGAATGTACTCGTTCCCATGCCGCAGACGCGCCCAGGCCGCGACGATCGTGGGCAGTTTGGCAACGAGACGGACGGTAGACCAATAGTTATTTTCGACGTCCTGGACATTCCGGCCTGGATAAAACATGCCCAAAGCGGCGACCGCAGCTTGCAAGGCGTCCATGGGATGGCCCTGCTCCGGAAGGCATTTCAATAAATCGACAATCTTGAACTTGATGCGACGGTGATGGACGATGTCTTCGTTCCATCGCGCAAGCTGCGGTTGCGTGGGAAGGTGTCCAAACAGCAACAGATAGGCGGTTTCGAGATAAGACGATCGCTGGCAGAGTTCTTCGACGCGGATGCCGCGATATTCCAGCACACCACGCTGCCCGTCCACATCGCTAATCGCGGATTTGGCTGCTGGGACGCCGGCGAGTCCCGGCATGAAATCATGCGGCATGATCTTGCTCCTTCACCCGAGTGGCAGGATACATGTAGTAGGATGCTGAAAAGTCCGCCAGCAGCGTTCTCGCATCGTTCAGACCCTCAACGTACCCCAGAGGGTACGCCTCGGGCCTTCGCTCGCTGCGGCCTTGCTGGACAGCCTTTTTGAGCATCCTGCGTGCTGTCTAGACCTGCAGGCCAGTGAAATTCCGACGTATCCACAGAATTTTTCTGCAGCCTGCTAGAGTCGAGACAGTCTACCATGTTCGGAGAGGCAGGATCTTGAAATGGCTCTTATCGGTTGGCATACTCAATTTGCCGGCCGTTCACAACCGGGGAAAGGCAAGCGCGATCCGAAGGTCAAGTCCGAAGGTCGGGGTTCGAAGTTCCGAACACTTCGGCCTTCAGTCTTCAGACCGTCTCACCAGTCGCGCTTTTCCCGCCAGTCTCGCCCGTCTCGCTTGAGTCAGGCATTGGATACGCAGAGGAGGTAAGCGATGACTCCGCGTTTGTCCCTCCTGTTGATACTGGTCGGCCTCATCGCGATGGGGACAGCCTCCTTGGTCCAGGCCGACGGCGAGCTCATAAGTTATGCCGTCGTTAGCGAGGTGCCAAAAGATAAGGCACGGGTGTCGGCAAAGGTCTTGGTGAATGACGCAGTGTCAGATATGAAGCTACTCGCGTCGGAGACGATCCTGAATAATCTGATTTGGAAAAAACTGGAAATCTGTCATGCCATGAAGCTCGAAGGATACAAAGTTGCTGAAGGCTTTCAGGTTATCACGGTGCACGTGATCGACGCCGGCATGCTGCCGATGTCCTTACAGTCGTTTGCGGGCGATTGCTTGATTAAGAA
>CAZPWD010000005.1:0-27425 GCA_964590025.1 uncultured Nitrospira sp.
GTCCAGTGAGGATCATAAGCCGGTTGCCCTCACAGTCGAGGGCCGTGTCGTTGGGCACGAAGATCAGATCGCTGCTGATTTGCTCAACGACAGGGTGGCGGCCTTCCCGAATGAAGATCGTGCTGCTCCCATCGACGAGGGGTTTGACATAGCGATGTAATGCGGCGGTCTCGGCCAGACCGGCAAGGACGTCGAGCAACGCGACGGTCTGGGCCATCGCTTGGAGACGAGGGACCTCGTTCGCCAAGCGCACGCGCAATTGCTCGAACAGCTCCTGCTCGAGCAATTGCAATTTAATTTCAGCGCCTGTGACACGCTCTTCCAGCTCTTTCAGCTCCGGCGTCATGAATCGTTCGGCATTGACCAGCGTCTGCTTGCGAATGTAATCAGGCGGGACGCGGGACAGGTGTGTCTTGGTAATTTCGATGTAGTAGCCGAACACCTGGTTGTAGCGAACCTTCAACGAGTCGATCCCCGTTCGCTCCCGCTCTTTGGCTTCCAGCGAGGCAATCCAGCCCTTGCCTTCCGTGCTTGCCTTGCGCAGTTCATCGACCCCGGCATGGTACCCTTCCCGAATCATGCCGCCGTCACGGAGCGACATCGGCGCATCCGGCTTGACGGCCTGCTCAATCGCGTCACGCACGTCGCGACAGTCGTCCCACGACTCGCGGATGTCGGCCAGCAACGAAGCGTGAAAGGGCTGGAGGTGGGACCGTAACTCCGGTAAGGCACTCGCGGATTGTTTCAATGCAAGTAACTCGCGAGGCCCGGCGACGCCGAGCGTTACGCGGCTGCTCAAACGGGCGATATCTTGCACATCACGGAGCGTAGTCCTGAGTGACAGGCGTTGTTGAATCCGGTCTTTCAACTCCCCGACCGCATCGAGCCGAGCTTGAATGGCGCCGCGATCGAGGAGCGGTCTGACGAGCCAATCGCGTAACAAGCGACTGCCCATGGCTGTCGCGGTGCGGTCCAACACCGACAAGACCGTTGGCTGGTCCTGTCCAGATCGGTGCTCATCGGCTCCCAATGGTCGTACGAGTTCGAGATTGCGAATCGTCGCGCTATCCAAATGCATCGCGTCGCTGCTCCAGCGTGTTTGTAGACGGCGGAGGTGTGCGAGGGAGGCGGTTGGCTGGGTTTCACGAAAATATCGCAGGACCGCTCCGGCGGCTCCGATCCCAGCGGTCAGGCCGCGACAGCCGAATCCGTCGAGCGAGTGCACTCCAAATTGTGTCTGGAGTAGTTGCGCGGCATCTGTGGGATTGAAGTAGGCCGAGGGTTGAGCGCAGAGGCGTGGCCCACGCAGTCGAGTCAGGCACGATCCGGTATTCGTAGTGGAATCGTGGTGAAGTACTTCCCGTGGTTCCAGCCGAGCCAGTTCATCCATGAGCTGGCCCTCTGCCTGTGCCCCTTGGAACTCTGTCATCCAAAACTCCCCGGTGGAGACGTCCACAGAGGCCAGTCCAATGACGGATTGACCCTTGGCAGATGGGGCCGTGGCGTCGGAGAAGGCGACAGCCGCCAGGAAATGCGATTCTCCGGGAGAGAGGAATTCAGCATCGACCAGCGTGCCCGGCGTATATAAACGAACAACTTCGCGGCGCACGAGACCCTTCGCGAGTTTCGGGTCTTCCACCTGTTCGCAGAGTGCTACGGTCCGCCCGGCCTTGAGAAGCTTTGCAATATAACCTTGCGCGGCATGGTAGGGCACTCCGCAGAGCGGAACTGGGTTGGTGCTGGATTTGTCGCGAGAGGTCAGGGCAATGGAGAGCAGCTTGGAGGCGATCTGCGCGTCTTCGTAAAACATTTCATAGAAGTCGCCGACGCGGAACAACAGAACTGCGTCAGGATAGCCGCGCTTGATTTCGCGGTATTGCCGCATCAACGGTGAGGCGTCTGTGTCACTCATCGCGTCGGTCTCGATGTGGCTCGTCGGTTAGGGTGGGGGATATACGGCCGGTGACTTTTTCGAGCGAGTGGCGTAATCGTTCTAAGTCCACCTCAGCTTCCTGCAGCGCTTTGGTTTTCCGGCGGAGTTCGATACGGCTCCGCACCCATGGAGGAAAGAGAAGGATGCCGGAGACCAGCAGCCCCACCGCGAACCCCGCCAGGACGGGCTTATAGATCGGCGTCGAGGCTGCAAAGAGACCAAAGAAGTACCGGAGTGTGACTTCCTGTTCCTGGTTCTGAAGGAAAAAAGCCAGGGAGAGGAGCAGAAGAACTCCGACCAGAATCAGTCTAATCATGACCTCGTTGTTTTCTCTCTGTTCAAGGCCCGGCATGGTGACGCTCGAGGCACCCTGCCGGTCTTGCTGTACTGCATGCGCGCAAGGGCGAGGACCTCGTCAGACTTCGGCCCGGTCACGCTCAACTGAATCGTCCGGCTCCGCGCGGCACGATGGTTCAGCGCAATCTCGATCCGGTCCTGCGGCAGCGCGGCAAGGCCCTTGTCGGCCCATTCTATCGCCGTTACGGTCTGGCCGGAGAAATACTCGATCAGTCCTGTCGATTCAAGCTCGCGGGGCGAGCGGATACGGTACAGATCCACGTGGGCAAGCGGCAGGCGCCCTTGATCATATTCGTGAATCACGACGAATGTCGGGCTGCTGATTGCCGTCGGCGATGCGCCCAGACCCTGCGCAATTCCGCGAACGAGCGCCGTCTTGCCGGCTCCGAGCGGTCCGTAGAGCGCGATCGTTTCTCCCCCGCGAAGCACGCGGCCGATCACTTGGCCTAGCCGATCAGTGTGCCGGTGCGATGTGGACACCAGTTTCCACGGCCGGCTGGATGCTGGTGCGCGGCGAGCGGCGGGCTGTTTCGCCTTGGCTGGCCGGGTCACGTTAGGTCGTTTTAGTCCGCTGGAGCGCATAAGGAATCTGAGCGATTAGGTCACTAGCGAGCATTCCGGGCTGCCCGAGTTGTTGGGAGGCCAAGTCGCCGGCCGATCCATGAAAATAGGTCGCGGCACAGGCGGCGTCCCATGCGGGGACCCCTTGCGCCAGTAAGCCGACGATCATGCCGGTCAAGACATCACCGGTTCCGGCGGTGGCCATACCGGGATTACCGGTCGGGCAAATGGCGACAAGCCCATCGGGGCGGGCGATGACGGTTCGCGCGCCTTTTAAGACGACGAACACGCCGCGTTCTCGGGCAAACCGTCTGGCCGTGCCTATTCGGTCTGCGTTAACGCTCTGTGTGGTGGCATCGACTTCGAGCCGGGCCATCTCGCCAGGATGCGGGGTGAGAATGGGTGGAGTTTTACACTCGGTCAGCAACGAGGCCCGGCCGGCCAAGGCATTGAGCGCATCGGCATCGAGGACGGAGGGCCGATCCAGATGCTTCATGAGCGACTGCACGAGTTCGACGGTTTCGTGATGTGTCGAGAGCCCAGGACCGATGGCGATCGCCGTGCGTGCCTGGATAAAGGCTAAGACACGGTCGAGTCCTGAACGGGCCAGTGTACGTGCCTTCGTTTCCGGGAGAGGCATCGTCATCGCTTCCAGTAACTTTGCTTCCAATACATCGTTGACGCTGTTGGGGGTTGCCACGGTCACCAGGCCGGCTCCAACGCGGAGTGCCGCCCGTGCCGCCAGCGCCGCCGCGCCGGTTTTACCCACGGACCCTGCAATAATCCCCGCATGGCCAAAGGTTCCTTTATGCGCGGAGGGCACGCGTTCCGGTAGAGACTGAAAAGCACTGTCGCTTGTCAGGAGCAGGGTCCGGCTCTCGATGGCATCCACATAGGCGGGTGGAATGCCGATATCGACGACGCGGATTGCGCCGGCCTGGTCAATCCCTGCATCAACGTAAAGGCCGAGCTTCGGGAGGCCACATGTGATGGTCAACGTGGCGCGGATCGCTCGCCCTAGGATGGCGCCGGTATCGGCATGGAGACCGGAGGGGATATCGACCGCGATGACTGGTTTCCCGGCACTGTTGATGAGTTCGATAGCTTCACGATAGGTCCCGGTCACTACGGAGGACAATCCAGTACCAAGGAGGGCATCGACGAGGATGTCGCTGGAGGCGAGGAGAGGCCGCGCCTGATCGGCAGACCGGAATCGAACGATCGCTGCTCGCCCCGCAACTCGAACGAGCCGACGATACATGGCCGCGGCATCGCGACTCAGGTCGGTGATCGGTGTGAGGAGCACCACATGAATTCGAGCACGTCGGCGGTGCAGCAGTCGGGCCACAACCAATCCGTCTCCTCCGTTGTTCCCTTTTCCGCAGAGGATGGTAATGGTCTTGCCTCGTGCTGGTCCATAGTGCTCCTCCAGATGCCTGACAATGCCCTCGCCGGCCCGCTCCATCAAGACGGTACTGGGGACATGCGCTTCGATGATTGTGCGGCGATCGAGTGTCTGCATCTCGGTTCCGGTCACGATCTTCATCGGTGGCCTTGCGTGCGGGATCGATACCGCATGAGGAATCGGGTGAGCGCGGGGAGGAATGAGATCTGTTGCCTACGTCGCAATGTCATGACAAGGAGGAATCGCGTTGTCCATGGAGGAACGCAGAGTGTCACACCAGCGCGATGGTTCAACCCAGCAACGCTTTCATCTCCCTAACGGCCTGGTCGAGGCCCACCAGAACCGCTCGGGCAATGATGCTGTGGCCGATGTTGAATTCGACGATTTCCGGAATGTGAGTCAACCGCGTCAGGTTGCGATAGTCCAAACCGTGCCCGGCATTGACGCCCATTCCGAGTTTGTAAGAGAGCTTCGCGGCCTGCGTAATGGCCTCAACTTCCGCGTCGGCTTCTTTCGAGCGCCGGGCATTCGCATACCGGCCGGTATGGAGCTCGACGAAATCGGCTGAGACTCTGTGCGAGGCTTTGACCTGGGCCAAATCCGGTTCGATGAAGAGGCTGACGGGAATGCCGCCATCCTGGAGCAGGGCCACAATTTGCTGGATACGATCTCTGTGGCCGGCCACGTCCAGGCCGCCTTCAGTTGTGAGTTCCTGACGCTGTTCCGGGACGAGCGTGACCATGTCCGGTTTTATGGTCAGGGCAATTTTGGCCATCGTCTCATCGGCGGCCATTTCCAGATCGAGCTTGGTGCGAATGAGTTCCCGCAAGAGGCGAAGATCGCGGTCTTGAATATGGCGCCGATCTTCTCTGAGGTGGACGACAATTCCGTCAGCCCCGGCCAATTCCACCAGCACTGCGGCGGCAAGGGGGTCCGGGTCGGTTCCACCACGGGCCTGGCGCAAGGTGGCCACATGGTCGATGTTCACCCCAAGTCGTGGCACGGATCCTCCGTCTGCTATGTAGAGCAAGGAGAAACTGAGTTGCGTGATGAGTGCGAAAGGCGTTGCAGTTGTAACAGAAATTGACTGGGATGGGAAGGACTGGGAGGGGGAGTTGGTAACGTGTTGTCCCAGTCAGTCTGTAGAGTCAGCATACCGAACCCCACAGAATCACGACATAATTTGACTCGATACGCTCCCCGCCATTAGAATAGGCCCCCTGATGCGGCGGAGGGTGGTTTCTCGATGCCTCCATGCTTGTGAGGGTTACTGACAGGGGACCCGATGGGACTAGGCGACGGATTTTATCGCATCAAGCGGCTACCGCCTTATGTGTTTGCCCAGGTGCAGAGCCTCAAGCTCGAGGCTCGTCAACAGGGTGAAGACATTATCGATTTTGGAATGGGAAATCCTGACCAACCGACACCAAGCCATATTGTCGAGAAGATGATCGAGGCGGCGCGAAAGGGGAAAAATCATCGCTACTCGGCCTCGCGCGGGATTACGAAACTGCGGCATGCGATCGCTGGTTGGTACAAGCGGAATTACGATGTCGATCTGGATCCTGAGACCGAGACCATCGTCACGATCGGCTCCAAGGAAGGATTGGCACATTTGGCGCTGGCCTTGATCGGGCCCGGCGACGTCGTCCTGACGCCGACGCCGACCTATCCCATTCATATGTATAGTTTCATCATTGCGGGCGGAGAAGTTCGTGGGATCGAGCTGCGTCCGGACAGTGACTTCTTCGACGACTTACAACGGGTCTATCGCCAAACCTTCCCGCGGCCGAAGATCTTGGTCATCAATTTCCCCCATAATCCCACCACCGCCGTGGTGGATCTCGGGTTTTTTAAGAAGATCGTCGCCTTTGCAAAAGAACATAACGTGATTGTCATTCATGACCTCGCCTACGCCGACTTGGTGTTCGACGGATATAGGGCGCCGAGCTTCCTGCAGGTTTCCGGGGCCAAGGATGTCGGCGTCGAGTTCTATACCCTCTCCAAGGCCTACAACATGCCTGGTTGGCGCGTGGGCTTTTGTTGCGGTAATCGCGAGGTTGTCGGAGCCTTGGCCAAGATCAAGAGCTATCTGGATTACGGTATTTTCCAGCCTCTGCAGATTGCCAGCGTCATTGCCCTCAATGGACCACAAGATTGTGTCAAAGAGACGGTGCAGCGCTACCAGAAGCGTCGTGATGTGTTGGTGAGCGGACTGAATCGCATCGGGTGGCAGGTGAACAAGCCCGTGGCCACCATGTTCGTATGGGCCAGGATTCCGTTGCCCTATCGGTCGATGGGGTCGTTGGAGTTTTCGAAGCTCCTACTCCGCGAGGCGAAAGTGGCCGTGTCTCCCGGGATCGGGTTTGGTGAAGGCGGGAACGAGTATGTGCGGTTCGGCCTCGTCGAAAATGAACATCGCACGAGACAAGCCGTTCGAGGCATTCGCAAATCCCTGAAGCTTGAGGGGTCGGAAGCATGATTTCACGCGTGGGCGTCGGCATCATTGGGTTCGGAACGGTTGGGACGGGTGTCGCGAAGATTCTCTTGGGGAATGCCGCCTTGATCAGCCGCCGGGTCGGTGTGCCGATCGAAATCATTCGGATTGCGGATCTCGATGTGATACGTGACCGAGGTTTGGCCCTGCCGCCCGGCCTCCTCACGACCGATGCGAAGCAGATTCTCACCGATCCTTCGATCGATATCGTCGTTGAGTTGATCGGTGGCTGCGATGTTGCCAAACGCATAATTCTTGAATCCATTGCGGCAGGCAAACATGTCGTCACCGCCAATAAGGCTTTGCTCGCGTTACACGGAGAAGAAATATTTGCCGCGGCTTCTAGCAAGGGCGTCGACCTAGGTTTCGAAGCGAGCGTGGGCGGGGGAATTCCCGTCATCCAGGCATTGAGGGAAGGGCTGGCGGCCAACACCATCCAATCCATTTATGGAATCATCAACGGGACGGCCAATTACATTCTCTCGCGCATGACCCGTGAAGGCCAGAGTTTTGAGACGGTGCTCGACGAAGCGAAACAGGCCGGTTATGCCGAAGCGGATCCGACATTCGATGTGGCCGGGATTGATTCGGCGCACAAGCTGGCGATCCTGGTGGCGCTGGCCTATGGAACACCGGTCAACGTTAAAGATGTATACACCGAGGGGATCACCCACATTACGCCGCTCGATATCGCGTACGCCAAAGAGTTTGGTTGTACGATCAAGCTGCTGGGCATTGCCAAGCTGGTTGGCAATGAAATCGAAGCCCGAGTCCATCCCACGATGCTGCCTTCCTCGTCTCCAATCGCCCAAGTCGGAGGAGTCTACAACGCGATTCAACTTGTCGGCGATGCCGTGGGCGACGTGGTGCTCTATGGCCAGGGCGCGGGGTCCATGCCGACCGGCAGTGCGGTGGTCGGCGATCTCATCGCCATCGCGCGCAATCTGTTGAAGGGAGCGGTTGGGCGAGTGCCGCCCGTCTCGTTCCAGCAGGACCAGCGTCGTCCGCTTCGGATGCGGACGATGGAAGAAATCAGCTCGCTCTATTACCTCCGCTTTATGGTGTTGGACCGCCCCGGCGTCTTGTCGCAAATCGCAGGGGAGCTGGGCCGGTGCGGTATCAGTATCTCGTCCGTCCTTCAACAAGGACGACGCGAAGGGCAGACGGTTCCGGTCGTGATCAAGACCCATACCGCCACGGAGCGCGATGTCCAAACGGCATTGCGAGCGATCAATCGCATGGCCTTCATCTCCGAGCCCACCACTTTGATCCGGGTCGAGGGCAAGGACGAGTAATGTGATGAATCGCTGGCGTGGTGTGATCGAAGAATATCGGAAGTTTCTGCCGGTGACTGAACGTACCCCGGTGGTGACGCTCGGTGAAGGCAATACTCCGCTCATTAGGGCGACGCGGCTGGCCAAGCAGATCGCTCCCGGCGTCGATCTCTATCTCAAATTCGAAGGCATGAATCCGACAGGATCGTTCAAGGATCGCGGCATGACGATGGCCATCTCAAAGGCCGTTGAGTCCGGCGCCAAGGCGGTGATCTGCGCCTCCACGGGGAATACATCTGCCTCCGCTGCAGCCTATGGTGCGCGGGCGGGACTGGCGGTCTATGTGTTGATTCCTGCCGGGAAGATCGCGATGGGCAAGCTGTCACAGGCCATGATGCATCAAGCCACAGTCATCCAGATCGAGGGAAACTTTGACCAGGCGTTGACCATTGTGAAGGACTTGTCGGTGATCCACCGCATCGAGTTGGTCAACTCGATTAATCCCTATCGGATCGAGGGGCAGAAAACCGCCGCGATGGAGGTCTGCGATGAGCTTGGCGATGCCCCGACTGTTCATGCGCTGCCGGTTGGGAATGCCGGTAACATTACCGCCTATTGGAAGGGGTACCAGGAATACCGTGCGGCCAATCAATCCACGAGACTGCCTCGCATGGTCGGGTTTCAGGCGGCTGGTGCCGCGCCCATCGTGCTGGGTCGCATCGTGGAGAATCCGCAGACGGTGGCCTCGGCGATCCGGATCGGCAATCCGGCCAGCTGGGAAGCGGCCTTGATTGCTGTGAAGGAATCCACTGGAGCAATCGATTCGGTGACGGATGAAGAGATTCTGCAGGCCTATAGGGCGGTGGCGGCGACGGAGGGGGTCTTTTGCGAGCCGGCGTCCGCCGCATCGGTTGCCGGCGTGATGAAGTTGAGCAAGCAAGGCGGTCTGCGTGAAGGCGAGACAGTGGTCTGCACCTTGACCGGCCATGGACTGAAAGATGCCGACACAGCCATCAGCGTATCGGTCCAACCGAAAACCGTTAGAGCGACGCGGGAGGATGTCGCTCGTCTTTTAAAGGTGTAGACACAATGAGCGCAGGGCTTCGATGAAACATGTGATTCTGCATTTCGATGGGATGGCAGACCATCCCCGGCAGGAATTGGGCGGACGGACTCCTCTTCAAGTGGCTTCGACCCCGCACCTGGATCGCCTCGCGCAAGGTGGGGAGCTTGGGCTCCTGGCCGCGGTGCCTGAGAACATGCGACAGGGGAGCGGTCTGATGGGAACCATTATTCTCGGATACGACCCCAAGAAATACTACCAGGGGCCTGGTCCGCTCGAAGCGGCCAGTCTGGGAGTCGCAATCGGCGAGCATGATGTGGTCTATCGCTGTACGATGGTGACGTTGCGGGCAGACGCCCAGTCCGGGAGTAAAGGCGGCTTGAACGAGATCAAGAAGCTCGGACCGCATGTGGTGATGGATGATGCGACCGCCGGCCTGATTTCGACAGAAGAGGCCCGCGAATTGATCGAGGCGATCAATGAGCAGCTCGGGTCTGAGATGATTCAGTTCTACCCCGGGTTAGGCCACCGTCATCTCATGGTGTGGGTCAACGGGAAGTCGCGAGCGGTCTGTACAGATCCACAATTATTGGTTGGTCGACCGATCGCCGATGCATTACCGACGGGAGACGGATCCGACATTCTCTGGAAACTCATGGACGCCTCGTTTCAGATCTTGCGCGACCATCCCCTCAACGATGAACGTCGGGAGGCGGGACAAAAACCGGCCAATTGTCTCTGGCTCTGGGGCCAAGGCCGGGCCATTCTCTGGCCAAGCCTCTCTGAGCGATTGAAGATGTCCGGTGTGGTGGTTTCACAGAGCGATGTCCATCGCGGGCTCGGCATCATGGCCGGGCTCGAAGCCGTGGACGGCGCGAGATTGGCCGGTGCGGATCTTCGTACTCAAGCAGCGGTCGCCCTGGAGGAACTGAAGAAAAATGATTTTGCATACGTGCACGTGGAGTTACCGGACGAGGTCGTCTACGGGTCGGATGTCGCGGCCAAGGTGAAGGGTATCGAAGCGGTCGATCGTGAGCTGGTAGGGCCGCTGCTCGAAGGACTGGCCAAATTGGGCCCCCATCGCATCGTGGCCTTCTGCGATTCGGGCAACGTGCATCATGGCCAGGCGGCGGAAGGTCCTGGGTTCTTCGCCTATCGTGACAGTGCGGCAGCCCCCGCTGCCGGGACCAGACGGAGATTTACCGAGGCTGATGCTCAAGCCTCGACCGTGCCTTCTCGTGATGCGACGAAGTTCGTCGTGCGACTTTTCGCAAAAGGATCCTGAAAGACGTGGCGCTGATTGTCCAGAAATATGGGGGGACGTCCGTAGGCACGATCGAGCGGATCCACTGCGTGGCCGACCGCGTTGAGAAGGCTCACAAGGATGGCCATCGCGTCGTGGTTGTCCTGTCCGCGATGAGCGGAGAAACGGATCGGTTGCATCGATTGGCGCATGAAGTCACGCCGCTGCCGGATGATCGCGAACTCGATATGCTGCTGTCGACCGGAGAGCGGGTGACCATCGCCTTGTTGGCGATGGCCTTGCGGGCCCGGGGTCTCGATGCTCAATCTTTTACGGGACGCCAAGTCGGGATCATGACCGACAATGCCCATACGAAAGCGCGTATCACCCGGGTGATTGCCGATCGAATCCGCGAGGCCCTGCGCAAAGGGGTCATTCCAGTGGTTGCCGGCTTTCAAGGGATCAACGAGCAGTCGGATGTCACGACGTTGGGGCGTGGCGGCTCTGATCTGACAGCGGTTGCGCTGGCGGCGGCGCTGAAGGCTGATCGGTGTATCATCTTTACCGACGTCGATGGCGTCTACACCTCCGACCCCAACATTGTGCCGGTGGCTCGACGAATCGACAAGATTTCCTATGAGGAAATGCTGGAAATGGCCAGTCTGGGTGCCAAAGTGTTGCAGAGCCGCTCCGTCGAATTTGCCGCGAAGTTCAACGTGCCGGTGGAGGTGAAGTCCAGCTTCAAAGAAGGAAAGGGGACGCTTGTGACGCGTGAAGATAAGGATATGGAAGCGGTTGCGGTGTCGGGAGTCACTGGCGATCGGAATCAGGCCAAAATCACGATTGTGGGCGTGCCGGATAAACCAGGTATTGCATCTAAACTCTTCGGGCCGGTGGCCAAGGCCAACATCAATGTCGACATGATCATCCAGAACATGAGTCAGTCGGGCATGACGGATATTTCCTTCACGATTCCACGGGCGGACATCAAGAAGGCCCTTCCGCTGATACAGGACGTGGCGAAACGTATCGCCGCCAAATCGGTTGCCGTAACCGAGGCGATCGCAAAGGTCTCGCTGGTCGGCGTCGGGATGCGTTCCCATTCAGGAGTCGCTGCCAAGATGTTTGAAGTCTTATCGCAGGAAGGCGTGAATATTCTCATGATCAGCACGTCGGAGATCAAGATCTCCTGTGTCATCGATGAAAAGTATGCCGAGCTCGCGATGCGTTCGCTCCATACCGCGTTCGGGTTGGATCAGTTGCCGGCAGAGGACCGACACATGAAGTAGCGGATTTCGGCGATGTGAGTCTCGACATGGTTGTCCTGCTCCTGGTATCGTTTATTTTATGGCTCGAAAATCTTCACCACCACGATCCTCACAAAGCAAGCCGCTCAGCGCTACGTCGTCCGGCGTACCTCCGTCTGCCGCCCGGTCGGCGGTGTTAGAAATCTATGATACGACCTTACGGGACGGGGCTCAGGCCGAGGATGTGACCTTTTCGGCCGAAGACAAGGTTCGGATCGCCCAACAGTTGGATGGGCTGGGCGTGCAGTTCATTGAAGGCGGATGGCCCGGGGCGAATCCCAAAGACATCGAGTTCTTTCGGATGATCAAGACCGTTCCGTTGCAGACGGCGACGGTGGTGGCGTTCGGGTCGACTAGAAAATCGAGCAATGCGGTACAGAAGGATCCGAATATCCGAGCGTTGCTGGACGCAGAGACCAAGATCATCACGCTCTTCGGAAAAACCTGGTCGCTGCACGTCACCGATGCACTCGGAATTTCCCTTGTGAAGAATCTCGAACTCATCAGCGATTCCGTGGCCTATCTCCGCTCGAAAGGTCGGAGGGTGTTCTACGATGCGGAGCATTTCTTTGACGGATACAAGACCAATCCGGACTACGCGCTGGAGACCATTCGTCAAGCCGTCGCGGTCGGGGCCGAACGGGTGATTCTCTGCGACACCAACGGTGGGTCGATGCCCTGGGAAATCAAAGAGATCTGCCAGGTTGTTCGGCGTGAGTGTGCGGTGCCCTTGGGGATTCACGCCCACAACGATTGCGAAATGGCCGTCGCGAATTCGCTGGTGGCGATCGAAACCGGCGTGGTGCAAGTGCAGGGGACGATTAACGGGATCGGCGAGCGGTGTGGCAATGCCAATCTCTGTTCGATTATTCCCAATCTTGAACTGAAGATGAAACGTCCGGTGTTGAGTGACCGTTTGAGCCATCTCAAGCGGGTCTCGGGATTCGTGACCGAAGTCGCGAACCTCATGCCCAATAAGCACCAGCCTTATGTAGGAGATTCAGCGTTTGCCCACAAGGGTGGGGTCCATATTCATGCGGTGCTCAAGAATCCCGCGACCTATGAACATGTGATCCCGGGGTTGGTTGGTAACCGCCAGCGTGTGCTGGTATCGGACGCGGCAGGTCGGAGTGGGTTGCTGGAGAAGATCGAGGCGTACGGAATCAAATTGGATAAGGGCCACGCCAAGTTGCAGGAATTGATCGATACCTTGAAGGAGCGTGAAAGTGAGGGCTACCAGTTTGAGGCGGCGGAAGGCTCCTTCGAATTGCTCATGCGGAAAGCGATGGGGACGCACAGGCCATCCTTCCAACTCCTGGGCTTTCGGGTGATTGTCGAGAAAAGACAAGACCATGGCGTCTCGTCGTCGGAGGCCATAGTGATGGTGAAGGTCGGCGAAGTGGTGGAACATGCAGCAGCAGTCGGAGCCGGTCCGGTCAATGCGCTCGACCATGCGTTGCGGAAAGCGTTGGAAAAGTTCTATCCCCAGCTACGAGAAGTCAAACTGCTCGACTACAAAGTGCGAGTGCTGTCGGCCAATCGTGGGACGGAGTCCAAGGTCCGGGTGTTGATCGAATCAGGCGATCATAAGGATAAATGGGGCACCGTCGGCGTGTCTGAGAACATCATGGAAGCGAGCTGGCAAGCGTTGGCGGACAGCATCGAATACAAGTTACTTGTCAAAGACGAATGAGTGGGACATCCGATCCGGGATCTTTCTTCTTGACAGGTCTTATAACCTCACGTAAATTATAGCGAAACTGCTAATCATTCGTAGTAAGTACACTGGCGATCATTCGAGAAGTTTGTGCGGGTGTCGGAGGGGAAAGCATGAGAAAGGCAGATATCGCGAACGAAATCTACAAGCAGGTCGGTATTTCGAAAAATGAAGCCGCAGATATCGTCGAACTCGTGCTGAATATGTTGAAAGCGGTGCTGCATAAGGGTGAGTCGGTCAAGATTGCCGGATTCGGAAACTTTGTGGTACGCAGCAAAGGGGCACGGAAGGGCCGGAATCCTCGGACCGGCGAAGAGATAGGAATCACACCTCGTCGCGTGGTGACGTTTCGTCCCAGTCAAGTGTTTAAGAAATACGTCAATTCATAGCCGCGTTCAATCACCTTAACTCATCCCACCACGAGGACCGGTCATGGGGAACGAGCCCAGGCTGGGCAGCAAGGTCTTTTATAAAATCGGCGAAGTCAGCCAGATTGCCAAGCTACCGGCTTACGTATTGCGATTCTGGGAGTCCGAATTCCCGTTTCTCAAGCCGAAGAAAAGTCGTGGGAATCAGCGACTCTATGTCAGGCGAGAAGTCGAAACGGTATTGGAAATCAAGCGGATGCTCTATGAAGAAGGGCATACACTTGCAGGAGTCAAACGATATTGGGCCAGGCGAGGCCGGGTGGCAAGTCAACGGGTGCGCCCCAAAGAACTTGCGCAAAAACTCCGAGGGAATCTCCAGGCGATTCTCAAAGTTTTGGAGTCGCATTCTGACTGACGAAGGTTCCACCTCGTCGCGTCCGAGCCGGTTGCATTCCAGCCGCCGCCAGGGGACAATGCGGGAGACGGTGGAATTGAATAGAGCGTGTCGGGGCGTGGCGCAGCCCGGTAGCGTACTCGCTTGGGGTGCGAGTGGTCGGCCGTTCAAATCGGCTCGCCCCGACCAAATATCGTGAAGGGCAAGGGATCGGGCGTGACGGGAGACGTCGGACAGATCTCCTGGATCACCGCCTGAGCCAAGACCGACCGAAGAAGCTGCCGCCGGCAGCTTTTTTTGTTCCTGATGGACCCATGCGCATTTTGGTCACCAACGATGATGGGATTCACGCGCCTGGTTTGACGGCGCTCGCCAAGGCCTTGTCGAGAGTGGGCGAGGTGTGGGTGGTCGCGCCGGATCGTGAGCGGACTGCGGTGGCGCATTCCGTGACGCTCCATAAACCGTTGCGAGTGCATCAGCTTGGTACACGGATCTACGCTGTCAACGGAACGCCTGTCGATTGTGTGAATCTGGCAGTGCTGAAGGTCATGTCAGCACCACCCGATCTCCTCGTGTCAGGGATCAATAAAGGCGTGAACCTTGGCGACGACGTGTTGTATTCCGGGACGGTTTCGGCAGCGATGGAAGGGACAATCCTCGGTGTCCCCTCGATGGCTGTGTCACAGGAGGGGCAGGAACATTTTTATTTCGACGCCGGGGCTCGGTATGCCGTTCGCATCGCTCGTTTGATCCTGAAAGAGGGTTTGCCGGACGAAACACTCGTGAATCTCAACATTCCGAATCGACCGTTCGGGTCGATCACCGGAGTCCGAGTCACCTGTCTCAGTCGAAGGCGCTTCGATAATCCGATCATTGAAAAGGTCGATCCGCATGGCCAGACCTACTATTGGATTGCCGGGACCCGTGTATCGTGGAGCCGAAGCAAGGATGCCGATCATGAAGCGCTTGAGCAAGGGGCGGTTTCGCTCACCCCCATCCACCTCGATACGACTCATCATGGGGTGTTGGATCGATTCCGTAAGTGGGAAACGGTGAGTCGACAGGGTGTGCGTCGGGTGGCCGCATCGTCGAAGTTGAAGGGCAAGCAGAGGAGCTAGGGTGCTGTGGGGAATCTGATCGAAGCGATCATTACAGAGATCAGCCGGTTTGTCGTGTCGATGATCTCGACGTTTGGCTACACCGGCATATTCCTCACCATGGCCATTGAGAGCGCCTGCATTCCGTTGCCCAGCGAAATCATCATGCCATTTTCCGGGTATCTTGTGACGACGGGACAGTTCACGATGCTCGGTGTGACATTGGCCGGCGCCGTTGGGAACGTCGCGGGGTCGATTGTGGCCTACTACACCGGTGTGTGGGGCGGTCGGCCCTTCGTCGAGCGGTACGGGCCTTATATGTTGGTGTCGCGAAAAGACATCGAGATGGCGGATCAATGGTTCGCCAAGTATGGCGAGGCAGCCGTATTTTTCGGCCGGATGCTTCCGGTTGTCCGGACCTTCATCTCGTTGCCGGCCGGCATCGCCGGCATGAACATTTATCGGTTCGTCCTCCTCACCTTTCTCGGAGCTCTGCCCTGGTGTTATCTTCTGGCCTATATCGGCGTGAAAATGGGAGAGCAGTGGGAACATCTGAGAGACTATTTCCATCAGTTCGACATCGTAATCGGCTTGAGCTTGGCGCTCGCCCTGGGCTATTTTTTCTGGTCCCATTGGCCGAAGCGCCGCATCACTCCGGAGTTGTAACCAACCCATGCTCTCGATCTACAACACGCTCACAGGGAAAAAGGAGCCGTTCCACTCGCTCCAGCCGAAAACCGTGCGGATGTACGTCTGCGGCGTGACGGTCTACGACTACTGCCATATCGGCCATGCCCGCAGCGCGCTCGTGTTCGATGTAATCCGGCGCTATCTGGAATTCAGCGACTACAAGGTTGAATTCGTCAAGAACTTCACCGACGTGGATGACAAGATTATCAAACGGGCGAATGAACGAGGCGTATCGTGCGACGCAATCACCGCCGAGTACATCGAGGGCTATTATCAGGATATGGGGCGGCTCGGGATTCGACGGGCCACGCACGAGCCGAAAGCGACCGAACATATGCCCGAGATCATTGAGCTGGTCAATACACTGATTCAGAAAGGCCTCGCCTATGAAGTGACCGGCGATGTCTATTTCCAAGTCGAGAAATACCAGGACTATGGCCGCCTCTCGAAACGCAAGCTTGAGGATTTGCAGGCAGGCGCACGTGTGGAGGTGGATGAACGAAAGCGCCATCCGATGGATTTTGCTCTTTGGAAGAGCAGCAAGCCGGGCGAGCCGTCATGGGAGAGCCCCTGGGGGGCCGGGCGTCCCGGTTGGCACATCGAATGTTCTGCCATGTCGATGCGCCATTTAGGAGAAACATTCGACATTCATGGCGGGGGGATGGACCTGATCTTCCCCCATCACGAGAATGAAATCGCCCAGTCCTGCGGCGCCACCGGCAAAGAGTTCGCGCGTTACTGGGTCCACAACGGTTTCGTGCAGATTAACCAGGAGAAGATGTCCAAGTCCCTGGGGAACTTTTTCACGATCCGGGAAATCTTTGAGAAAGAGAAGTCGCAATGGCCTGAAGAAGAAGTTATTGGTGAGATGCTTCGATACTTTCTTCTTTCGACTCATTACCGAGGGCCGCTGGATTTTTCCGATCAAAGCTTGAAAGAAGCGAAGTATGCGCTGGATGGATTCTACGACTTGTTCAAACGACTCAATGAAGCGGAGAGCAGAACCGCAGCCGACAAGGGGCTGAAGGAGTCGGTCGAACGATGCCGAGTTGCATTTGGTGAGGCGATGGACGATGACATGAACACGCCAATGGCAATCGCGGCATTACAGATACTGAGGAGCGAGGTTAACAAATCACTTGAGCAGGGCCTCTCTACTGAATCGAGAAAACTTGCAAGAGAGCAGTTTAGATCACTTGGTAAGGTTCTGGGCTTATTTGAGCTAGACAATTGGCGGTTCAACCCAGCTAGGGTGCTCGTTGATGTCGCAGATGTAATAAGTGTTACCGAAGGTGAAATGACAAGGATTGGGAGGAAGGATCACCCCGTATACAGGACTCAAGAGTATGCGCCACCGTTGCCGCTGAAGGATGAGGACGAAGGAATTCAGCGGATGGTAGATGAACGTAATGAAGCCAGAAAACAGAAAGACTTCAAGAAGGCCGACGAGATTCGTCAGTTCCTCGCGTCCCACGGCATCGTCATCGAGGATAAGCCCGATGGCACCAGCCGGTGGAAGCGATAGTCAGCCGGAACTGATCTATGGCCTGCACGCCGTGCGCGAAGCCTTGCGCGCCGGCGCTCGTCCGCTGCAACGGCTGCTCATGCTGCGGACCGATCGGCAATTTGCCGATCTCGCGCAGCTGGCCAAGGCGCAGCGAGTTCCCGTTCACATCGAACCTCCGCCCGCCTTCGATCGATTGGTGCCGGGCGGAAACCACCAGGGCGTGATCGCATTTATCGCCGCGAAAGCCTACGACACGACGGAGCAGATTCTCGAGCGGGCGAAGACACGAGGCGAGCGGCCCTTTCTTGTGCTCCTTGACGGGGTCGAAGATCCGCACAACCTGGGAGCGGTTTTGCGGACGGCAGAAGCGGCGGGTGTCCATGGGGTGTTCATCCCGGAACGCCGTGCAGTCGGCTTGACATCGGTGGTGGCGAAGGTGTCAGCCGGGGCGCTCGATCACATCGCCGTCGGGCGCGTGGGCAATCTGATTCGTCTGATTCAGGACCTCAAAGAGGCCGGCCTGTGGGTCTACGGCGTTGATCCTCAGGCGGCAAAACTCCATACCGACATCGACATGACTGGGTCGATCGCGCTGGTGCTTGGAGGAGAAGGGGAAGGCATTCGTCCAGGTGTGTTGGGGGAGTGCGACGACCGCATCAGGATTCCGATGCAGGGCCGCGTACAGTCGCTGAATGTTTCAGCTGCAGCAGCCGTCACGCTGTTCGAGGTGGTCCGCCAGCGTCGCAGGGACGTCGTGCCGGCGGCGAAGCCTACCGGATCTTGATCGTCCCGTCTTGGATCGCGGTCTTGAGCAGCTGAGCGGTGTTCGACACGCGCATCTTTTTCATCATATTGGCCCGATGCGCCTCGACGGTCTTGACACTGATCTTGAGTCGTTGACCGATTTCCTTGTTCTTGAACCCGGCCCATATCAGTTCAAGGATCTCCTGCTCCCGACTGGTGAGCGATTCAGGTCGCTTCTTGCGGGGTGGCGGGGTCAGATTGGCCAGGGAAGGTTTGGTTTTCGTCTTTGCGGTGCGTGCCATTATCTTGTTCTCCTTTAACGACTAAAATAGTACGGTATAATTCACCTTGACGGAGAAACGTGCAAGAGCAAACCCTCGCCCAGTAGGCAGTGGATTATAAGAACTCTCTTTCCATAAGTAAACTATAGGAAGTTGGCTCCAGTGAAGCTACCTAATTTATTTAATTTGGCATGCGAAGTGCCTCGGATGTTCCGAGCCGGAGTCTGTTCCTGAGTCGATTATGCATGAATGGTCTCTCTATCTTGTGGTCGGGACCCTGGGCGCGCTGACCGGCAGTTTTCTCAACGTCTGCATCTTCAGACTGCCCCGAGGCGAATCGATCGTCTGGCCCGGTTCCCATTGCCCCTCATGCGCTCACCCGATCAAGTTCTACGACAATATTCCTCTGCTGAGCTACCTGTGGCTTGGTGGCCGCTGCCGGGCTTGCCGCACGCCGATTTCGATACGTTATCCCCTCGTCGAAGCCACCAATAGCCTCGGCTATCTCACAATCTTATGGTACTTCGGTCCCAGCTGGACAGCCGCCCTCTATGCCCTGCTGTTTTCGGCGTTGGTCGTGGTGACGGGAACGGATCTCACCCATAAGATGATCCCCAATGTCATTACCATACCGGGAATGGTGGTCGGACTTCTGGGTGCCGTGACCGTTTTGCCGGTGGGTGTGATCAATTCTGTGCTCGGACTCACCGTGGGAGGCGGCATCCTCTGGCTCCTGGCCTGGCTGAGCCCCTATCTCTTCGGCAAGGAGGGAATGGGAGGTGGCGATATCAAGTTGCTGGCGATGATCGGTGCGTTTCTTGGCTGGAAGCCAGCGCTCCTCACCATCATGATCGGCTCGCTCACTGGTTCTATCATCGGCATCAGCTTGATCGCCCTGCGCATCATCAAGCGTGATGAGTATATTCCCTTTGGCCCCTTCCTTGTGTTGGGAGCCCTCCTTTCCCTGTTTTTTGCCCAGCCGCTCCTCGATTGGTATCAAGGTCTTCTTGGCCCTGCCTTCTAAGACTTTCCCTGTATCTCTTCGGGCGAATCCCTGTATCTAATAGTGAGGCGTTTCTCTGGTTATCCCTCCTCTTTCTTGGCCAATGCACAGGCCGGCTCCGCTTCCTTGTTTCCTCGTGACAACGCGAAACCGCACGAACTTGCGAAGTATTCCGTTCGCGCTCCTCACAAAGCATTCAGTCAGCTGGGTGTGGACCAGCGTGGGCACGGGTCTTGGAGAGCACGTTCATCCCTGTAAGGGGAACTCCGCTGCTAGAGGGGGGGGCATGCCGAGAGAATCACAGTTACAGGAACAAGGCTGGAGTCTGACAGAGCTCCTCATCGTACTGGCGATCATGGGCATCATGGCTGCATTGGCTGGGCCGAGTTATCAGACATGGGCCGCAAGGGTCCAGGCGCGCAGCGCTACCGTAGAGATCGCTTCGGAGCTCCGGCTTGCCAGACAACTGGCGATGGCAAGGCGAGAGCGCCTTCGGGTCATATTCGACCGAGAGGGCCATACGATCACGCTTCGACGCGCGGATGCCGAAGGCATCCTGCACGTCTATCAGTATGCGGACAAGGGTGTGGTCGTGGAGGAGCCAACCGCCGGCCCTGAACTTCTGTTTCATCCCAGCGGTCGGTCGGTGACCCCTACAACCATTCGCGTGCGCGACAGTCAGGGCCGGGAAACCACATTCACTGTGAGCATCACCGGAAGAGTGTCCGTCTCATGACACGGGATCGATTATTTCACGCAGAGGGCGGAGCCAGTTTTGCCGAAGTGCTTGTGGCTATGGCTCTGACGTTGATCGGGTTGGCCGGTGCGATGGGGGCATTTCAGGCAGCAGGATGGAGTCTTCGAACTGGGACATTAACGACGCGTGCCCTGGCAATGGCGGAATCGCGGATCGAAGCGAAACGATCTGTACGATGGGATCGTCTCTTGCTGGATGATCTGAATCACGATGGTGTCCCAGACCTTGTCATGCGTGACGATGGAGCAGGCGGCGATGTGCTAGCCGGTGATGGGGTGTACTCCGGTAGTTGGGACCAGGATGGCGTCCATCTGATCTGGACGGTGACGCCGAGCCGTTCGGGTTCGCTGTCGGCCTCAGGGCATGTCCTGATTACGGCTCGCGCAGTCTACGCAGCCGGCGAGGGCCAGCGTGAAGTACGAGTCGGCACCCTGCGGGCTAATCCAGTGTTCGTTGGGGGCCAGTAACGTGTCGTCACTCGGAGTAAACAGGATGGGGACAGGACGCCATACAAGAGGTAGGCACCATAGAATAAGGACGGAGACAGGGACCAGCTTGACCGAGATGATGCTTACCATGGCGGCTGGGCTGGTCGTCTTGGGCGCCACGCTTCAGGCCCTGTCCTATTTCCAGCAACAGTTTATGAGGCAACAACGTGAGGTCGCGCAACAGCAAGATCTTCGCCTTGGGTTAGAAGTACTTGAGCAGGAATTGCGGCTCGCAGGGTCCGGCTCTCTCACCACAGCGGCTTCGGACTCAGTGGAGTTTTCGGCGAATCTGCAAGGCCTTTCGACAGTGGTCACGGCAGCGGCGGCGATTGGCCAAACGGCTCTGTCGGTCGAAGACGGGCAAGGGTGGGATGATCGGAAAACCATTGTGGCCTGTTGGGCCGAGCGCTGCGAGACGCTTGCCCTGGCTCGGGATGGACAACGGAGCCTGCTTACGGTGACGCAGCCGCTGACAGGGGCGATTCCATCCGGAGCCTCTGTCTCCCTCATGAATCGTGTTCGCTACTATAGCCGTCGCGATGACCAGGGTGTTCTGAGGTTGCTGCGACAGGTCGATGGCGGCGCGAGTGTCCTGGTCAGAGATATCAGGGAGGTTCGGTTTTCCTACTGGGATGAAAACGGGCAGGCTGTGACACAACCCACGCTCGTCAAACTGGTTGTCGTTGAGGTGATGATGTCCGATCAAGGAATCCGCGAGGTTCGAGAAATTAGCCTCAGGACATAACGGCGGCGCCTCCAATAAGCAAGGGGTGAGAATATGGGGATGAAAAAACGGCACGAATCAGAATTCATGAATCTGTGCGACAAGGGTCACGTGCTTCTCGCGGCGCTCATGCTGATTTTTCTGCTTGGAATCGCCGGCATGACGTCTCTGTATCTGGCAGGTCACGATGGACCGGGCGTCAGCGCCATGAAAGAGGACAATGTCGCGCAACAGTTGGCCGACGGTGCGGCGGATGTTGTGATGAGTTGGTTTCACGATCCGAGTACGGCACCGATCGTGGTCGCTGGACTGCTCGACAAGCGTCAAGGGGATCTTGCGAGCGGGCCGGCGTTCTTCGACGTAGCCGGGCGTTCGCAGTTTATCGGGACCGCTGACCATCCCGACATCCTCCTTGATGCGGCGAATCAGGCGGACAATCAGACGCTAAATAATTCGCCCAACGGCTTCTACAATGCTCTGGGAGGACTTGGTCGGATTCTTAAATTGAAAGTGTATGGTCCTCTGCAGCCAGGTTTGCTGAGCACGGTTGAGGTAACGGCTACGACGGTCGATCACCGGCCGGTTACACGAACGGTTCAGCTTCAGCTCGGGTCTGTGACGATTCCCGCGGTTCGCGCGGCGGTACAAGTTGGACAGACTCTCGGCGCCATGCAGCCAGGCGGTGAATCTCCCGTCAGGGTCCATTGGGGCGATCAACGGGTATTGGGCGATCTCGCGGTGCAGCGAGTCGAGGACCTTGTCCTCAAGAGCACTGCAGCCCCAGTTACCGGTCAGCCGTATGACCAGATGCTGTATGCGCAGGATCGCTGGACGGAATATTGGATTGGAGGGACCGTCTCGGTCATCTCTCCTCCACCTGGTCAAGGTGCGAATCCTCCGCTTCCTGAAAACGTGCACCTGCGCCAAGATCCGACGCCTGGGGTAAGGCTCGATCGGTGGGACTACGACTCGCTCAAGAAGATCGCGCTGCGCTGGGGGACCTATTATCGACTCGATCGTCTGGGGCAGCTCCATCCGCAGGGGGCCTCGGACTCGGATCAGGGAATCACGCCTGCAGACGCCCTGGAATCTCAAGCCATCGGAGACCATCGTGGATTGGTCTTCATCGACACAGTCGATGGGCAGCCGCCGCGTGTCGATAATATGGGAACGCTGGTGCTGAATACGGACTATTTTGAAGGGCTTCTGGTCGTGCAAGGTCATATGGTGCTCAGGCCTCGCGCAGTAGGGAAATCTGTTCCGGTCCTTAGTCCATCTCCGCCGGGGACACAGTCGCTAGGGACAAGGGTGCCGGTGCAATTGTCCGGCATTCACGTCAACGGCCTGCTGTCTGCGGCGGGTACGATCAGGATTGAACGATCCGCTCGCCTGTACGGGGCGATGATGGCAGGACAGAGCGTGACGTCGATCGGAACCGGTACCGTTATCGAGGTCTGGTACAACGCCGATTTGGCGCAGGGACTCTTTCGGGGGCTTCCGGTGGTGTATCGGGCGCCGGGAACCTGGCTGGCGAAGTACTAACGGGATGCTGGGAATTGGGGCGAAGCATTGTATGACCGTCGAGACCGACATCCTGAGTGGAGGAAGGGGAAGCAAGACGGAGGGGAGTGATGGCTCTTCCAAGAAGGGGAACCGTGGGGCGAAATCGTCTCGCACGATCGAGCGGAACGTGCTGGATGCGCTGGTCTATCGCGGGGTTATCAGCCAGGCTGATGTGTTAGCGGCGGTAGACGATTCAAAGGATGGCAGCTTCGATCTCGAAACGGTGCTCCTCGACCGCTATCGTGTTCCGAAGGACGCCTTAGGGTCTGCCCTGAGCGATTTTTATCAATGTCCCTACCTGCCGTATGACGAACGAACAGTCATCGATGCCGACCTGCTGAAAACGCTCAACCTCAACTATCTCAAGAAGAACCTCTGGCTGCCGATCGTGCGTCGAGGCTCACGGATCGATGTGCTCACGAGCGATCCACACGATCTCGACAAGGGCTGGGACGTGCGGCGCACATTTCCTGGAATGACCATTCGCTATGCCGTAGGTCTGCGTCGGGACATCGAGCAATTTCTCAATCTGGCCAGGGGCCAGGGAAGCAGCGGGTCCATCGGCGCCATTCTCGGTGAGTTGATCAATGAAATCCATCTTAAGTCTTCCATCGACCCCGTATTCGGTGGGATCGACGAGAACGACTCAGCCATTGTGCGGCTGACCAATCAAGTGATCGCCGAAGCCGACCGCCTCGGCGCGTCGGACATCCACATCGAACCATACGCGGATCGTAAAGACATGGCTGTGCGCCTGCGCATCGACGGTACCTGCTTCACCTACATGGGGATTCCCGCGGCCTATCGGCGTGCTGTCGTGTCACGCATCAAGGTTATGGCCAACCTTGACATCGCCGAACGACGCAAACCCCAAGACGGCAAGATCCGGTACCGGGTGGCGAAGGATCGAGAGGTCGAAATACGCGTCGCGACCCTGCCCACCTCAGGACAGGATGAAGATGTCGTGCTGCGTCTCCTTACGGCCAAGCAACCGATGCCGCTCGACGCGATGGAATTCACCCCCGCCACTTTGCAGGTCATTCAAGCCATCGCAGAGAAAGCGCACGGAATCATCCTCTGTGTCGGACCGACTGGGTCCGGCAAGACGACAACCTTGCACGCGATTCTCAAGTACGTCAATACCGACGAACGAAAGATTTGGACGGCCGAAGACCCCATTGAAATAACCCAGAACGGTCTCCGCCAAGTCCAGGTCCATTCGAAGATCGGTCTCACCTTCGCGGCTGCGATGCGGGCGTTTCTGCGTGCCGACCCTGACGTCATCATGATCGGTGAGATGCGGGACAAAGAAACGGCCGACATCGCCATTGAGGCCTCGCTCACCGGCCACTTGGTGCTCAGTACCCTCCATACGAACAGTGCGGTTGAAACGGTGATCCGTTTGTTGGATCTCGGCTGCGACGCCTTCAACTTTGCCGACGCCATATTGGGAGTGCTCGCCCAGCGTCTGTGCAAACGGATCTGCATCCAGTGCAAGGAGGCCTATCACCCGACGCAACAGGAATACGACGAACTGGTGCAGGGGTATGGCGCGCAGGACTGGCCCACACTCGGCATCGAGTATCGCGCCGCTTGGAGTCTGTACCGTGGGCGAGGCTGCGAGGTCTGCAACCGAACCGGCTTCAAGGGTCGGATTCCCTTGCACGAACTGTTAAGAGGATCGGAAGAGATGAAGCGGCTCATCCAATCCAGAGCCAGGACCGCCGACATGCTCAGTCTGGCATTGAAAGAAGGGATGTCGACCCTGGTACAAGACGGGATACAAAAAGTCCTGCGCGGAGAGACCACCTATCAGCAGATCAGGGTCGTTGCGATGAAGTGAGGGGAGATTTCAACATGTAACCAAAACCGGACGGTCCAAATTTTCACAGCATAGATCGCAATCGACGCCCTCATGACCAGATCTAGTCCGCGCTCTAATGTGCGCCTCGCAATGGCCACAAGTTTAACCTGCACCCTAGGAGCCTGTCCGACATTGCCTTCGTGACGAGGCGAAGGAGGTGCGGCCAGATGCGAGGCCGCAGGCCAGGAAAAACCGGAGGTGTATTCGCTGGAATACATTGAGGATTGTTTCGGACCGAGCACGACGCAGATGGTCGCAGATCGTTCGCCGCAGTAGAACGGTCAATGTCGGACAGGCTCCTAGACAAAGGTCCTCGTACCGAGCCCTCTGGACTGCTTCCAACGCTCGTTCCATCACTTTGCGGCTGATCTATTCCATGATCGGACGGCACAAAATGTGCGCCCGCTGTGACACAAATTGTCGATCTACTCCTAAAATCTGCCTAATTCTGCCCCTCCAATAAGTCGTGGAATATATTTAAAATCAACGAGTTGAAGCTCCTAGGCCGAGCGAAATTGTCGGCATGCCAATTGCTCAATTGGCGGCCAGCTATGGGTGTATCTAATAAGACAAGACGCGATGGGACCCTGTCGCGGCAGGCAGGGTTTACGCTGCTCGAGATCGTAATCGCCGTGGCGATTATTGGGATTGCGGCCACGATCGCTATCCCGAATTTCACTCGGATGTACATGGACTATCAAGCGAGGGGCACGGCCTCCGAGATCACCCGCCATCTCGTGCTTGTTCGTACAAGAGCGATGACGACGAATCAGACTCTGTCCGTCCAAATCGTGCTTGTGAATGGGGGGGTCCAGATGACCACCACCAATCTCGCCGGTGCTCCGGCTCTTCAAGGCCTGAACAGGATTGAGGCAGCACAGATGGCGCCATTAATCTTCAACAACGGTGGAATCCCAGGCGGTGGGGTCGTCCAGTTTAATTCATTTGGGATGAGGGCCAGTGTGCCGGGTACAGGAGTACAGACGATCACGGTCGGAGGGACTCTCGGAGGGACTCCAACTACACAATATATGATTAACGTTGCGCCGAGCGGAACCAGCAGGCTTGTGAGGTTATGAGGTGTCCTGCGATGAGCGACAACATGCACGATAACAACATGATGACTAGCCGGATTCGACAAGAGCAGGGGTTCACGCTCATCGAGGCCATGCTGTCGTCGGCCATTCTTGCCGTTGGTCTGCTCGGTTTAGCAGGGATGACGACATTGTCCTTCACGCGCAACAGCGACAGCACTGAAATGACGGTGGCCACGAACCTTGCGGCGGAGCTCGTCGAACGGATGCAATTCAACCGACGGAACCTCGTGAATGGCTATGGCGGAATCAATTTAACCTCAGCGAATCCCGCGCTCTGCACCCAGAATGCGCTGACTCAGCCGGTGGCGCGAGGAGATTGTCTGCAGTGGCAAGCCCGCCTGTTTGCGTCGGGATTGGTAGGGGTCACCGCGACGGTTACAGTGGCGGTTGTGGGGCCGGTGACACTCAATCAAAACGCCATTGCCGTGGACGTCACTTGGGTCGGATCGAGTCGAAACACCATTGCCGGGGGGTCGGCGGCCTGGGTACCAGGGACCAAACACGCCATGTTAGCCACGATGATCGCACCAGAGTGAGAAGCCGACAGGGAAAGGGGCGGACGCACGATATGAAATCGCAGGACAAACCGGATGAGCAGGGATTCACGCTGGTCGAGATCATGGTGGCGACCGCGGTAACCTCAGTGATCGTGTTAGCCGGCATGTCTGCGCTGACGATGACCGGCAAAGCCGTGCGGGCCAATGAGCAAATTTCCGATGCCCAACAGAACGCGCGTATGGCCATGGAGTTGATCACCCACGACATCAAGATGGCGGGCTTTGGGCCTCAAATTGATCCATCAAGGAACCCGCCCCCGGTTGGGGCCTGTGGAATCGGCGGGCTTCCAGTGCCGATTCTTCCGGGGGATAACAATCCGACCGTCGGAGCCGCTGATACTGGACCGGATCAAATCTCGCTCGTGGTGCCCCTCACGTTTTATGGCGCGCCGGCTACTCCGGCGTGGCAGACCACCGCTCCACTTGGTGTAGGCGGAGGGGGCTTTGCAAATGTGCCGATCAACGCAGCCATCCTTCCCGCTATGACCGCAGCGGGGTTCGGTGCCAACTCCTTTATTTCGCTCGGCGGTGTCGTCGCTGCTCAGGTGCAGGGCGCGGCTGCTCCAATCCTATTGACGGTTCCCTATCCTGGACCAACGCAGATTCCCACGGGGACCCAAATATTTATCCTTCAGTGCATCACCTATCAAGTCATTCCTCAGCTTGCCGGTGGTACTCCTGGCGCAGACCTCTTTGGTATCTGTGGCGGCAATGCTCCCTGCCTGGTCCGCGGGATAGCGAATGCCGTGGTCAATGATGGTTTTGGGCGTACTCTGCCGAACTGTAATGTCGCGGCGAGCCCCTGCTTGCCGATCGTCAACGGGATCGAGGATATCCAGTTCGCCTATGCCTGCGATGGCTGTCTGTTGCCGGCAGCCGGCCTTAGCGAGCCAGATGGCCGGATTGACGACGTGAGCTTGAACCTGATCTTCGA
>CAZPWD010000006.1:0-4056 GCA_964590025.1 uncultured Nitrospira sp.
CTCGCGCCTCAGAAAAACAACCGCGCAGGGTCATGGGGCTGTCCCGTTTAGCAGGATGCTGGGGCCGCTGGGGGCCTTTTTCAACACCCGGTTGCTGAAAGGATGCGCCCGCTGACGACATGACAAGGATAGGTCATATCACCATGGCCATCCCGGCCTGGTGCAACACTCTACGATGGAGGCCTCTATGCGCGCACTGTCGATTCGCTCTGGTCACGCCCTCGTGAGTCGGTTGATCCTCGTATCATTCCTGCTGCTCCCCTGGCCTGTCATGGCTGAGGAGGAGGCCACGCTTCCCCTCTCCAAGATCGTGCTCTATTCCAGCGGCGTGGGGTATTTTCAACATGACGGCACGGTGAACGACCGAACGCAACTCGACCTCCGCCTGCATGCGAACCAGATCAACGACATGCTGAAGAGTTTGGTCGTGCAAGATTTCGGCGGTGGCAGAGTCTCGACTGTCACGTATGGTTCTCGCGATCCTGTGACGAAAACGCTCGGCAGCTTCGGTATCAACCTGAACGGCAACCCGACCCTGGGACAAATCCTGACCCAAGTCCGGGGAGAGCCGGTCGAAGTCACGGCGCCCAATCCCATCGTCGGCACGTTGCTGGGCGTAGAGAAGAAAACGGAGTCCATCGACGAGGGCTCGCAGCACCGTATCGTGGAACAGGAATATGTCACGCTCTTGACAGAAGACGGGTTCCGCTCACTCTCGCTGGCGAACGTGCAGCGCATCAAACTCACTAATCCCGCCTTGAACACTGAACTGCAGCAGGCGCTGGCCGCACTCGCAGCAAATCACGATGCCCAGAAGAAGACGGTCTCGATTACCTTCGATGGCACTGGCAGCCGCCAGGCCCGGGTCGGCTACCTGACGGAGACCCCGGTCTGGAAAACCTCCTATCGACTCGTCTTGGACGAGGACAAGGCGCCTTATCTGCAAGGCTGGGCCATTGTAGAGAATCAGACGCAACAGGACTGGCGCAACGTGAAACTCTCGCTTGTCTCGGGACGGCCCATTTCCTTCACGATGGATCTGTATCAACCGCTCTACAACCCACGTCCACTCGTACAACCTGAACTCTACGCCAACCTCAAACCCCAGACGTACGGCGATGCCATGGATGAACTCAAGTCGATGGCTTCTGCCCCTCCGGCCCGTAGCGACATGAAAAAAGAGCGTTTGCTCGGCAAGATGGCCCAAGGTTTTGCCGGTGGTCGGGCCAATGCCCCGGCAGCATCCGCCGTCGCCGCCGAAATGGAGATGGGCAGCTTGGAAGAAGGCGTGGTCCCCATGGCGATGGCCGAAGATAAAGGCGAGCTGTTCGAATATCGTATCGATCAGTCCGTCACCCTCGCCAAGCACCAGAGCGCGCTGCTGCCCATCATCGGCCAACCGCTTCAGGGGCAAAAAGTATCGCTCTACAATCAGAGCGTCAACGCGAAACATCCCTTGAACGGGTATCGGCTCAAGAATACGTCGTCACTGCACCTCATGCAAGGGCCGATCACGCTGTTCGATAGTGGGACCTATGCGGGCGATGCACGCATCGAGGATCTTCCTCCGGGACAAGACCGGCTGATCAGCTATGCCCTCGATCTCAAGACCGAAGTGGAACCCAAACTCGAAGGTGGCACGCAAGAACTTGCGGCAGTCTCGCTGAAGAAGGGTACGATGCTCATCTCACGCCGTTTGGTCGAAGACCGAACCTATCTCGTGAAAAACCGCGACCCCAAGGCCAAGATCGTACTGATCGAACAACCCTATCGTGCAGACTGGAAACTTGCCGAACCGAAGGAGCCGACAGAACGGACGCGCGACCTGTACCGCTTTAGCGTCGCAGTCGATCCAGGGAAAAGCGCGACGCTCCGTGTCAAAGAAACGCTGCCTATTCAGGAATCGATCCTCTTAATGGAGAGCGGCGTTGACCAGATCGTCCATTACCAGCAAGCAAAGGAAGTCAGCCCAAAAGTGAAAGAGGCGCTGCAACGTGTGGTGCAATTGCGCAGTACGCTGGACGGCACGCGCGCCCAGCGGACGCGCCTAGACCAACGCACCGCCGAGATCACGGCGGAGCATGCTCGCATCAGGGAGAACATGCAGCGGCTCCAGCAGAACTCCGATCTCTATAATCGCTATGTCAAGAAGTTGGACCAGCAGGAGACCGAACTGGAGAAACTGCGTAAGGAGATCGAGAGCCTCAAGAACACGGAAGAAGAACATCGGCGGGAGTTGCAGAACTACGTGATGAATCTGGATATAGCCTAATCCTGTTAGGCGAAAAACCGCCTGATATCTTCGGGAGGTGCGCAGCCGACGAGGAGATCACCTTCCGGCGAGACAATGAGGGGAACCCCGGCCTGGCCTGTGACATGCCAGGCCGCTTCCCATTCTTGAGCCACCTGGCGACCCTCGCCATTGATCGGACCCATACTCTCTGTTGAACCTCCTACCTGCTCGACCAGTTGCCTGAGCACCCCCGGATCAGAGATGTCCCTGCCTTCACACCAGAAGGCCCGATACGTCTCACGCACAAATGTCAACATATGCGATGGATCACGCCGTAAAAGTACCACCGCCTGTTCGATCGCCGGCCTCGTATTGGGCTTACCAGGAGGGAGCGCAATGGGCAGACCCGGCGCCAGCCGCTGCACAACCGTGACTTCGTGGCGCAGTTCAGCGCCCAACGAACCCTGCCATGGCATCATTGGACGAGGCAGATGCGACGCATGCTGCACACCTCGCCATTCACAGCGAGCGAGCAAGTTCATCTCGTGCAGCCGTTCGTGCATCGCATAACAGAACGGACAGTTGAAGTCGCTGTAGAGGGTGTAGGAAGCCGGCATGTTCTAGGAATCACTTAGGTCGTCGCCATACAATAACGCATGAAGCACCAAGAATTCCAATAGTCGCCCACTACTATTGTCATAACCCGCGAACCTGGCATTCGTTCAAAGAGGTATGGTATGTGAGCGCATGTCGACCCCCTCTGTCTTGCTCCTCATTCCCCCGCTCACTCAGTTGAATACTCCCTACCCGTCCACAGCGTATCTCACGGGGTTTCTCCGTGGTCGCGGGATTGAAGCCTCCCAAGCCGACCTCGGCATCGAAATGGTGCTCCGGCTCTTTTGTCGATCGGGGCTCCAGGCTGTGTTTGAGCAGGTGCGCAAACACGAAAATGAATTGCCAGGTGAAGCCAGACAGATGCTGGCTGTCGAGCCGGCCTATCTGAATGCCATCGACCCGGTCATTGAATTTCTCCAAGGACGCAATCCCTCCTTAGCCTTGCTCCTCGCCCGACCAGGATTTCTTCCTCAAGGCCCTCGGTTTGCCGGCCAGAGAGGAAGCGCTGCGTCAGCACGTGGCTTGTCGGAGCAGGATCGCGCTAAACGGTTTGCCACCTTGTATCTCGAAGACTTGGCCGATCTGATCCAGGCAACCGTGTCTCCCCATTTTGCCCTGAGCCGCTATGCCGAGCATATCGCCCGAGCAGCCTCATCGTTTGAAACCATCATCGACGCGGTAGCCGTCCCTCCGACGCTGACGGATCGATTCATGCTCGAATCCTTGTGGGAACATCTCGAGCGCCTCAATCCTTCGCTCGTCTGCCTGACTGTTCCCTTTCCAGGGAACCTCTATGGTGCGTTTCGTATCGCCCACTCGATCAAGAGCCAACGACCCGACATGACGATGGCCCTTGGCGGCGGGTATGCCAACACGGAGCTTCGCCGTCTGTCAGACCCTCGCGTATTCGACTATGTCGATTACATCACCCTCGACGACGGGGAGCGTCCTCTGCTTTCGTTGATCGAACATCTGGCTGGGACCAGACCGCGCACGCGACTCTGCCGGACGTTCTATCGGGACAAGGATCGAGTGGTCTTTGCGAATTATACGTCCGATCGGGAGTTCAGCATGGCCGAGGTCGGCTGTCCGACCTATAGCGGCCTGACCTTGGATCGCTATCTCACGATCTTGGACAGCACGAACCCGATGCATCGTCTCTGGTCGGAAGGCCATTGGAACAAACTCACGGTCGCCCACGGCTGTTA
>CAZPWD010000006.1:4156-26526 GCA_964590025.1 uncultured Nitrospira sp.
ATCGTCTCTGGTCGGAAGGCCATTGGAACAAACTCACGGTCGCCCACGGCTGTTATTGGAAGCAGTGTACGTTTTGCGATGTTGGGCTCAACTACATCAGCCGTTATGAAATGACGCCGACCGATCGGCTCATCCAGCAGATCGAACAACTGATCGCCGAGACGGGCTGCCGAGGGTTTCACTTTGTCGATGAGGCTGCGCCTCCCGCTGCGTTAAAATCGCTCGCCTTGGCGCTACTGGAAAAAGGCATCACGATTTCATGGTGGGGCAATATCCGCTTTGAAGAGGCATTCTCGCCGGACCTGTGCCGCCTCCTGGCAGCCTCCGGTTGCATCGCCGTGACGGCAGGACTTGAAGCTGCCTCGGACCGTCTGCTGGAGAAGATCAAGAAAGGGATTACCGTCGATCAGACTGTGTTCGTGGCAGCGGCCTTCAAAGACGCAGGCATTCTCATTCATGCCTATCTCATGTACGGTTGTCCCTCTGAGACGGTGCAAGAAACAGTGGATTCGCTTGAACGGGTGCGACAATTGTTCGCGGCAGACCTGATTCAATCCGCCTTCTGGCATCGTTTCACCGCCACAGCCCATAGCCCGATCGGGCTCAAGCCGGCTGCCCATGGATTGCGCATCCTTGGGCCTGAGTTTCAGGGCTTCGCGGAGAATGATCTCCTACACCAGGATCAACGCGGCAAGACGCCGGAGTGGCTCGGCGAAGGGCTACGACGGTCGATGCTCAATTACCTCGAAGGGAGCGGGCTCACTCTCGACGTCCGCCAGTGGTTCGACCATTCCGTGCCAAGCCCTCAGGTCCCCTCCACGTGGGTACGTCGTCTCCTCAAGGGCCGAACTGTTGAAGATGACCCACAGGCAGAACGGCGGTTTGTCTGGCTCGGTGGGCAACCAGTCTGTGAACCTGTCGGAAGAAGGACGCGACTCATTCTACCGGGGCGCACCAGGGATCACGCCGTCACGCTTGCCAACCAACAGGCTCAGTGGCTTGACGATCTCATTCGACAATCCACACCTCAAAACAATCCATCGAGTCCCTACCCTCTGCTCCGGGAAACGAAAACCACATTTCCAGGAACCATAAAGGAGTTTGAGATCTTCCTCGGTACTACCTCCTGGAAAAAGGTTCGCTCCGCCGGCCTGCTGCTTGTGTAAATAGGACCTGGGCGGCAAAACATGAAACCATCTGCAACTTTTGCATCGGATTGACTTGATAGTTGTTTCTTTTGATCGAACCGATATTTCGTGATTCTGTTCAGCTATTCTTCGTCGATTCTCAGATGCTCGTGCAAAGTTTGCAGGAGGCTTGTCCGAGGCGAAGATTCAGACAAGACAGCCACGAGGCACTTCCCTCTTCAAACCTCTGGAAATCCTCTACATCGTCCTCTCGAAGTTACAGGGCATGCGAGTTGCGGTGTATTCGGTGAAGTAGTGGTACTTTCAGAATCTCGGACGTGGACTTCTGACGATGACTGCCCTAATCTGCCCCATCTGCAAGAAATCTTTGAACATGGGGCTATGGGACAGCCATACTCAGCGCTTCTACTGCGTCCAGTGCATCCCACCGCTGCCAGAGAGCGAACGGGTGGAGTCATCTGTTTGGACAAGGCCAGAGTCAGGCCATAAAATCGAATCGAAGCAATAGGCGACCACGGAGGGACTGCTCCGATGAGCGAACCCGAGCGAATAGAGGTGGAGCCTCCAGACAATCGATGTGAGCGATGCGGCCGCCCCAAGCCTCGGCTGGTCTTCGACCAGTTGAGTGAGCTTGTCCTCTGCGAAAGCTGCCTGGAGCATGTGCAACGGCAGCAGGCCTGGTCTTTGCTTCGCGATGCCGATAGGGCCTGACATGGACATGAGGCACGACAACTCCCTCCGGTCGAACCCTGCCTATCAAGCCCGTATCGCAGAGGAAGAGACAAAACTTCGATGGATCATTGCTCGCCAGCCCAGGAGTCGTGAGTTATCCTATTACCTGATCTTCCTGCTCACGGCGAATGAACGGTATGCGAGTGCAATTCAGGAGTGTGGGCGAATCCTCGAGACCTATCCTGGCGACGTCATTGCTCACATGTGGAGAGAGTTGATACATCTCAGATGGCGCCGTTCCCAGCGCCGACTCACATCCAGTCGCCGCTTTGATAGAGATCAGCGCCGGCGTCGTATCCCTCGTCACGCCGGCTAACTAGTCCGTCCACACGCTTCTGACATTACATTCCGTGGTTCTTTACCCGACCCTGCAATCTTTGCAGGGTCCGGTAAGAGTCACTCGCTTAGTGTGGGGCCAAATCATAATACGAAAGCCTCCTTCGCGTTCGCCTTCGTCGTAAACTCAACGACATACAAACGACTGGCGATAAATGCGCACTGAGGCACCGGCGTTGCTTTATCGAGCAGTGGAGGTATGAGATCTCATGTTAGATGACGGGATACGTATCGAGCTGGCGACTCGATTGCGGACGATGAACAGAGTACTTGACTGCATCGTTCCGGATTTCCCCACCGAGGCCGTCGAAGAGGCGATCGAGATCGTGTTAAAGGCAGTTGGACGGCAGGAAATGACGCAAGCTGTCACGATCCTCGAAGAGGTAGTGAACACCAATCCATTCTGGTTGAGAGGGTATCTGTTGCTCGCCACCATCTACCAGTACGTCCAGAACACCGACCAGGCGATCGCAACAACAGAGAAAGGTCTTGCCGCATGCGCCAGCGGCCTCCGCCGGTTCAGTGCCCCAAAGTGGGTCGAAACGGTGGAGCGGATCAACGGGCCTGTCGTGACCCATCGCATTCGGAACCATGCAGAACGACTCAGACGATATGAACGTATGTTTCGGCATCGGTTGGCGATGCTTCAGATCCGCTGCGGAAATCTCGACGAAGCCATTGAACAATGGTCCGCCATCGAAGAGGTGCATTGCGCCTAGGGAAGGATGAACCAGCAACGAATCAGCCGATTTCCGAGGCAAATACAAGAGGCGACACAAATGAAAGATTCTGCCAGTCCGTCGACCGAAGCCCAGGCAAGAGCGATCAAATATTGCGACCGGTGCGCCCGCCGCTCCCTGGCACTTTTTTTTGACGACCTTACTTTGCAGGAGCTCTGTCAGGAGTGCTGAGACCGGTTGAAACGCAAGCGCGGAATGGCTTCCCGTCCATCGAAACCGAAGGTGTGAGAGGGCTCCCTCGCCCGCCGTTGCGGGTCTTCGACGGAACCTTGCACAACATGAAACCAAGCCTGCGACAGATTCTCCTCCGAAGACTCTGCTCGAAAGATGAATCCTAGGCTGCGATCTTCGTCACGAATTATCCTTCCTCGGCGAATATATCGATCGTCGCGTCGCGATAGGATAGGATGATGTCGATCGGCTGGGTGATTCTGCCCTGTCTTTCAGAGTGCTCGGTGTACAGTTTTCAACTCTGCGTGTTACCATATTTGCGTTTACATCCTTCTATGTGACGTCGCGATGTTTAGACCTATTCCAGAAGCCACCCTCTTCCGAAGGATTCCCTATCGGCTGATCGCGTCCGTCCTCTTGATTCTGGCCTTAGTCGTGTCCGTCATTTTGCTTTTCAGCCTGGAACAGGAAAAACTCCTCCTGCAGGGTTTCACCCAAGACAAGACGGTTCCCACGGAACTGTTTCCGGCTCTCTGGCAGTCCCGCAGCGACCTGATCGTCGTGACGCTCCTCGTATTCTTGGTGAGCGCGATCGGGATTGCGGCGGTCATCATCTTTCTCCACTACGACAGCACCAGAAGTACCCTCGAAGAAGTGAAGGGGCTGGCGCGGAACATCCTTCAGAGTATCCCGACCGGGATACTGACTCTGAACCGCAGTGGGGTAATCACCGCCGTCAATCCCACGGCCGAAGCGGTGCTGAAGCGACCGTCAGCGGAGTTATTGGGCCATTCGTATGAAACCGTCTTTTCCGAAGGCGAGACCATTCGGAGTGTGCTCGACGGTGCACTGCGTTTCCACCGCCATGTGAGCCAACAAGATTTGCCTTATGAGAGGCAGGACCGGACCCCGCACACCATCCGAGTGAGCACGGCCGAGCTCACAGGGGACGATGCGGAACCGGCCGGCGTCATCCTGCAGGCTCAGGATGTCACCGACTGGCTTGCGCTCGAGCAACGAGTCCGCATCGCGGATAAGCTGGCCGCATTACACACGTTGTCAGCGGGAGTGGCCCATGAGTTGCGGAACCCCCTGAGTGCCATGGACTTGAATCTCCACCTATTGGAAGAGGAACTCAGGGAGCGCGCATCCCTGCCGGAGCAGGGAGCGCGTTATCTCCATGTCTTGAACGCGGAATGCCACCGCCTCTCGGTCATTCTCGACAACTTCATGAAGTTCGCCCGCCCAGGGTCGGTCGGCCTCCACGAGGTGAACGTCTCTGCCCTGATCGAGCACATCATGGCGCTGATGCAATTTGAGGCGGAGGAGCGGAAGATCCGCCTCGAACAGACGGTGGGGGAACCGTTGCCGTCCGTTCTGGGCGACGAGACGGCTATCAGTCAGGTCCTGGTGAACCTCGTCGTCAACGCGTTTCATGCCATGCCAAACGGCGGGCTCTGCCGCGTCGCGGCCGAGGCACGTCACACCCACGGCATACGCTGGCTCGTTGTGTCGGTGAAGGACACGGGGATCGGCATCAAGAAAGAAGAACTCGCGCGGGTGTTTGAACCGTTCTATACGACGAAGTCCAGCGGCACCGGTCTGGGTCTCGCCATCGCCTATCGCATCATGGAAGATCATGGTGGAACCATCCAGGTATCCAGCACGCCGGGGATCGGCACCACCGCGGTGCTGACCTTTCCTGTCGCAGTCGAAGAGGCGCAACCCGTGGCGGTAACCTCATGAAACCACGTGCACACATTCTCGTCGTGGATGACGAGATCAATATCCGCGGGGCGTTGGTCACGATGCTCGAGAAGAAGGGGCACCAGGTACGCGGAGTAGCCACGGCAGAGGAGGGGTTGGCACAACTGGAAGCGGCCCCCGCCGAGTTAGTCATCACCGACCTTCGGATGCCGGGGATCGGGGGCATGGAGTTCCTGTGTCGGCTCAAAGACGCATGGCCGGATACGGAAGTCGTGGTGATGACCGCCTACGGCTCCATCGATACGGCAGTTGAGGCCATGCGTTACGGGGCCTACGACTATCTCACGAAACCCATCGATCGCGAGCGGTTTCCCATCGTGGTCGATAAGGCGCTGGAACGACACGCGTTAACGACCGAAAACAAGCAGCTCCGAGACCGGCTCGAAACCAGGACGCGCTTCGATCAAATGGTCGGCGAGAGCGAGCCCATGCAGCGCGTCTACAACCTGGTGGACATGGTGGCCAACAGTGCGGTCACCGTCTTGCTGACAGGAGAAAGCGGGACGGGCAAGGAAGTCGTGGCCCGAGCGATCCACCACAAAAGCACCAGGGCCAACGGACCGTTTGTGACGCTGAATTGCGGCGCGTTGCCGGAGAACCTCTTCGAGAGCGAATTGTTCGGGTACGAGAAAGGCGCGTTCACCGGCGCAATGACGACAAAGGCCGGACGGTTCGAGTTAGCCGACGGCGGCACGTTGTTGCTGGACGAGGTCGGTGAACTCTCGCTGAAATCCCAAGTCGATTTTTTGCGTGTGCTTGAGACCAAAGAATTCAGACGCCTGGGAGGAACGAAGCTGATCACGGTCGATGCCCGCATTATCGCGGCCACCAATCGTAATCTCGAAGAAGCAGTCAAACAGGGCGACTTTCGGGAAGACCTCTATTACCGGCTCAACGTAGTGCCGATCCGTCTCCCGCCGCTCCGCGAGCGGGGGGACGACATCCCACTCTTGGCCGAACGATTTCTCAGTGAGTTCACGGCTCAACACCGTCGCGAACCGAAAGACGTCTCCCGCGACGCGATGCGGCTGCTGCGACTCTACGCCTGGCCCGGCAATATTCGCCAACTGCGGAATCTGATGGAACGCCTCGTGATTACGGTGAGAGACTCGGGCATTCAGCCCGAGAATCTTCCCGAAGAGATTCAAGCGAGTAAAGAAGATGCGCGCATGATGGTCGTCGCCTTAGGTTCGTCGTTAAAAGACATCGAGCGGGAAACCATCCGGCGTACATTAGCGGAAGTGACCAACCACCGAGAGAAGGCAGCCAAGCTTCTCGGTATCAGCCTCCGCGCGCTTCAATACAAGATCAAAGAGTACGGCATCCGGGAGTAACTCTCCAGTTGTCCTGGTTCCTTCGCGCTCCGATCAGCCGCGTTCCCCTCCCGATCCGCAACAGTTGCACGTTTCGGCGGGTCGGATAACCGAGAATTCGTCGCTTCCCTCGCAACACTGCAAGGATTGCAGGGCCACGTTGTCCGTACTGTGGACAACTCTGCAAGTCTTGCATGTGATGAGAAAACCGCGTTGTCTCCATTGTCGGCGCAAAGGTAACCAACTTACAAGTCCGCATTTTCATTCACGCCATCCTTGAACACCTAACCAAGCCCATCCCCGGCATCTTCCCTGCACAGCATTCTCACAGGTGCCTTTTTTTCAGGTGCCATGGTTGAGGTGATGAAACCACCACCGCGTGAGAACCAGTCAGACAGTTAGAGATTGTCTGTTATGTCGCGGTCCTATTGATGTGCGTAAGCAGCATCATAGGAGCCTGGACGTTCGGTCTACCCATCCCCTTGATCCTGCTGGCCACAGTGTACGAAGTGCTTCGTGACGTGAGGGCGCTCCGCCGATTGAAGACTCAGACTGGGCCAGCCCAGTCGTTCTAGACAATGATTCTACTCCAGAGGTCTTCACGAGGAGAGTCGCAGCAGCAATGTCAGCAGATATCGGCCAACAAGGCGGGATGACCATCACTCAAGGCTCCGTCGGGTGGATGCGCCCTGCAGAGACAATGCAGAAAGGAATGACTCATGAACCCATTGGGTAGCGCAAAGCGTGAACGTCTGATCGATGTAGGCCCGGCAGGATTCCATCCGCCGTGTGCGATGCAGCTTGGTGTCACTCATCCCGATTCCGGATTCGGGCTGTCGTACGGTGACCATGCCCCGGAGGATGAGGTCATCGCTGAGTCCGCAAGGCAACTGTTTACCCGGAAGAATCCGACGATTTTCCCTGGGCCCTTGTATTTATGGGCCTGGCATGCGGAATGGATGGCGAAAGGGCAAGCACTGTTGAAACTTGCGGCGGAGATCCCGGGCGTCATGATCATTCCGATGCCGGACTATCGGCCCAAGTACCCCAAGATCGATCCGGAAGAGGTCATCAACCCGAATCATCCGAACCTGACGATCTGGGGAAACAAAATCGAAGTGGCCTTGTTCATCGGTATTCACTGCCATTACGCCAACCTAGCGTTGCGGATGGTGCGGGCCGGAACGAACTGCCTCACGATCGCCTACTGCCATGACATTCATGAAGACGCGATGCTCAGCGTGCAGGATCTCGATGTGAAGAAGATGGACCATGTCATCGACATTTTTCGAACCGTCCGGAAGGAACTGGGCATCGAGATGCCCAAAGACGGGGAAAATGTCCGGCTGACCGAGACACAGGTTCGCGCGAACCATGGAGTCCAGCGAGTGAATCCACGTCCGGCGTAAAGGGTGGAGTCCGGCGTGGGAAAGAAGGCCAAACAGAAGAGGAGCACGAGCATGGCTGTGAAAGCTGAACGCTCGGTGGAACCACCACCAGTCAGGCCCTATGCGCTGAGCGAGGAATGGATCGCACGAATCGGTCGGCTTCAGGATGCGCTGGCGGTTTGTCCATCGGATATCTTGGCACGGTGCGAACTGGCAACCTTATTGGAGAAACTGGAGCAACCGGAAAAGGCCCTGTGCAATTGGTACGCGGCCCTGGCTTGCGATCCCAACAGTCTGAAAGCCCGAGAGGGGGTGGCTCGCTGCCGGCAACGAACCGGGCGGCCCCTCAGTCCGTTCTGTGAGAGGGACCATGCCAACGATCTGGGGTTATCTTGAGAACGTCGATACAGCGCCGGCGCGTGCTCCGCAGATCCAGGTGAGGACGTTATTACCTGGCGGAATCGTCATCCGAGTCCGCGCCAACATTGGGGTACAGACGCTCATCGCCAGAGGAACCGAGCCGGTTGACGTGTCGGGTCTACAGGAAGGCGAGTTCGTGGAAGTGTCCTATCGGCAGGGAAGAGAGGGAAAGCTGGATGCCGACACGATCTACGTTCGACCGGAACAGCCCGTCGTTGGCTAGGCAGTCACGGGCGGTTCGGTCTTACCATTGGTCAGTATCGGGTGAAGAGGGATCATCATGCCGGTAATCTGGGGCCATGTCGAATCGGTCGTGAACCAACCGAAATCTCCTCCGAGCCTGGTGCTGAGCACGAGGGCAACATTTGGGACTCGCCGCACCGAGTGTATTGTGGGAGCGGGTGCCAGGACTTTGAAAGGCTTTGAGCGGCTGAACCTCGACGAAATTCGTCCAGGCGATTTCGTGGTAGCGACCATTGCGGAGCATTCCAGTTGGCTGGAAACCCAAAAAATAGAGGTCATCATATCTCGAGACGATTCGGTGATGGGAGTTGGTGAAGGGTGATGCCGACCGACGCCAACCAGTTACGTCCGGTGAGCGGAGAGGAACAAGGACTATGACAGTGAAGAAGGGCTGTATGGTGGTTCGAACCGAAGGATGCGCAGTAGTTTGGCCAACGACGTGCTGAACGATAGTTTTAACCAGTTGCTGCACAGTACCAGAGTGGAGGGCAAAGTAGTCAGGCTCCTCGACCAGACGGGGTGATCATCATCAACACAACACAGGAGGAACTCATGGCAGCCAAGCGTAAAACAGCAGCGAAGACATCCAAGAAGACCACAGCGGCGCGGAAAAAGAAGAAAAAGTAATTCCCGGAACCACCGTCATGCTCATGAAGAGAGAGACCGACGTCCTGGTCGTGCAGTACCCGAGAGGCTGTACGGCGATCGTCTGGTTCGATCCGGTCGCAGGGTCGATCACGACGAGTCATGCGGGTCTGCGCGCCACGCTTCGACGAGGAGTCCAGAGCTGGGAGGGGTGTCTTGTTTTGCCCCACGATGGGCACGCCTTCTTGGCTGCGGTGTATGACCATCTGTTCCTCAACGGGTATGCCGTCCAGTGGATGAAGGTTAAGGCGGTCCTAGAGGTGAACAATAGTTATCGTGTCTAGTACGGAACAGATCGACATGGCTCCGTTTTCAGCATGGCTTCCCGCGCATCCCAATCAGGACTTCGATCTGGCGGTGAAGATCGTCGGGAGAAGCGCATCGGGCCTCATCGATGAGCTTGCGCCCATCGCCCAAGCCTTGACCCTTCACGGTTGCCAGGTGATGGTTCAGACCGGCAGGCTGAACGGTGGCTCAGGGCACTTGGTGCTGCGCATCAGAATCGCGTCGCGCCCGTTCTATTCGATGGGGCATGGATGCGATGTGGTCGTGTATCTGGATCAGGGCCCTCCGGAATTCTGGCGATTCGGTCTGCAGCCGGGCAGCGTGCTTGTCTGGGAGCCGCCTGAACAGTTGCCTCTTCACCCTCTCATGCCTGACGGGATCATTGCCTACCCGGTTCCTCTCCGGGAGTTGAACGCGCAGTACAGCAAGAACACTTGTGGGAAAGGGTTTGTGGCGATGGGAGTGCTGGCCCATCTGCTCGGCTTCTCCGAAGAGGCCCGACAGGTCTGTCTGAAATCCCTCTCGGCATCCCGTTTGTTCGACAGCGGGTATCAGTTCGCTTCCCGTTCGCTCGTCAAGCATGACATCTATTCCCTTCCACTCGCCGCGCGCGGTGATGCGCGCATCGTACTGAGTCCGGAGAAAGCCGTGAAACTCGGGTTTGCCGCGAGTCACTGCGAGTCTGGAAGGGCCTGCGCCGGCGAGCTGGAACGATCCCCGACACAGTGGATCGCCAGACACCTCGCAATGGCCGACAAGATGGTCTCGGTGCTGCACAGCGAGCAGTTTCCAGACGTCCTGGCCTATCGAGGCCCGCACGGGAAAGTCTTCGCGCTGTTTCGTGGAGATGATGCCTCAATCTTGTCCTCACTGAATGGCTGTTCCGACCCGAGGATCTTTGTCGCGGCTGATGCGGTCAACGCATTGCGACTGTTGGTCGTAGGACATCGATTAATCCAAGCGAACCGGGCCGGTGTGGTGGGAGTCGTCGTCGAAGAGGCCCTCACGGCACGTCTCGAAAGTGTCGGGGCCGGAGCATTGGCGGCGGCCATGAGCGGGGGAAAAGCGGATATTGCAGACGGAATCGACGGAGTTGAAGAAGATGGGAGCGCGACTATGCGGGCCGAGCGCGAGGGGGAGGACGACGCGGAGGTCGGATTTATCGCCTGGGGGGCGACCCAAGGCGTGGTTCGTGACGCACTGACGCTATGTCGGAATCTCGGCATGAGCGTCGCCGCCCTGTATCCCAAGCAGATTGTCCCGTTGCCGGTGGCGCAGTTGGAGTCGTTCGCTGGTACCGTAAAACGCGTGGTGGTGGTGGAGTCCGGTCAGGCGAAGACGCATGCGGATTGCATTGAGCGGGCCTGCTCATTTCGACCCTCTGTGGTGATGCCAGATAAGGGAACGGCCCTGACGGCGATGGATTTGTTTATGAGGGAAGATCTTGGAGTAACCCACGATAACCGATCGAAAGGAGTCCAGGATGAGTCAGTATGAAATGACCGTTGGTCCGGAAGGCTATTTGGCCGTTCCCGTTTCATCACGGGGGGTCGTGCTGCCGTCGAAAGGAGAAGGCCTTGTCTTGGGTAAGGTCGTCACCGAGCAACAGGCGATTGACGAGGCAGCGCGATGGCTCCTCAATGCCAAGAATCCCACAATTTTCCCCGGACCGTTGGTGCTGTGGGCCTGGAATAAACAGGCCCAGCAAGAGGCTACGGTCATCAAGAAATTGGCCAAGGCAATCCCGGCCAAGCTCATTCCGATGCCGGATTACCGGCCGAAGTACCCGAAGATTGTTCCGGAGAAGGAGATCAACCCGAACCATCCGAATCTGACCATCTGGCAGAACAAGATCGATGTCTGTCTCTTCGTCGGCGTCCATTGTCACCAGTCCAATATCGCGTTGAAGATCATCCGTGGCGGGACCAACTGTTTCACCATCGCGCTCTGTACCTTCAATGGCGATGACGAGGCACACATCACGATCCGTGACCTGACAGCCGCTACGATTCAGCGTATAGTGGATGCCGTTGAACGGTTGAAGCGGAAGAGACCCTCCTAGAAGTGGCATCAGCCTGTCGCTCATCAAGAACCATTCAGAGAACCAGAGGAGAAGGCTATGAGATATCTATGTGCCGCGCTGATTGCCGCGCTTGCTGGAGCTGGGGAAATGGCCTGGGCGTATGAAGAAACAATCGTATCGGAGGGTGGAACCCTCGTCGGCACCGTGACGCTGGAGGGCAAGGTGCCACGGCCGAAGGGCTATAACCTGATCACGCTTCCTGATCAAATCTACTGCGGGCGGATTTCCGATGGCCATGGGTGGCGACTGCTCCAGCCCTTCAACGTGGGTCAAGCCGGACAGTTCCGCGACGTGGTGGTGTATCTCGAAAACATCGAGAAAGGAAAATCCTTCGCTCACGTGCATGCTCCGAGAATTGAAGCCAAGGATTGCCAATTCGTTCCCTTTACGACCGTGGTGCGTGAGAAACAGGACGTGGTCGTCGTGAATATGGATCCAGTCATGCACGACATTCAGGCCTATGAGACCTCTCAGCTTGGCCCACGCGTGCTCTTCAACGTGCCTCTGCCGATGAATCCGCAGCACCCGCGAGACCTCAAAGACAGGAGCGAAGCCGCCCTCTATCACAAGCACCTGGCCGGCGAACCGATGAAGCAGCTCGTCGGCATGACGAAAGGGCGCCGGGTGTTCGTCATGCAATGCGGCTTCCATGCCTACATGGAGAGCTGGGGACTGGCGATGGAGAATCCCTACTATGCGCTGACCGACCAGGATGGCCGGTTTGAAATCGGCGACATCCCTCCCGGCACCTACAAGATGGTGATCTGGCATCCGTACCTCGGCGGCACGAAGGAACAGACCATCACCATCCAGCCGAAGAGCCAAGCGAAGGTGGACATAAGAATCCCCGCGCCTACCGGGCGCCTCTATGCCAACGAGATGGTGGACAAGCCCTATACCCGGTTCGGCATCACCGACGATGCCCAGAGCCACATCGTGCCCACCCTAATTCGCCAGACGCGATAGGTGCAGATGGTCGCGATTGATGCAGTTCTCACAATGAAACTCCGGCGGTGAGATAGATCTCCTTACGACGTGAGTCGCAAGAGCAGAGTCTTCCTAGGTGATTGATATCGGACCGGTTGAAATGCCCTGCGTGTGCTAATATCCCACTCTACTAATAACACCATCAGTGCTTCTTCTCAGATGATATGACGATTCTCCTCGTCACAATGCTCGTGCTGTATCTGGGCGGAATCATCCTGCCGCCATGTCTGACGGGCAAGCCGCGAGTCCAAAATGTGTTCGCCCATGGGCTCGCGGGCTTGGCCAGTGGAGCGGGTATCCTCCTCGGCATCGCCGGCCTCTTCGCTTCCGCACCACTGACACTGTCCTTACCCTCGACCCTTCCCCTTCTGACCTTCGCGATCCGGCTTGACCCCCTCGCCGCCCTCTTCGTGCTGACCATCTCTCTGGTCGGTCTGGCCGCTTCCATCTATGCGTTCGGGTATGTGACCGAATTCTACGGGCGGGCTTCGATTGCTGTGCTCGGTTCACTCTTCAACGGGTTTCTTCTCGCGATGATCCTCGTCGTGATCGCCGACAACGGGTTCTTCTTTCTGATCGTGTGGGAACTCATGTCGTTGCTGTCCTATTTCCTCGTGGTGACGGAGCACGAGAAGGCCGAGGTGCGTTACGCGGGTTTGTTCTACCTGATCATGACGCATGTCGGAACGGCGTTCATCATCCTGGCCTTCTTGATCTTCTTCCAAGGAGGTGGGTCGTTCTCGTTCGAGGCATTCCGGCATCCGGAGCAGCCTTTGCCCGAAGGGATGAGAACCCTGGCCTTTCTGATGGCCCTGATCGGTTTTGGCACCAAAGCGGGCATTGTGCCGCTCCACGTCTGGTTGCCCTACGCGCACCCGGCGGCGCCGTCGCATATCTCAGCGCTCATGTCGGGCGTGATGATCAAGACGGCCATCTACGCGCTCGTGCGGGTGTACTTCGATTTCCTCGGAGGCCAGTTCCCTTGGTGGTGGGGATTTGTCGTGCTGGTCATCGGCGCGGTGTCAGCATTATTGGGCGTGATGTATGCGCTGATGGAACATGATCTCAAAAGCCTGCTCGCGTACCACAGTGTGGAGAACATCGGCATCATCCTGTTGGGCATCGGAGCCGGCATGATCTTTCAGACCTACGGGTTCACAGAATTTGCTGCCCTGGGGTTGCTGGCCGGGCTCTATCATACGATCAACCATGCCATGTTCAAGGCGCTGCTGTTCTTAGGCGCCGGCTCGTTGCTCTATGCCACTCACACGCGCAACATGGAGGAGTATGGCGGCCTGCTCCGACGCATGCCTTGGACCGGGGTCTTTTTTTTGATCGGGTCCGTGTCGATTTCCGCCTTGCCTCCCACCAACGGATTCGTCAGCGAGTGGCTGGTCTTCCAAAGTCTCTTCCTCAGTTTTCACATCCCAACCGTCTTGCTGAAACTCATGCTTCCGCTAGCCGCGGCGATGTTGGCCCTGACCAGCGTGTTGGCTCTGACCTGTTTCGTCAAGGCATTCGGGATCTCTTTTTTGGCCCTGCCACGGAGCTCCCATGCGCGACAGGCGGAGGAAGTGCCGATCACCATGCGTATCGCGATGGGCATGCTGGCGGTGGTCTGTGTGTTGCTCGGCCTCGCGCCCATGGTCGTCGTCCCGATGTTGGACCGGGTGGTCTCACCATTTGCGGGCATGTCGATCGAGGGAAAAGTGCTGGCGCTGGATGGCTGGGCGCTGGCCCCGGTGAATGTGGAATTCTCCAGCCTCTCAACGCCAGTCTTGGCTCTGCTGCTGGTGGTGCTGTCGATGCTCGGGCTCGGGCTCGTAGTGGTGTTCGGTGGTCTTGTGAAAAAGCGCTATTACAAGACCTGGGGCTGTGGGATCAACCTCACGCCCCGGATGGAATACACCGCGACTGGCTTTGTTCAGCCGATCAAGCGAGTCTTCAGCACGCTTTATCAGCCGACGGTGAAGTTGGAGACGGAGTTGCTTGAAGAGTCGCGGTACTTCGCCAAACGTCGGCACTTCGAGTTTCACATCGAGCCGGTCTTCCAAAAATATCTCTACGATCCCGTGGTCGCGTTCTTCATCGGCATGGCCGAGCGCCTAAGAGTGATTCAGGCGGGAAACCTGCACCTGTACTTGGCGTATATCTTCATCACACTAATCGTCTTGCTGTTATTCGCGGTGTAACCCGATGTTGCAAGCCATCATCCTTGTCGTTGTGCAGACCATCGTGTTACTGGTCGTGTCACCATTCATCGTGGGACTGATCAGGAAAGTGAAGGCCCGCCTCCAGATACGGCGGGGCGCCAGCGTCTTCCAGCCGTACTCTGATCTGGCCAAGCTTTTTCGGAAACAGCCGGTAGTCTCCACCACGACCTCGTGGATCTTCACCGCGACGCCGTACATTGTGTTTGCTTCTACGCTGGCCGCCGGGTTGTTGGTCCCCATCTTTGTTTCCAGTACGCCACTCAACTTTGCCGGCAACATTATCGCGCTCGTGTATTTACTGGCGCTGGGGACGTTCTTTCTGATGCTGGCCGGCCTCGATGCCGGTTCAGCCTTCGGTGGGATGGGAAGCAGCCGCGAGGCAATCGTCGCCTCCCTGACCGAACCGGCAATGATTCTTTCTATCTTTGCGATTGCGTTGACCAAGGGGTCGACCAACTTGAGCACCATTGTCCATAAGACCGCGCTGTTGGAAGGTATCGTGACAGACCCGTCGCCATATCTGATGGCACTGGCAGCCCTCTTTATCGTGGCCCTCGCCGAAACCGGCCGTGTGCCGGTGGACAATCCCGCCACTCACCTGGAACTGACCATGATCCATGAGGCGATGGTCCTGGAATACTCGGGCCGCTATCTCGCCTTGATCGAATGGGCAGCCGGACTCAAGTTGCTGGTGTTTCTCACTTTGATCGCCAACGTATTCGCACCATGGGGAATTGCGACGAGTATGGAGCCTGCCGCGCTGAGCATTGGCCTGGCGATCTATCTCGTGAAAATCTCGGGGTTAGCTGTGCTGATCGGCGTGATCGAATCGATGTTTGCGAAGCTGCGTTTATTCAGAGTGACGGACTTGCTGGGAGTCGCGTTTATCCTAGCGCTGCTTGGGTTGGTTTTCTTCTACGTCTTGCGAGGATGACATGCCGCTGTTGACTCCGCTCATCGGATCTCAGATGGTGGATTTAGGCTCGGCGCTATTACTGCTGACGTGCTTTGCAATTGTGGCGCAGCGGCGGCTCTCTGCCTGTGTCGATTTGTTCGCCCTCCAGTCGGTTTTTCTGGCCCTGACAGCAGCCCTCGTCGCGTTTCTCACGGGTATTCATCACATTTACATCGCCGCCGCTCTCACCATCGTCATCAAGGTCGTGGTCATCCCGCGGATTCTGAAGCGAGTGATCGAGCGGTTGAATGTAAAACGCGAACTCGAAATGAACGTGAACGTGCCGACCGGGCTGTTGATCTGTGGCGCGCTCGTGATCCTGGCGTTCTTCATCACCCAGCCCATCATTCCGCTGGGCTTTTTACTCACCCGCGATTCGCTGGCGATCGCGCTGGCGATCATCCTGATCGGCTTTTTCGTGATGATTGCGCGCAAGAAGGCGGTGACACAGGTGATCGGCTTCCTGGTGATGGAAAATGGCTTGTTCCTGGGAGCCACGGCGGCTGCGTATGGGATGCCTCTGATCGTGGAGTTAGGCGTCTTCTTCGATGTCTTAGTGGGTGTACTGATCATCGGCATCTATAGCCACCGGATGCAGGACACCTTCGATAGCGTGGATACGAGCAAGCTCACGACCCTGAAGGAATAACACCGCATGTCCTGGCCTCTGGCCCTTTTAGTCGCGGCTCCGGTGATGGCGGGACTCGGAAGCCTGCTCGTGCAACAGCGGCGCGCCATCGAAGTCCTTCAGTGTGCACTGGCTGGGACTCTGCTGGCCTCTGCCGCGTTGGTTGCGGGACAAGTTATCGCTGCCGGCGAAGTATCTGTGGGGGACTTTCTGCAGACGGATGCGCTGAGTGCATGGCTTGATCTGATCATTGGCTTCGTGGGGAGCAGCGGGACGTTCTATGCCGTGGGGTATATGGGAGAGGAAATGGATCGCGGGCATCTGTCGTTGAGACGCTACAGCCAGTTTTTCTGCCTGTTCGACCTGTACCTCGCCGCCATGCTCCTGGGCGTGAATCAAGAGAACATCGCCATAATGTGGATCGCTATCGAAGGCTCCACCCTTTGGGCGGCGATGCTGATCGGATTTGACCGGAGCAAACCGGCGCTGGAGGCCGGCTGGAAGTATATAATCCTGAGCGCGGTCGGCATTGCGCTCGCGTTGTTCGGCACCATACTCGTGTATTACTCTTCGGAGCATATCTTGGGCGTGTCGAACGAGGCACTGCGTTGGTCTCAGCTCTATCGGGTGGCTGGGGAATTGGATCCTGCTGCGATCAAAGTGGCCTTCATTTTTTCGTTGATCGGGTATGGAACGAAAGCGGGCGTCGCGCCAATGCATACCTGGCTGCCCGATGCGCATGCCGAATCCCCCACGCCGATGAGTGCGATGTTGTCGGCGAACATGCTTACGGTCGCTGTCTATGCGATCTTGCGATTTAAGGCCGTGACGGATAGAACCGTTGGGCCAGAATTTGCCGGCAAGCTGATCGTCGGATTGGCGCTGCTGTCGCTCGCCGTCTCGGCGATCTTCCTCCTGGTCCAGCGAGACTACAAACGACTCTTTGCTTACTCCAGCATCGAGCACATCGGGATCGCATTGCTAGGATTCGGCGTCGGCGGCCTCGGGGTTTTTGGGGGCGCGTGGCATTTGATGAACCATGCCCTCGCAAAGTCCACGGCTTTCTACGGCGCCGGCCTCGTGTTTCTCCGGTACAACCATAAATCGCTCGATCGCGTGACGGGCCTGCTGAGCCAGATGCCGGTCGCAGGGACCGCTATCCTCGTGGCCGGCGTCGCCTTGGCGGGGATGCCGCCCTTCGGACTCTTTACCAGCGAAGTGTTGATCGCCATCGGAGCCTACCGCGCCAAACCGGAAGTGACCTACGTGTTTCTGGCTCTGCTTGCACTCGCCTTTGTGACCTTGCTCTATCAGGTGTTACGCATGACGCTTGGAGCGCCGGGGGAGGCAGGCACCGCGTTAGGCAGACAGTGCCGCATCTTTACGAGCGCCGCCGTCGGAATCAACATCGTCGCGCTGGGAACCATCGGCCTCCACGTTCCACCTGGTCTGGAGGCGTTGCTGGCATCCATCGTGAAGATCTTCGGCGGCGGGATGGAGGCGCCTCGATGAATACGATCGTCGCGCCGGTAATGGTATTTCTCGGCGCACCGCTACTGGCTGTCTTGATCAGCTTGGCGACCACGCATGCCCGCCTGTTGCATGGGTTGAATCTCACCACGATGACCGGCCTGGTCGTATCCGAGATCGCCCTCATCCAACAGGTGCTGGCTCACGGACCCCAGACCGCGCTCTGGGGGTTGGTCTATATCGATGCGCTCTCTGCCTTCATCCTGTTCATCGTGACGTTTATCGGATTGGCCTGCTCGTTATATACGTGGACGTATCTCGATGATTACATGGCTCGGGGTATGATTACGCCGAAGCGCCTGAGCCGGTTCTTTGTTCTGTTTCATGGCTTCCTGTTGGCCATGATCGTGGCGACAATGGCGAACAGCCTTGGTGTGCTGTGGGTGGCCATTGAGGGGACGACGCTTGCCACGACGTTCCTGATTGCATTCTTTCAAAAACGCGAAGGCCTGGAAGCGGGATGGAAATACCTGATTCTCTGTTCGGTCGGCATTGCGTTGGCGCTGTTCGGCACGGTGTTGACCTATTATTCATCGGTCCGAGTCTTGGGAGATGAGAGCACCGCGCTGAATGTGACCAAACTCCTGGAAGTGGCCGGCCAACTGGATCCGCATGTGCTCAAACTTGCATTCATCTTCCTCTTCATCGGCTACGGGACCAAGATCGGGCTAGCACCCATGCATGCCTGGGTGCCGGAGGCCTATAGCGAGGCGCCGGCGCCGGTCACGGCGATGCTGGCCGGCGTATTGGAAACCGTAGCCGTGTATGCCGTGCTCCGCAGCAAGGCCATCATGGACCAGGCACTCCCGCCGGCCTTCACGGGCAATTTACTGGTGCTGTTCGGACTCATCTCGTTCGTGGTGGCCGCACTCTTTATCCTGATCCAGCGCGACTACAAGCGGTTGTTCGCCTATTCCAGCATCGAGCACATGGGGCTTGCGATGATCGGATTCGGGGTCGGGGGACCGGTGGGCATATTCGGTGGTCTGTTCCATTTGCTCAACCATGCGTTGGCGAAGGCACTGGCGTTTTTCGCGGCGGGGAACGTGCATCGCCGGTATGCCACCCGTGAAATCAGTGAGGTGCGGGGACTGGCAAACATTCAACCGATCACGGCGGTGGCGATGCTCGTCGCAGGATTGGCTTTGGTCGGGATGCCGCCGTTCTCAATGTTTGCCAGCGAGGTCATGGTCGTATCGGCACTGGCCACTCAAAGTTTTGCCTCTGACACGCTGCATTTAGGAAGATTCCTTACGATCATCATTGCCCACGATGTGCGCAGTCTCGCGATTGTCACGCTGTTCCTCCTCTTTGCGGTGGCCCTGTTTGGGGGCTTCACCTATCGCGTGGTCTCGATGGTGTGGGGCACCGCGCCGGATGGCGTGAGACGCGGTGAGCCGTGGGGTGTGGGACATGTGCCGCTGATCTTGATTGGTGCCGCATTGGTGGGGTTTGGTCTGGCGCTTCCGGAACCAGTGAGAGGGCTCATGGATCGGGCAGTCGCCATCTTGATGGTGAGGTAAGAATATGGCTGATGCGCAGACCGCGATGACTCAATTGAAGGAAGCCTATGGAGCTTCCATCGTAGAGATGACCCCGATCAATGGGACGCCGAGGCTGCGGGTTAAGAAAGATGATCTGCCTCAAGTGGCGCATTATCTCCACACGCATCCGAATATGCGCGGAGCATTGTCACTCCTCTGGGCTATGGACCATCGGCCGCGCGAGGCGCGCTACGAACTCTGCTACTTGTTCACGCTCTCGGAGCGCAAAGACTGGCTGCTGCTCTGCACGGATCTGCAGGGCGATGAGCGTCTGTTCCCGTCGATCACGCCTCACATCCATGCCGCCCAGTGGTATGAGCGTGAAATTCGCGACATGTTCGGATTAATTCCGCAGGGGCATCCGGACTTGCGACGCCTGATCCGGCACGAACACTGGCCTAAAGGGGCACACCCGCTCAAAAAGGACTTCCCCTGGGATCGCGTGTTGGGTCGGCAGCAAGGAGAACATCACTTCCGCCGCATTGAGGGGGAAGGGGTGTTTGAAGTACCGGTGGGCCCGATCCATGCCGGGATTATCGAGCCGGGCCATTTTCGATTTTCTGTGGCAGGTGAGCCCATCATGCAGCTCGAGCTGCATCATTTCTGGACACATCGTGGCGTTGAGAAGCTGTTCGAGCAACAAGAATTGACCACAGCGGTTTCGCTAGCCGAACGAGTGTCCGGCGATACGACGGTCGGCCATAGTCTTGCCTACTGCCAGGCGGTCGAATCGTTGCTCCACCTGAAAGTGCCACGCCGTGGACGATTTCTACGGAGCCTGTTCCTCGAGCTGGAGCGACTCCACAACCATCTCGGCGACGTGGGCGCGATCTGTAACGATACGGCGTACGCCCTACCTCATGCCCATTGTGGCCGGATGAAAGAGCAGATCATGCAGCTCAACGACCGGCTGACAGGTTCACGATTTCTCCGCGGGATGAACCGGGTTGGCGGGGTCGCCGTAGATCTCACGGCGGTGCAGTTGGCCGAGATCGTCGCCGAAATGGACCGCATCGAAAAAGACTTCTCGGAACTGGAGTCAATCATCGCCTTTAACGCCTCCCTGATAGACCGTCTGGAGACCACCGGTGTCCTGACGGAACGCACGGCGTGGGATCATGCGGTTATGGGAGTGGTCGGACGGGCCTCGGGTATCGATCGAGACCTCCGGCGCGATCGACCGTTTGCAGCCTACGATGAGCTTCAAGTCAAGGTGGTGACCTATCGCTACGGCGATGTGCGGGCGCGGATGCGTGTCCGCATGGATGAGATTCATGAATCCATGCGGCTGGTCAGAGAGGTGAGCGGGAAGATTCCGCAAGGGCCGGTCGCCGTTGAACCAAGTCGCAGGCCACAGGCCGGTGAATGGGCCCTGTCAGCAGTCGAAGGCTGGCGTGGTGAAATTGTGTACATGGTGATGGCAGGCGAGCAAGGGAAGATTCATCGATGTAAGGTGCGTGACCCGTCGTTTGTGAATTGGCCCGCGATCCAATGGGCAGTGCTGGGGAATATCATTCCGGATTTTCCGTTGATCAACAAGAGCTTTAACCTCTCGTACGCGGGGAATGATCTCTGACCGTGAGGGGTAAGGGGTGAGGCGTGAGGTGTAGGGAGCATGACAGCAAGTCGGCGTAATTTCTGTCCCAAAACCCCTGACGCCTAACGCTTCACGCCTCACGAGAAAGGAAAACATGTTTCGCATCATTAAGAAGAGTCTGAAGACCGGAGTTGTGACGGGCAAATATCCCCGAGCGGAGACGCCTGTTGTACCGGTTGCCCAAGAGGCTAAGGACAAGACCAAGCTCTTCAAACGGTCACTGACAATTCGAGAGGTGGACACGGGCTCCTGCAACGCCTGCGAGATGGAGATGAACGCGCTCATGAATCCCGTGTACGACGCCGAACGGTTCGGCATTCACATCGCGGCATCGCCGCGCCATGCGGACGCGTTGGTGGTCACCGGCCCAGTAACCGTGAACATGGAGCGGGCACTGAAAGATGTTTATAAGCAGACGCCTGATCCGAAAATCGTTATCGCACTCGGTGACTGTGCCATTAACTGTGGCATCTTCAAAGGCAGCTATGCCGTGACAGGGCCGGTAGACAGACACATTCCTGTCGATGTTCGTATTCCCGGCTGTCCACCACGACCGTCTGAGATTCTCACCGCTTTCACTGAACTTCGGAAAGCTGGCGATTAGAACTGTGAACGATTTACCACTCTTTATATGGTTCGCTACCGGTGCTGAAGATGTCCGCCGGTTGTTCAACTTGGTCGATAGTTGCCAGAGCTTTCTTGCGATGCAAGTGACGGTTAGACCAGATCTCTACCAGGCTGCGGAAAAACTCTTTGGGCACGCCAAAATTTCACTGGTCTGCACGTCTGGGATAAGAGCAGAACACCCTCACAGGATAGCCAAGCGAGACTAGCGGGACAGGCGAGACGAGGTAGGAGTCCAATCTGTCCACGTCGCGCCATTCTCACACGTCTCGCACGTCACGGTGCGTGGTGATGGCGGACTTTTTCAGCATCCTGTTAGAACTGAGTCTAATCAGCTGTTCGAGGTGATCATCACGGCATGCGAGAACGCGACGATTCTCCTCGGTCAGTGAGAGCACTTCGGCCTCTCATGCCACGGAGGCTAGCCTCGCGGCGCATACATGATTATCGACATCCCCACAAGGCACAGTGCTGCTCCCATGATGTCGAACCGATCCGGCCTCATACCATCCATCGCCCATCCCCAGAGAAGCGACAGCACAATGAACATGCCGCCATACGCAGCATAGACCCGACCAAAGTGAGCCGTCTGAAATGTCGGAATGATACCATAGAGAATGAGAATGGCCGCTCCGGCAATTCCGTAACCAAGTGGCCGCCCTTCGCGAAACCACAGCCACACAAGATACCCGCCTCCAATCTCGCAGAGTCCGGCCACCAGGAACAGTCCTATTGACGGCAAAAGAGGCATATTGCGTCCTTATGGTTTGAGGAAAATGTGTTTCGGAAGGACTTCCTTACCCCACCCCTGGAATGCACTGAGTGAATTCGAATGCTATATCCGCCGGTGATGCTCTCAAAAAACATAAAAGGCGGGAATGGCATATGCCACTCCCGCCCTTGTGATTGACCAAACGCCAGATTACTTATTCGGCTGCGGGGTATAGCGCAGGTAGGGCTTTACGGTCTTGAAGCCTTTGGGGAAGAGCGTCTTTGCTTCAGCGTCGTTCACAGCCGGGGT
>CAZPWD010000007.1:0-6062 GCA_964590025.1 uncultured Nitrospira sp.
CGTCTCAGGGGACTGGGTTGCAACATGCGTGTACAAACAGAATACCAGCCGGCCCCGCCTTCTTCAACAGAAGGCCTCGATCCACCGATGAAGAGGGTCTATCAGCCTATAGAAAAACTATGTTGGTACGATAAAACCTCTGGGGTCGGCACGTGTGGCACAACAGAAGAACATTCCCGCAGGATGCTCAAAAAGGCCGTCAGCAAGGCCGCAGCCGATGAAAGCACCGGAGGCGTAGCCTCCAGGCTACGTTGAGATGCTTTCGAGGCGAGAACGAAGCTGGCGGGCTTTTTCAGCATCCTGCTAGGCGGAGAGGAGCTGTTTGGTATCGGCAGGCGAAAGACGACGGAACTTTCTGCCGTCGCGGGCGCGGTCCAAAACTGCCACCTCCAGGCTCTCCAGCGAGAGCTTCTGGTTCCCAATTTGTTCGAGTGCGGCGATACAGAGGGTGAGAGCAGCCTGGAGTTCCGGGGGCTGCGTCAACCCTTTCTCCTTTAACAGGGCCTGCACGGCCTCGGACTTGCCTCCGATGACCGCAAAGGTACGCTCGTCGATGATGCTGCCGTCGAAGGAAATACGATACATCTCGTTGGCCTGGCCGTTGTGCCCGACCTGCACCACCAGAATTTCCACCTCCAGCGGCTTCAGCTCCTGGCTGAAAATGGTGCCAAGGCTTTGAGAGTAGCCGTTCGCAAGAGAGCGGGCTGTCACATCTTCCCGGCTGTACATGAATCCTTTGAGATCCGCGTGCCTGATGCCGGCCTTCCTGAGATTTTCAAACTCGCTGTACTTGCCGGCCCCCGCAAAGGCGATGCTGTCGTAGATCTCGGAGATTTTATGCAGGGAGGCGCTGGGGTTTTCCGCGACGAGAAGTATCCCGTTCACATATTCGATGGCAATGATGGAGCGGCCTTTGGCGATGCCTTTCTTGGCATACTCCGCCTTGTCCTGCATCATCTGCTCGGGCGAGACGTAATAGGGCATCGGCATGCTTAGTTCTCCTTGGAACGCCGCGTGGAAATCAACCCATCATAGATGCCGCGGATCTGCTGGTCGGAGATATCGGTAATGCCGGTCGCGTTGACGATCTTCGCGGTGGGGTAAATGCCCCGCACGAGATCCGGTCCCCCGGTACCGACATCATCATCGGCCGCATTGTACAGAGCCAGCAGGGCCAACTTCAGAGCGTCCGGTTCAGCCAAGCCTTTGAGGAAATGCTCCCGCATCGTATTGCGCGCTTCTTTCCCGCCTGACCCTATGGCATGGTAATCCGACTCTTCGTACCGGCCACCAGCGAGATCGTACTTGAAGATGCGGCCTTCTGCACGCTTCAGGTCGTAGCCGACATAGAGCGGCATGACGACCAGCCCTTGAAAAACCATCGGCAGATTGGCCTTGACCATCTGTCCGAGCTTGTTGGCCTTCCCCTCACAGGACAGTTGTACACCCTCTAGCTTTTCGTAATGCTCCAGCTCGACTTGGAACAGCTTGGCCATTTCGATGCAGGGACCAGCCGCGCCGGCGATCGCCATCGCGGAATACTCGTCGATCTTGAAGACTTTCTCGATCCGGCGCTCGGCGATTTGAAATCCTTCCGTCGCTCGACGATCTCCGGCAATCACCACACCCTGTTGATACTTGATCGCCAGCACTGTGGTGGCATGGGGAACGCTCACCGAGCCAGCCCCGCGCATCGGCTCGACCGCGGCCTGGGCCTGCAGGAATCCGCTACGACCGGTCGGAGTCAGCGTAGGATGGTGCTCGGTCAAAAAGTCAAAGAAACTCGGGTCGTCGTGGTTGGGGAGAAATGGCAATTTCATAGTGTCAATCGCGAGGGGTCTTTGTTCATCAGGCCTTGAGCTTCGCCAGCAATGCGTCAACGGTCTCGACCTGATCGAGGAGGTCGCTCGTCAGCGAGGCCGTGCCTCGGAGCGGGTCCATCAAGGGCACTCTTTTGACCTGGTTGTTGCCGACGTCGAAGAGCACCGAGGTCCAGCTGACCCCATAGAGCGACTTTGCAAACTTGCTGACACATCGTCCACGAAAATAGGCGCGCGTCCCCGGAGGCGGGGTGAACTCCGCTCGCGCGATCTCGACCTCCTGCACGATTCGCTCGATCAGGTGGCTGCGCTCGAGCGTAAAGTAGAGGCCCTTGTCAGGACGGATGTCGTGATACTGAAGGTCCATCAGCCGTACGCGAGAATCGTCCCACCCACAGCCCTTTCGCTCCATATAGGATTCCATCATCTGGCGCTTTGCCACCCAATCCAACTCATGCACCAAGAGCCGAGGATCTTGCTCCAACTTATCCAGCACGTCTTCCCAGCGGACCAAAATATCTTTCGTGACTTGGGAGAGATCACGACAGGCATAGTACCCCATGGCGGACTTCAAATAGGCTCGTTGAATCGCCACCGCCGTCGTTGAGCGACCCCCTGTAAGTTTGAGCGTCTCCTTCATGCCCAGATCGCGGGAAACCTGCTTGATGCTTCGGACCGGATCGTCTAACTCGAACTGCGGCAGATCTACCCCGGCGTCGAGAAGGTCTAGGACAATGGCCAACGTGCCAACCTTGAGGTAGGTCGAAAGTTCCGCCATGTTGGCATCTCCGACAATCACGTGCAACCGCCGATACTTGCCATACTCTGCATGCGGCTCATCGCGTGAATTGACGATGGGGCGCCTGACCATCGTATTGAGATCAACGAGGCACTCGAAGAAATCCGCACGCTGCGAGATCTGATAGTCCGTTGGGCTGGTCTGATTCTCTGCGCCGACCTTGCCTGCCCCTGCGAAAATGGCCCGCGTCACAAAGAACGGCGTCAAGACCTTCACAATGCGCTCGAAGGGAACCGCGCGAGACATTAAATAGTTTTCGTGATAGCCGTAGCTGTTCCCCTTGCCGTCCGAGTTGTTCTTATACAGCACACAATGATCTCGCCCGGTGGTGCGCGCCATCTGTTCGAGGCACTGGGCAAGGATTCGCTCACCGGCTCGTTCGAAGGCCACTATTTCTCGCGGGTTGGTGCACTCAGGCGTGGAGTATTCCGGATGGGCACCATCGACGTAGAGGCGCCCCCCGTTAGCCAGCACCTTATTCAGCTGACGATTGTACTCGGGATTGGGCCGCTCCCGCTCCCCCTCGACCTCGAATCCACGCGCATCGAGCAGCGGGTTCTCATTTTCATAGTCCCAGACGGCCAGAGGAGCCGGCAGGCCTGGATAGTGCCCGATGACGGCGATGGAGTTGGAGACGGGGTCTGCGGAGGCAGGATCGCGTGACGCGATGCCGAACTCTGTTTCTGATCCCAGTACGCGGGGAGTCGTCAATGCGGTAGATTCCTGCATGGGTGCGACGTCTTAGCAGGATGCTGAAAAAGCCCGCCAGCGGCGTTCTCGCTTCGCTCTCAAGAACCGTGAAAGGTAAAAGGTGAAACGTGAAACGAGGGACTGCCGAGTGCTCCTCCTCCGAAACATTTCACGTTTAACGATTCACGTTTCACGGATCGCTAGACGGCCTTTTTGAGCATCCTGCGTGGACTTCTCCTCTTGTGCCACACGTGCAAACCTGTGACGTCCTGGCCTGCCCACAGAGTTTTTCCGCAGCCTGTTAGAGATAGTGCCCTGTCGTAATGGTTTCGATCTGACGCGAGTCGCCCGGCCCCCCGCTGATCGTACGAAGATGCACGATCTTTTCGCCCTTTTTCCCGGAGATCTTCGCCCAGTCGTCAGGATTGGTCGTATTGGGAAGGTCTTCGTGTTCCTTAAACTCCTCCCGAATGGCGCGGATCAAGTCCTCGGACCGAAGGCCCAGGCCTTCCTTCGCGATCGCCCGCTTGACGGCGAACTTCTTCGCGCGCGACACGATACCTTCGATCAGCGCACCGCTCGCGAAATCCTTGAAGTAGAGCACTTCTTTTTCACCGTTCGCGTAGGTGACCTCGATGAACTTATTCTCCTCCGAGGAAGCATACATCGCCCCGACCGTGACATCGGTCATCTGTTCGACTAAGGCCTTGGCGTCTCCGCCATGGCGTTTCAAATCTTCCTCTGAAAACGGCAGGTCGATGCTCAGATACTTCGAGAAAATATCCTTGGCCGCCACTGCATCGGGACGACCCACCTTGACCTTCACATCTAACCGTCCGGCGCGGAGGACAGCGGGATCGATGAGATCCTGGCGATTGCTGGCTCCGATCACAATCACATTGCGCAGCCGTTCCATGCCGTCGATTTCCGAGAGAAACTGCGGGACGATCGTCGATTCGATATCGGAGGAAATTCCGGTGCCTCGCGTTCTGAATAGCGCATCCATCTCGTCGAAGAACACGATGACGGGATTACCGTCCGCCGCCCGTTCTTTCGCTTTTTTGAAGACTTCGCGGACTTGACGCTCGGACTCACCGACATACTTATTGAGCAACTCAGGGCCCTTCACATGCAAGAAGTAACTCCGTACCTCTTTGCCGGTGAGATGCCCGAGCTTCTTCGCGATCGAATTCGCGACGGCCTTGGCAATCAAGGTTTTTCCGCATCCCGGCGGTCCATAGAGCAAGACCCCCTTGGGCGCACTCAACTTGTACTCTAAAAACAGGAGCGGATGAAGGAACGGCAACTCCACCGCATCCCGGACTTGCTCCAACTCGTGCTGCAATCCGCCGATGTGCTCATAATCGACATCGGGCACTTCTTCCAATACCAATTCTTCCGCCTCGGACCTCGGCAACTTTTCGACGACATAGCCGGAGCGAGGATCATAGAGCAGATGGTCGCCGACGCTCAATCGTTCGACCAGCAGCGGGTCACCGAGTTCTGCAACCTTTTCTTCGTCGAAATGCAGCGTCACCAGGGCACGGTTACCTTCCAACACGTCTTTGAGACGCACGACTTCGCCCTGGACATCGAAGCCCTTGACTTCAATGACGTTCAGCGCTTCGTTCAGGACCACTTCCTGCCCCTTACGCATCGCATTCCCATTGATCGACGGGTGCAGGCTGACTTTCATCTTCCGTCCTGAGACATAGACATTTCCAGTTCCGTCAGCATTGAGACTGGAAAAGATGGCGTAGGCCGAGGGAGGCGCGGTCAGCTTCTCAACTTCGGCACGCAACGCTTCGATCTGCACCTTCGCTTCCTGGAGGGTGGTGACAAGCTTCTCGTTCTGTTTGGTGGCTTGGTCGAGCTGGTAGCGGGATTGATACAGTCGACGGATTTCTTCTTCCATCGACTGGATCTGCACACGAAGCTTTTCAACTTCGCGAACATGTTCGTCGTTGCGTTGTGCCACGCCCGTTTCTCCTTCAGTCAACCGCTTCGTGATGTGCGTGACGGAATCTCGGAGAGACCGGAATCGACTCGGACTTTCTTTCTTGCCATCCATGGCGCCACTCGAAGAAAGCGAAACCCCTTGCTGAATCGAGAAGCCCTTGTCTGCGCGGATTCTATCATCCGTTCCCGGGGTGGTCAACCGGACGACGGCATCCTGCAGCATGATGGTCGTGCGTGAGGCACATCACGGTAAGAGCGTCACGGCATCGAGTAATTCGCGCGTCGCCGACTCCACATCGTCCGCGCCGAGAACCGCCGTGATCACCGCCACACCGAATGCCCCGGCACGCCTCATCTCACGCGCACGTGCCGCCGTCACTCCGCCAATCCCAATAATCGGGATGCGGACCAGTCGACAAGCCTTTTCAAGAGTGTGAATGCCGAGCGGCGGACCGAACATCTGTTTGGATGGCGTCTCGTAGATCGGGCCAAGGACGATGTAGTCTGCCCCCTGCGACTGTGCTGACAGAACCTCCTCTACCGCATGCACGGAAACACCCAGAAGACGCTGTGCCCCCAGCAACTGCCGTGCGACCGAAACAGGCAGACTATTGCCGCGCAAATGGACGCCGACTCCTTCCAGCGCCAATGCGACATCGATCCGATCATTGATGAGGAGTTGGGACCTGCGAGAGGCCGTCACGGCCTGTGCCTCACGCGCAAGCGTCACGAGTTCCCTGGCTGAGAGATCACGCTCACGGAGTTGAATCGCAGGTGCCCCGGCTGTGAGAACC
>CAZPWD010000007.1:6162-21478 GCA_964590025.1 uncultured Nitrospira sp.
TCCACGTTGTAACAGCCTGCGGTGTTGGGAAGAATGGTGTACTTCTTCGGATCGAGATAATCGAGAAGATTCTCTTTGGAGCGATCGGTGATATTGACGCGCCGCACCGCCACAGTCACCACGTCAGCTCCCGACGCCTCAATGGCTTTCTTGGTTTCGGCAAAGTCCTTATACTTCCCGGTCCCAACCCACAACCGAGACGTAAACTCACGACCGGCAATGATCAACCGATCATTCTGCATGGAAGAAACCCCTCCCTTTGTCCTGAATATCCACTGGCGCACCGCCGCCGATGAAGCTCAATATCTCCACTCGATCCCCTTGTCTCAGGCTTCGGTAATCGAAGTCCTTGCGATCCATGATTTCCAAATTCAGCTCCACCGCCACGCGCTCGGTCTTGATGGCGAGTTCACGCAGCAAATCCCCAACGGTAGCGTCAGCCCGACAGCCTCGCAGTTCGCCGTTCACCTGAATCTGAATCGTCTCCGCCATCGTTCATCATCCTAGGGGACCAGAAATCTGGTTGTCAACAAGCCCTGGCCTATCCCCTTGCCTCCGGATCCATGACCACGTCAGAATAGCGCCACCACCGCCTATGATGTCTCCCCCTCAATACAACCAGCAAGTCGCAACCATCTTTCGGTCGATCGCCGAGCACTTAGCCGCCCAGCGGGCGAACCCCTATCGAATCAGAGCCTATCGGAAGGCAGCGGATACCATCGAAGCCTTGGAGGAAGACATTGCAGACGTCGCCTCACGGCAGGCGCTGGAAGATATTGATGGAATCGGTCGGGACCTGGCGGATAAGATTGAAGAGTTTCTCAGAACTGGAACGATCCAGGCCTATGAAGCCTTGAGAACGCCACTCCCGGAGGCGGTGAAGGCCTGGACACAGCTCCCGGGACTGTCCGAATCGCTCGTGGCGTACCTCTACACCCGCCTGTGCATCACGACATTGACCGATCTGGAACAGCTGGTGCGATCGCACCTGCTGCGCACGGTACCCGGGTTCTCAGGATCGGAAGAACGGCTGCTGGAGGCGATCACCGCCTTACAAGAGCAGCTCCCCATTAGGAAGCGCGAGGAAGCTCCTTAAAGATCTTCCAGGTCTTCAGCATCTCGACCGCCTTTTGGAGTTGAACATCCTGCTCAAGCGAGGGATCGCCCGAGACCTCAACAGGAGGAAGCTGAGGCATGGTGCCGGTCTTCGGAGTGCCCTCTTCCTGTCCTTTGCCATTCTGAGCTGGTTGATCTTTCCCTGGCACGACCGCAGGCTTGGTCTGCTTCGGCTCCCCTTCCTTTTCACCAGGCTTCATCTCGCCTGCCTTGGCGACAGTGGCCGGTGGCTGGGATTTCACAACAATATCAGGCGTAATACCAGTTGATTGGATCGAGCGCCCTTTCGGTGTGTAATACTTCGCCGTCGTGAGGCGAAGCCCGGAACCATCCCCCAGCGGGAGAATCGTTTGCACCGATCCCTTGCCGAACGAGGTCGTGCCGACAATTACCGCCCGCCCGTAGTCTTGCAATGCACCGGCCACGATCTCAGACGCACTGGCCGATCCTTCATTGACCAGAATGATCATGGGCGAATCGTCCATCTGATCTTTCCCCTTGGCAATCCACTCGTCCTTCTTGCTTTCACGTCCTTTCGTATAGACCACCAACTTTCCGCCGGGGAGAAACTGCTCGGAAACCTCAACGGCCGAGGTCAGCAGTCCGCCAGGATTGTTGCGGAGGTCGAGGATCGTCGATTGGAGCTTCTGGTCTTTGAACTGTTTGAGCACCTTGCTCAAATCTCGCCCCGTCGATTCTTGGAATTGCGTCAGCCGAACGTACCCGATATTGTCCAACACCTTCGACTTCACGCTCTCAATCTTAATGATATCGCGGACCAGCGTAAATTGGAGGGGATCGGGAGTCCCATCCCGCTGAATCGTCAGATTGATTTTCGAGCCCTTGGGGCCACGCATCTTCTGAACCGCATCCATCAACGTGAGATCTTTGGTCGTCTCGTCGTTCACTTTGATAATGAAATCACCTGACTTGATCCCGGCTCGGTAGGCCGGCGTACCATCGATGGGCGCGATCACTGCCAAACGGTTCTCCTTCACCCCGATCTGGATGCCCACCCCCCCAAACTCACCCTTCGTTTCAACCTGCATTTCCTTATACATATCCGGCGTCATGTAGGCCGAATGCGGATCGAGGGTGGAGAGCATCCCGCGAATGGCCCCCTGGACGAGGTCCTTCACCTTCGTTTCGTCGACGTAACTCTTCTGAACTTGGGCCAACACCTCGGAGAACGTCTTCAGCTCTTCGTAGGTTTCCGTGGCATGCCCGGTCCGCTCCCACCCCTTGCCGAGCAGCACGCCCAAGACCAGCGCCACCACCACCATCGGGCCAAACATCCAGAATCGTCGTTGGGGAGACTGTTCCATATAATGTCCTTTCCTCTTCCCGTTCCCTACCGCCTCGCCAACCATTGGAGAGGATCAAGCGGCTCCGCCCCCTGGCGTAACTCAAAGTATAGAGTATTTTCACCCGTCATGCCTGTGTCACCTGTTTCGCCGATCGCTTGCCCGGCTCCCACCTGCGTTCCCACCGTTACAAGTATCTTCGAGGCATGGGCATACAGCGAAAAGAACCCATTCGCGTGATCAAGGATTATAACGAGTCCGTATCCTTTCAACCAGTCTGCATAGACGACGGACCCAGGCATCACCGCGTGAATGGCGCTCCCCTCGACCGTCTTGATTTCGATGCCTCTGCGCTGCACATAGGTGTTAAAAGCCGGATGTTTCTGACGGCCGAAGAAGGAGATAATGCTCCCATCAGCCGGCCACGGCAGCGCTCCTTTCACCCCGCGAGGGGCGATCGCCCCGGTCGGAGGTCGAACCGCGGCTGCGCGACGGCGCTGCTCCAGTTCGCGCAACAGACTGTCGATGCGCGACGCGGACCGTTCTAATTCTTGGAGGGCATGTTCGTAGGACTCTTTTTCATGAGTGATTTTGGTGAGATAGACCTTTTTTTCTTTCTTGACCGATTTCATCTCAGCCAGCTGCTTCTCGGTACTTTGCTTGTACGACAGCATCCCGACCCGCGCTTCTTCCCGCTGCCGCTCCGCCTGCTCCATACGGGTCATATCGGCTCGGAACGTGCCCATCAGGGCATAATCCCGTTCGGATACGGCCGAGAGATACTGGAGCCGGCGCTGGAAATCACCATACGAGTCCGAGGCGAGCAAGGTTTTCCAATATCCAAAACGGCCCTCCATGTATTGAACCCGCAGCCGAGCCAGAATGGCGTCCTGGCGTTCTCGCACACTAATACGTAAACCGGCTAGTTGCGTATTGATGACCTCGATCTCTTGGTCTTTCTTCCGCAACTTTCGGCTAATCTCCTGATGCGCTTGTCGGTAGTGCAACACGCGTTCGTCGAGTGTCTGAATCCCCTGCAAGAGGGACTCTCGCTTTTTCCCTGCTTCATCGGCCTGCTTGCGTGTCTCTTCGATCTGATCTTTGAGTTGGTCGAGGGCCTTGCGTTCTTTCTCAATCTTGTCGGTGATCGGATCGGCAACTGCAACCGTCTGCCAGGAAAGACCCATCAGCCCCCAGATCATGACTCCGACCCTGAGCCCCGCCCAACACCTCATGCCTTGGCCTCGCCGAAACGCCGTATCGACACGAAGCTGCCTGCAAACCCGAGCCCCATCCCCACTGCAACCAGGGCAAGACAGACTGACGGGGGGAAAAATGCCATGAGGTTATCGAGCCCGGCAAATCGCCCCGTCGTTCGCATTTGCTGCCGAAACAATTCGTACATGAACTTGAGCATGACCAGCGAGAGCGTGCTACCCAAGGCACCAAGCACCGCGCCCTCTAACAGATAGGGAATGCGAATAAAGCTGGTTGTGGCCCCGATGAGACGCAAAATGGCAATCTCATCCCGTCGGGCGAACAGTGTGAGGCGAATGGTATTGGCGATAATGGTGACGGCAGCTGCCGAGAGAATGACGCCGATGCCGATGGCGACTAACTCAATCGATCGAATCACCGTCGCGAGGGCGTCGATCCAATCTTGATTATAGTCAACCTTGGAGACGCCGGCGACCTGCCTGACCCGTTCCGCCCATCGCTTGACCGCATCCGGCGAACGGAACGACGAGCTGAGAGCCACTACGAAGGAAGCCGGTAAGGGGTTCTGGCCCAGCCCCTCAAGCAGGTGAGACTCCGAAGGGAATTGCGCCTTGAATTCTCCCAACGCTTGCTCTTTCGAGATAAACAGCACTGAGGCGACGGCACGATCGCCCCGCAACTGCTGCTCTACCTCAGCGACCGAATCGGAGGCGAGCCGCTCATCAAGATACACCATGATCTTGATATCGTCCTGGAGCCATCCGGCCGCCGCCCGCAGATTGACATAGAGCAGCAAGAAGATGCCGACACAGGCCAATGTAAAGGCCGTGGTCAAGATGGCGACCATCGTCGTCGTCCGGTTGGTCCGCATATTGACCCAGGATTCTCTGAGGAGATACGAGAGCGTCCTCACCCCATCACCCGCTGTTCCGGCAGCAACCGGCCCTGTGACAAGGTGAGCACCCGCCGATTCACTTGCCCCATGACCAGAGGATCATGCGTCGCCACCACGACAGTTGTGCCGCGCGTGTTAATGAGTTTAAATAGTTCGATGATCTCGGCCGTAAGGGCAGGGTCTAAATTTCCGGTCGGTTCATCCGCCAACAGGACAACCGGACCATTCACAATCGCACGCGCGATGCACACCCGCTGCTGCTCTCCTGTCGAGAGGCCTGCAGGAAGCTGATCTCGCTTGTGCTCGACACCGACCGCCCGTAACGCCTCCGTGACTTTCCGACGAATGTCGGCGGAAGAAACTCCTTGCACCAGCAAGGGCAGCGCGACATTGTCGAAGACGGACTTCTTCGGCAACAGCCGAAAGTCTTGAAACACTGTTCCCACCTTGCGGCGCAGATACGGAACGTCAGACGGCTTGAGCGTCGTCACGTTTTTCTGGTGGACGAAGATCTGTCCCTCATCGGGCCGTTCGGCCCCGATGAGCATCCGCAACAACGTCGACTTGCCCGCTCCACTGGGTCCCATGAGGAGGACAAATTCTCCCTTGCCGATCTCGAAGGTGACGTCCGAGAGCGCCGGCCGCTGATCGTACTGTTTCGAAACATGGATTAATTGAATCATCGTCGGCCTACCAACGGAGATCGTCTCCAGACACTTCGAAGGCGTTCTGAATATGCTCGATCTGCGGGGCAACGGCGTCCGTGCCTTGCAGCAAGACGACATCGAATCTGCATAGTCGACCTTTGACGTGGTGGCGGGCCAAATACTGAGCCGCTAACCGGATCAACTTCTCCTGCTTCCGTTGATGGACGGCATGGATGGCTCCGCCGAACGCGTTGGTCCGACGCGCCTTGACCTCCACAAAGACCAGCACCTGACCGTCTTCAGCCACTAGGTCCAGCTCCCCCACCGACGAACGCAGATTGCGTGCCACGATTCGATACCCCTTGTGCCGCAGATACTGCTCTGCCGCCGATTCCCCTTCTTGACCAAAAAGCCTCCGGGGATCAAGGATCGTCACTGATTCATCCGTGAAGATTCGCCCAGGCCAGTACGCGAGAGGGGCCACCTACCGCTGCTTCCACTCAAGAGCTGTGCGACTGGAGCGAACGTGCGCCGATGAATCGCGCAGGGGCCATGTTGAGCGAGCCGCTGTAAATGTTCTACCGTCCCATACCCTTTATGGGAGAGAAAATTATAATCGGGATAGGTCCGATGGTACACCACCATCATGCGATCGCGCGTAACTTTGGCCACGATCGACGCGGCAGCGATCGACAGCGACAGCGTATCACCCTTAATGATAGAGCGTGAGGGAATGGCGAGATCCGGCAATGTCACGGCATCGATCAAGAGGCAGTCCGCCGGGAGAGTCAGCGACGCCAGCGCGCGACGCATGGCCAGGCGAGTCGCTTCTAAGATATTGAGGCGGTCGATCTCTTGCTCTGTGGCGACCCCTACACCGACCGCACGTGCCCGCCGGACAATAACCTCGTAGAGACGCGCGCGCTCAGACTCGGAGACTTGTTTGGAATCATCGACACCGACCAAGCGGCAACGAGTGGGCAGGATCACCGCCGCCGCGACGACAGGGCCCGCCAGAGGGCCCCGTCCGGCTTCATCCAGACCGGCGATACAGCGATAGCCACGCCGCCGGGCTTCCAATTCAAATTCGTCGGTAGGTCCCACGATGTGGCCCCGCGATGCGTCCGTTGAAAGGGCACTCGACAGTCGTGGTCGGCGGAACCAGGGAATGAGACTAGGTCTTCGACGCCGAGGCGACTCCGGCCGGTTCTTCAGCCTTACGGGTGACCCCGGGCTGCCCCTTCACACTCGCGACGAACTCCCGATCTTCGACCTTGGCAAACCTGCCCTTCTTCCCTCGGAGATAATACAGCTTGGCCCGCCGCACCTTGCCTTGGCGCATGACCTCAACGCGCGTGACGATCGGCGAATGGAGCGGGAAAATTCGTTCCACGCCGACGCCGTAGGAGACTTTGCGCACCGTGAAGGTCTCCGTGTTCAACAACCCTTTACGAGCGATCACCGCACCTTCGAATACCTGAATGCGCTCTTTTTCTCCTTCTACCACTTTCACGTGCACGCGGACGGTGTCTCCAATATTAAAACTGGGCGCCGACTTCTTCGTGAAAGACCGTTGTATCCGTTCCAACCGATTCATGATGCTACCCCTCCCCCCCCACATCGAACAGGCGTGCCCAGCACGCCTTCACGAGTAATTTCGCCTAACAATTGTTGATCTTCGAGACTTAAGACCCGATCCTGTAAAAGATCCGGCCGTCTCTCATAGGTGCTTCGCAGAGCTTCCTTCCGACGCCACAGACGAATGGCCTCGTGATGTCCTGAAAGCAACACCTCTGGCACGGGCATCCCCCGAACCTCCGCCGGTCTCGTAAAGTGCGGATATTCGAGCAAGGCATCTGTGAACGACTCTTCCGCGATCGACTCCGGATCACCCAACACGCCGGGAACCAAACGGGCTGCGGCATCAATGAGCACCAGCGCCGGCAACTCGCCTCCGGTCAACACATAATCCCCAACGGAAATTTCTTCCGGGTGCAAGGCGAGCCGCACCCGCTCATCAACCCCCTCGTAGTGGCCACAGAGAATGACGAGTCGACGTGGGTCGGCCGCCAGATTTTTCGCATAGGTCTGCGTGAACGGACGACCGTGCGGGGACGGAAACAGCAACCGAATCTGTTCACCGACCCGTGCATAGTCGGCCTGAATCTGTTCCACCGCGCGCAAGATGGGCTCAGCCTTCATCACCATCCCGACCCCCCCGCCATAGGGCACGTCGTCCGCCACCTTGTGGCGATCGAGCGTATAGTCCCGCAAGTTACGCACGTGAACGTGCAGCAGACCTTTTTCTTGTGCCCGTTTGAGAATGCTCTGGCCGAGTACCGGCGCCACCATGTCGGGAAACAGGGTCAGGATGTCACACCGCATGGCGATCCTCAACCAAGTCGTCAATCCCGCGAACCATCATCCGGCGGCGCGCGAGATCCACCGAGGTCACAAAGCTCTTCGCGGCCGGAATGAGGATTTCCTTCGTCCCCTTGCGAACGACGAAGATGTGATTCTCCGGTATCTCCAAAATCGTCTCAAGCACACCGACCTCATCGCCCCGCTCATTCTCGACCGTCATCCCAATGAGATCACATTCAAAATAGACATCCTCAGACAACATCGCCGCAGGACGACGTGGCACTTGAATCAATCCCCCGCGCAGCCTGCCAGCATCCTCCGGCGTCGTCACACCCGCAAGACCCATGATATAGGTCAAGCCGGCGCGCCGAACATGCGTCACGGTCCTGTCGACCATCTGTCCCGTCGGCTCCAAGACCCGAACCTGCTTTAGCTGATCCAGCCGGCCAGGCACATCGCTCAACGATCGCACCTTGAACTCGCCCCGCACGCCAAAGGGGCGCTCGATCTTGCCAATCGTCACAAGATCTGCCTGAGCCGTTGTCACGGACTACGTTCCCTTCTTCTTCGCCGCTTTCTCAGCCTCAAACTGTTTCCATACGCCACACCGGCGAAGCAACGTCCGGACCGTAACCGTTGGCTGGGCTCCCTGGCGCAACCAGCTTAATACCCGCTCCTGCTTCAGCTCCGGAACCGCCGGTTCCTTCAAGGGATCAAAAATCCCAAGAATTTCCAGGAACCGCCCGTCGCGCGGCTTCCGAGAATCCGCTGCCACGACACGGTAGAGCGGTCGCTTGTGTCGTCCTGTCCTCGTCAATCTCAAATGAACAGCCACTAGATTCCTCCTCCTGTACAAAACACCCGTGATGATGGTTATCGACCCTTACCTGGAGCGCAGAAGTTGCGCAAGCTGCCGGCGCCCTCCTGACCCTGCCATAACCTTGGCGATTTTTCTCGCCGAAAGAAACTGTTTAATCAACCGATTCACCTCTTGCACGTTCGTCCCGCTTCCACGGGCAATCCGCTTTTTTCGGCTTCCATTGATGACCGTATGATCGCGCCGCTCTCGAAAAGTCATCGAGTCAATCATCGCCGTGACTCGTTTCATCTCTCGCTCCGGTATCTGCCCTTCCATCGCCCCCTTGAGCTTCTGACCACCTGGCAGCATCCCCAAAATCTGGTCCAACGAACCCAGGCGATTGACCTGGCCCAACTGAGCACGGAAGTCCTCCAGCGTGAACGTATTGCTGGTCAGCCGCTTCTGCGCATCCTCCGCCTGCTCGCGCGTAAAGGACTCTTGGGCTTTTTCGATCAGCGAGAGCACGTCGCCCATTCCGAGGATGCGCGAGGCCATCCGATCGGGATGAAACAACTCAAGCGCATCCAGCTTCTCGCCCACGCCCAAGAACTTGATCGGCTTGCCGGTCACCGCCCGGATAGACAGCACTGCCCCGCCCCGGGCATCACCTTCAACCTTGGTTAGAATGACGCCGGTCAGCCCGATACGTTGATCGAACTGGCTCGCCATCGTGACCGCATCCTGCCCCGTCATGGCATCTGCCACTAAGAGGGTTTCGTGTGGTTGCACGGCGGCTCTCACCGCCACCAGCTCACCCATCAACTCGTCGTCAATGTGGAGACGCCCACCGGTATCGAGTACGACAAGATCGTACCCCTGGTCTCGTCCCCGTTCCACACCAGCCTGGCAGATGCGAACGACATCCGCTTGGGCAGCCTGGGCCTGATCGACTCGATGCACGTCGACTGCAAGATCTCGCCCCAGAGTCGCCAACTGATCGCCGGCTGCCGGACGACGAGGATCCGCCGCAACCAGGAGAACCCGTTTCCCTTGAGCCTTGAAGTACCGCCCGAGCTTGCCGCAGGTCGTCGTCTTTCCAGCACCTTGGAGCCCTACCATCATGACGACCGTGGGGGGATTCGAGGCCAGAGCCAGACCGGCCCGCTCGCGGCCCATCATCTCCCGCAGCTCCTCCCACACTACCTTGACGACCTGATGACCAGGGGTCAAGCTCTGGAGGACTTCCTGACCAACTGCCTTTTCGCGAACTCGCTCGATGAAGTCCTTGACGATCTTGAAGTTAACGTCGGCTTCGAGCAGTGCGAGGCGAACTTCTTTCAAAGCTTCCGCGATATTCTGTTCGGTGAGGACCCCAGAACCGCGTAGCTTTTTGAAAATATTCTCGAATTTTTCGCTGAGAGAGTCCAGCATAGCGCCACAAAGAAAAAGGCAATCGAAGCCTTAACCCCAGATCTTCGATCGCCTCGAAAACTCTAGCAAAAGACCATCGGAAAGTCTAGAGGATGCGGCAAGCTGAAGTCAAGGGAACCGAAGCGTACATTTCATTGACATGTCGTAGGCCTTTCGCTAAGGTCCGTCGAGATCTCCGTGAGACCACGCAGAGAGTTATAAGGCGGTTGCCGTGAAAAAATCACCCTGGGTTCTGCTCATCTTCGTTCTCATCGGTGGACTATTGGGCGGAGTGCTGGGAGAAATTCTCCGCGTCATGGCCCCACAGGGCACTATTCAGACGGTCTTCGCCACCAATTTTACCCCCGGCATCAGCCCACCGCTGACCATCGATCTGGTCCTCCTCAAGTTCACCATTGGCTTCGTCTTAAAAATCAACCTCCTCAGCCTCCTCGGGATGTTTCTTGGCATCTATCTGTACAAGAACGTTTAGCAAGATGCTGGAAAAGTCCGCCAGCATAAGAAGACCGTTATTTGGTTTGTCTGGTTTGTCTCGTTTGTTTGGTTGAACCAGACCAACCAGATAAACAAAACAAACCAGATGAACCAGACAGACCGGGTTAGACCTCTGGCTTCAACTCTAACTCCCTCATCTTCAATGCTCGAATCCGGTTTCGTAGCGCAGCGGCCCGTTCAAACTCCAACTCCTTGGCGGCGGCTTTCATTTCCGTTTCCAGCCGTTTGATGATCTGTCCGGTTGCTTCCTCTGCTCCATAGACGGCCGGCGACTCCGCGGCCAAATCCAGTTGCACATCATCCATTTCCGCCGTGGCATATTCGAGTGACAGAACGTCCTTCTTGATGCTCGTGGGCACGATGCCATGTTCAGCATTATAGGCTGCCTGAATCGTGCGCCGGCGCCCGGTCTCGGCGAGCGCCATTTGCATCGAGTCGGTGACGGCATCACCGTACAAAATCACGTGGCCCCGCACGTTCCTCGCTGCTCGCCCAGCCGTCTGAATCAACGATCGATAAGACCGAAGATACCCTTCCTTATCCGCATCGAGAATCGCCACCAAGGTGACTTCGGGGAGATCCAGCCCTTCTCGCAGGAGATTGATCCCCACCAGTACGTCGAAAACCCCGCGCCGCAGATCACGTATGATCTCAGCCCGCTCCAACGTCTTGATGTCAGAGTGCAGGTACCGCACCTTGATACCAAGATCGTGGTAGTACTCGCTCAAGTCCTCCGCCATGCGCTTGGTCAAGGTGGTGATCAGCACACGCCCTCCCTGCGCCACTTCAGTCTGTACTTCGCCGAGGAGATGATCCACCTGCCCTTTGGCCGGTCGCACTTCGATGACCGGATCCATCAGACCGGTCGGGCGAAGTATCTGCTCGACCACCTCTCCAGCCGCATGCCCCAACTCATAGGGGCCCGGTGTCGCGGAGATATACACCGCCTGCGTGAGACAGCGCTCAAATTCGGCGAACGTGAGCGGCCGGTTATCGATCGCCGAGGGCAACCGGAATCCGTACTCAACCAATGTGCGCTTCCGCGAATAGTCGCCCTCATACATCCCACCCACTTGGGGAATCGTCGCATGGGATTCGTCGACGATCAGCAGAAAGTCTTTGGGGAAATAGTCGATGAGCGTCGGAGGCTGCTCACCGGGCGCGCGGCCACTGAGATGCCGCGAGTAGTTCTCGATGCCATGGCAGTACCCCATCGCCCGAATCATTTCAAGGTCGAACTTGGTGCGCTGCGCGATCCGCTGGGCTTCCACGAGCTGATTCTGTTTCTTGAAATAGGCGATGCGTTCGTCCAGTTCTTCTTCGATGCCTGTAATCGCCCGCTCATACCGATCCGGCGCAATGAGATAGTGCGTGTTCGGATAGACCGCGACTTTCGGAAGCTTTCTGAGCGACTTCCCCGTGAGCGGATCGATTTCGTGAATGGCATCGACCACGTCACCGAACAACTGGATCCGCACGGACACCGCGTCATTCGAAGCCGGAAAAATCTCGATGACGTCGCCGCGGGCACGGAAGGTGCCGCGGTGGAAATCCATATCGTTGCGGGCGTATTGAATCTCGACCAGTTTAGCCAGGATCTTCTCCCGCCGAATCTCCATCCCCTCTTCGAGGAAGACCACCATCTCGTGATAGACCTCCGGCGACCCCAAGCCGTAAATACAGGAGACCGACGAGACGATCAGTACGTCGTTCCGTTGAAGCAGAGCGGTCGTTGCCGCATGCCGCATCTGATCGATCGCGTCGTTGACGGACGCGTCCTTAGCAATGTACGTGTTGCTTTGGGGAATATAGGCTTCCGGCTGGTAGTAATCGTAGTAGCTGACGAAATACTCCACAGCGTTGCGGGGGAAGAACTGTTTGAACTCTTGATAGAGCTGACCGGCCAGCGTCTTGTTATGCACCAAAACCAACGTGGGCTTCTGCACCTGCGCGACCACATTGGCCATGGTAAAGGTCTTGCCGGACCCGGTGACACCGAGCAGCGCTTGGTGCTTCCGGCCAGTTGTAATCCCGGCCACCAACTTATCGATGGCCTGGCCTTGATCTCCGCAGGGCTTGAATGGGGCTTCGAGTTGAAACGGCGGCATGGGACGACCTTTCGGCCGTTATCTTACCATCGAAAACAGCACCGCGCTCAACAGAGAAAGCGCAAGCCGGACCGCGACAGACCCACGAGACAGGCAGACCTGCGCGACAGGCGCGGTCCGAAGGCCGAAGGGAAGGCTGAAGTGTTCAGAACTTCGAACCCCGACCTTCGGCCTTCCCCGCTTCAACCTTCAGACCGTCTCACCTGTCCCGCTTTTCTCGCAAGTCTCGTATGAATTACGCGGGTTAATATCGTGGGCGCCTGGGTCCACCGACCGAGGCTCCCTGTCTGTGAACTGATCCCCGGTGCTCGCCCTCGCGGAATCGTCTGCCGGATGGTTCGGCACTTCGGCGTGGCCGGTGGCGAGGAGCCTGCTGCTCGCTGACCGGCATAGGGGCCGGAGACGGGAGAGCCGCGAACACAGGAAGCGCGAGTTTCTTCGTCTCGATTCTTAATTGTCTCACCATTCGAAGATACTCTCGCTCTTCGGACTGAGACAGAATCAAGAACGTCGCCCCTTCCTTCTCTGCTCGACCCGTTCGCCCTGTCCGATGGACGTACGAATTCGGATTGGTCGGCAACTCATAGTGAATCACCTGGGCCACATCCTGAATATCGAGGCCTCTGGCTGCCACATCGGTCGCCACGAGCGAACGGAGTCGGCCGGCCCGAAAGGCACCGAGCGTCCGTTCCCGCTGCACTTGGCTGTGATTGCCGGTCAACGCACCAACCGAAGCCGGTTCTCCACCCAAATGGGCCGCCAAACGTCGCACCTTATACTTTTGATCACAAAACACCATCGACCGTCCCCCACCCGTCACGGTCTGGAGCAACGTATGCACGAGTTGCGTGCGCGCCTGATCCCCCGGCACGACATAGTAGGCATGCACGATCGTGGTCGGAGTGCTGATCCCTGGGTCGACAGAAATGCGAGCGGGATTGCGCTGCATGCTCTGCGCGAGCGTTTGAATGTCCCCTGAAAATGTCGCGGAGAACAGCAACGTCTGGCGTTCAGCCGGGAGGAGACGAATAATCCGTTGTATGTCCCGCAGGAACCCGCGATCCAACATCTGATCAGCCTCATCCATCACGAGAAACGTCACGCCACCCAACTTCAAGTGACCGGAACCGGCCAAGTCGAGCAACCGCCCTGGTGTACCGACCACCACCATCGGCGGTCGTTGCAGTGCACGGTAATGGCGCTCGATCGGCGTCCCGCCGTACACCGACAAGGAGGTCACGGACATCGGAGCATACTTGCGCAACTCCGTTTCAATCTGGAGCGCCAATTCCCGCGTGGGCGCCAACACCAAAAACTTCGGTCCGGAAGCGTGGCTGGGCCCGGACTTGGTATAGGGGCCAGGCGCGGGCGCGGAGGCCTCTCGTCGCATGACCTGTTCGATAATCGGCAGCAAAAACGCCAGTGTTTTTCCGCTCCCGGTTTTGGCTTGTGCCATAATGTCCAGGCCTTTCAGCGCCAGTGGAATGGCAGCCTGTTGCACCGGCGTGGGCGTCGTCAGGCCCGCCTGTATCAGGCGCTGGGCAAGGGACTGGGGCAGATTCATATCAGCAAACGTAGACATAAGACTCCTTGTATGGGGCACACTTCCTGGGACTGCACGGTCCGGCCTGGTCAGAGAGCCGAGAAACGCATCGCGTTGATGGGCAATTCTAGGAAGGAAATAGCGGGGCTGCCGGATAGGCAGCCCCGACGTGTGAACACTCGTTACGGCTTAGTACCGGTCACCACCAGACCCGCCGCGACCACCACGACCGCCACCGCCACCACCAGAACGTGGCTCCTGGGGGCGCGCTTCGTTGACGGTCAACGTACGGCCGCCCAACTCAGTGCCGTTCAGCGCGGTGATCGCCGCCTGCGCTTCTGAATCCGAGGACATCTCCACGAATCCAAACCCGCGGGACTGGCCGGTGAATTTATCTGTGATAATCCGGGATGATGTCACCGCTCCATGAACAGCAAACAGATCGCTCAGCTGCTGCTCAGTTGTGGAATACGGCAAACCGCCGACATAGATCTTCGAACCCATTGGGCTCCTCCTTTGAGAATATGTGTTGTCTTGGACTCGAGAACAAAGTGAGGAAGGAATGGGCCGAAGACGCAAGCACCATGGCGGCTCAAGGCTGGCTTCCGATCAAATTCCCGGGGAGAACCAAAACAACATCTGTCTTAGGCCTTGTCACTCTCTGTGGCATCACCGCCAGGCCTTTCGCGATGATACACGAAAGTTACTTTACTCCTTAGCCCCTTGAAATGCAAGCGATGACGCAATCATGCGCGAAGCAATGCATCCGTCTAGTAGGCAGCGGGGGCAGAAAGCGGTCGCTGAGAAAAAAGCGGAATGGCGTGTAAGCTATCAAAATTTAGCGCTGTTTGTCCGCGAACCAGGAGCCCAACTTGACCGATCGCCAGCGACTGATCTTCAACCGTCACGACGAGCAGCCCGTCAAAGAAGGTTTCGATAAAGTCCTTGCTGAGAATGGTATTCCTCTGGACTCGCAGCGTATGCCAGGGAACCGCCTTGGGCGTAATTGACGACCGCCCTAGTCTCGTCTCCTTTCCATCCACCACCCGACTCACTTCCAGCGTCTTCGTCGCGAGATCGACCACCGCCGCATAGAAATGTGTGGCATTCTTTACCCCAAATACCACGCCACCCATTCCCGTCTCAACGTCGACGGGAAACCGTATCCTGACCGACACATCCGGATATTCATACTGGAACTCATCTGCGACGATTAAACGGTAACAGCTCACGGCCTGGCACGATGAATTCACGGCCAGAATGTTGGACGCAGAAGGGGCATCGCGGTCCGCCTTGATCGTCCAGTCCGCAGCCGGTCCTTCGCCAAACTCCAGCATCGAGAATCCGGCAGGAGCCTCACCAGCCTTCTGCTGGTCGAAGGTCCACCGATTAAACA
>CAZPWD010000007.1:21578-25768 GCA_964590025.1 uncultured Nitrospira sp.
ATCGAGAATGTCCTGCTGCAACCGGTCGCGGGCGGCCATGATCGTCTCTCGACGTCGCCACCGACCCCAGGTCCACCATCGAAGACGATCCCGAAACGTGACACCCGGTAGTGGAGCGCTTCCAGTGGGCGCATGCTGAAACTCATAGCCTTGGTGCGACGCGCGATTCTCGAAGAATCGGCGGTAGAGGTGATCGTACAATCCTTTGCCTGACTCGCCTACGCCCATGGCACCCTCCCTACAATAACAGGTCCAATTGGTGGCTTTCCGCCACCGGAGGCGAACAGGTCTGACGCTGGCAGACATACGCCGTTGGCTGCCCGTTCACACTCGTCTTCCCTGCCGCAAGCGCCAAGTCGGATTCCCCGGCACGACGAGAGGCATCGAGCACCAGCACCGCACGATTCGGCAGATAGCGTCGATGGACTGTTGCGAGCAACGATTCGGTCATCGCATCGCCACGAGTCCCGACAACAACAATCTCTTGTGGCGTCGTCAGATACCAATCCAGCGCACAGAGCATGGCCGATGAGCCATAGGCGTTGTGCTCCATCACGCTCCGGAACAGCCGGAACAGGTGCTCGGCCCGGTCATGATACCTCTGCTCTCTTGTGAAAGAGAAAAGCCTCAATAAGACCAAGGCGACAATGGCATTACCGGATGGAATCGCACTATCGGTACCGGACTTCATGCGATGGAGGAGAGTTTCATGGTCGCGGCTGGTATAAAAACACCCACCCGCCGCCTCATCCCAATATTGCTCCAGCAAATTGTCCGTCACCTCGCGCGCTTGATCCAAATACCACCGATGCGACGTCGCCTCAAACGCGTCCAGCAACGCGGCGGCGAGACAGGCGGCATCGTCCAGATAGCCGTTCAAGCGCCCCTTCCCCGCCCTGACCGTACGATAGATTTGCCCGTGCGCGACCGCATAGTCCAGTAGGAATGTGAGCGCCTGTTCCGCTGCCGCCAGATACGCGGGGACCCCGAACGCCTGATAGGCATCGAGATAGGCGGACACCATCATCCCATTCCAACTCGTGAGAATGTTGTCATCCCGCTGCGGCTTCATCCGTCGCTCTCGTGCTGCAAGCAACTTCATCCTGGCAGGCCGCAACAAGGACTCCACCTCCTCTTGCGCGTCGGGCGCGAGCTGAATCCCACCGAGCCGATTCAACACGTTCTTGCCATCAAAATTTCCGCTCTCCGTCACCCCATAGTGCCGGCAGAACTCCTCAGCCATTTCGGTCCCCAGTACCGCCACAATCTCTCCTGGCTCCCAGACGAAATAGGTTCCCTCATGCCCCTCACTGTCGGCATCCTGCGCAGCAAAGAACGCACCGTCCGGATGCGTGAGTTCACGACGAACGTACTCCAACGTCTCTTCCACGACCTCACGAAACCGATTCTCTTTGGTGAGACGCCATCCATCGAGGTAGATCCGCACCAGCTGCGCGTTGTCGTAGAGCATCTTCTCGAAATGGGGAATCAACCACTGGCCATCCACCGAGTAGCGGTGGAACCCGCCGCCGAGATGATCGTAGATCCCTCCAGCTGCCATGGTTTTGAGCTGTAAGAGCACTTGCTCTTGATAGGAGACGTCTTTCGTTCGAGCCGTCTGACGCAGCAACAGGCTGAGCGGGGGGACCGTTGGAAATTTCGGCCCCTCACCGAATCCGCCGTGAACCGGGTCGAAAAACTGCACCAAGTTCTTGGCCGCCTCATCGAGCAAATGATCCGTCAACGGATCGGCCGACGGCTGCGGCGTTCCTACTCGCAGCAATCCGGCTTTCACCTTTTCCACATTCTTGCGGACATCGTCTCGATGATTCCGATAGGCCTCGACGACACTGCGCAAGACCTCGGGAAATCCCGGCAGGTTGTAGCGGGGCGCCGGCGGGAAATACGTCCCCCCGTAAAACGGTTCTTGGTCAGGCGTCAGAAACATCGTCAGGGGCCACCCGCCGCCCCGTCCCAGAAACACCTGCGCGGACTTCTGGTAGATATCGTCCAGGTCCGGGCGCTCTTCTCGATCGACCTTCACGTTGATGAAGTCCTGGTTCATGAGCCCGGCAATCTCGAGATTTTCGAAACATTCATGTGCCATGACATGGCACCAGTGGCAGGCCGAGTAGCCGATCGACAACAGAATCGGCTTGTCCTCTGCTTTCGCCCGCGACAAGGCTTCCTCGCCCCAGGGATACCACTCCACTGGATTCTCCGCATGCTGCCGGAGATAGGGGCTGGCTTCTGTGATAAGCCGGTTCGGAAAACGGTCCGCTTGTGTGGTTGGATCTGTCATCGAATCTTCATCCTTACAATCAGTCATAGTACCTTGGCCCGCAGCCGCTCTGCAACGAACCTGTCAGGCTATGTTATAGTTCTGCGGCACCTCGAAAGGCTCACTGCATGAACGGCTCGACGCGCAGCCTCTCTTCCTCCCTTGTTGTGGTCACTGTCCTGGGAATCATCCTCATTCTGCTTCCCCTGGGGGCCCAGGGCTCCGCGCAATCGGAGGAAGACCATCGTGACAGGCTTCGAGCGCTCGACAGCCTGTCAAGCGAACGGATGCTGGCCGATGTGCGCACGTTAAGCGGCCCGTCCTTCAATGGACGGCAAGCCGGATCAGAGGATGATCTCCGTTCGGCCTATTGGGTAGCCGACCAATTCCTTGCCTCTAAGATCAGTCTTGCCTTTGTTCCATTGGCCGGATTGAACGTTCCTCCCAGCCCCGGGGATCGTGCCAGCGTAGCGACCGGCTTCATGTCGAAGCCATATCAAACTGTCGTCATTGCCCCAGAACCAACGCTGCAGATCTCTACGGCCAGGACTCCAGACAATCAGCGTCTCGGGACGGATTTTATCCCGGTGCTCGATTCACCATCTGCGCATGCCCGTGCTCCGATCGTGTTCGTCGGCTATGGGATTGTCGATGCTACTTCGAACATGAATGACTATGCCGGGATCGACGTGAACAATTGCATCGTGCTGTTCCTAAGGGGAAAACCGGATCACTTCAACGGAACAATTACCCACGCGGACAAAGTCCGGATCTCTCGCCAGAAGGGGGCAGTGGGATATCTGACCGCAACTGGACCGGTTCTCAGTTCCTACGAGATACGACGTGGCGTGACGGGACAACCCAGCGCCTTCTACGGACTTTCTCCAGCACCCGACAACCTTCCCGGTGCATGGATCAGCACCTCACGAGCGGAGCTAATCATTGCTGGTACCGACCATTCCAATCAAGGACACCTTCGGAACTTGCAGGATCAGCTCAACCGAGCCTCCGAGTCTCTATCGTTTAGCACGGAATACTTCGGGGCCCTTGAATGGGAATCGCGGCATGAGCAAGGGTCTCTGATCAACGTGATCGCGGTGCTCCCAGGCACAGAACCGCAGTTGACGCATGAAGCCATTGTAATCGGGGCGCATCGAGATCACTTCGGCCGCCAAGCGGGACTCTTGTTTCCAGGGGCCGATGACAACGCTTCAGGGACGGCCGTCATGCTGGAAGTCGCTCGCGTTCTGGCCAAGGCCGGCGCGCACCCTGGACGAACCATCCTCTTCATCTCCTTCAGCGGTGAAGAGCAGGGTCTGGCTGGCTCTCGGCTGTATGTGGAACGCCCTCTAGTGCCGACCACCATGACTAGAACAATGATCAACATCGATCACGCCGGCGTTGGAAACGGACGGCTCACGGTAGGCGTGACAGGATTGGAAAAGAACGTCGCATTGGAGGCAGGACAGGTGGCAGGGTTTACCGACAAGCTGGATGTGTTCGGATTTTTCCCCGGTGGCGACCACGTGCCCTTCAAAGAGGCGGGTGTCCCGACTGTCACCGTCGTCAGCGGCGGCATCCACCCACACTTTCATCAGCCCACCGATACCGCCGACACGATCAATCCGGAGATTTTGCAGACCGTGGCCCGATATGTCCTGGCCCTCGCCTGGCAACTGGCCAATGTGCGATAACTGAATGCACGAGGCTAGGGGCTAGCGGTAAGACAGAGAGAACATGCCACTCGCAAGAGAAAGCCTCTGGCCTCATGCCCCGTGCCTGAAATTACGAGGGGAAGCCTTGCGGGATGCTCAAAAAGGCCGTTCAGCAAGGCCGCAGCGAGCGAAGGGCCGAAGGCGTACCCTCTGGGGCGCACGGTGCGACGAATAAGGAGCACCAAGTCTGTGCG
>CAZPWD010000008.1:0-9058 GCA_964590025.1 uncultured Nitrospira sp.
TGTAGCGAAACAAGAGCTGCTCATCTTCTTGACGCCCAGTATCGTGAAGAGCTAGCAGGCTGCGGAAAAACTATTTTGGCCTGCGAGAACTTCGTTGGTCCGCACGTCTGGCACAATAGGAATACCCTCCCGCAGGATGCTCAAAAAGGCCGTCCAGCAAGGCCGCAGCGAGTGAAGGGCCGAGGCGTACCCTCTGGGGTACGTTGAGGGTCTGAACGATGCGAGAACGCTGCTGGCGGACTTTTTCAGCATCCTGCTAGAAGCGAGCCTTCTAGCTCTTCATTGATGGGGAGCTCAAGGGCGGTGAGCCTTCGCGGTTGGGGCGTCATCTCGATCCTCCAAGGCGTACTCTCCAGTTCTCTGCTTATTTCTGACATGATCAATGATGACTCTGCCCGGCGCAAGAAAATGCGACGGGCGATCGGTCGTATGCGCGTGCAAGGCGATCGGCAATCGAATTGACATCATAGCCTGGGAAGCGGTGAGGACCATGTGAAATGACCAATGTGATGCTCAATACGTCTAAAGAGGGTACTCCTGAGGCCATGAAACGCGATCTCTTGGCGTGGAGGCGTATCTGAAAACCTTCTAGTTTCCGAACCGTTGTGGTACCATCCCCCCCGATGTCAGCCATCGCAATTCATCATCACCGCAGGCGAAGTGGTTCGTGAATCCAGGCTTTCCTATCCAAGAAGAATCGGATGGGCGACTGGTATATTGGGGTCAGGAGAGACCGTCGTCGCGCATGGCCGGTATGGCAGAACAGATTGTACCGGTGACCTTGGGGGAGCGGAGCTACGACATCGTCCTTCATCCTGGGTTACTTGCGACAGTGGGTGACAGGCTCAGCGCCCTTACGACTTCTCCGAAGATCGGGGTTGTGACAGATAGGCATGTGGCAAGCCGTTATCTTCAAGGGACTCTCCGCTCGCTTTGCAAGGCGGGATACGACCCGACTCCGATTATCTTGCCGCCGGGAGAGCGAACAAAGACGCTCGGCACAATCGCCAAGATTCTCGATGCGTTAGCCAAGCACAAGTTCGAACGTCAGTCCCTGTTGCTGGCCCTCGGTGGCGGAGTCATCGGTGATGTCACCGGTTTTGCTGCCGCGATCTATCAACGAGGAATCCCGTTCGTACAAGTGCCGACCACGCTTGTGGCTCAAGTAGATTCCAGTGTCGGGGGCAAGACCGGCGTGGACCATCGGTTGGGAAAGAATCTCATCGGGGCGTTTTACCAGCCGCGCGCGGTATTGATCGACCCCCTCACGCTGCGCACTCTGCCACGCCGCGAATGGATTGCTGGTTTAGCTGAAGTGATCAAATACGGCATTATCGCCGACGAGGAGTTCTTCGCCTTTCTGGAGCAGGAGATACCTGCGTTGTTGAAACTCGACGAAGAGCCGGTTATCCATGCGATCAAACGATCCTGCGAGATCAAAGCGCAGGTGGTTGCCTCGGACGAGCGGGAATCGGATCGCCGACGCATTCTCAATTACGGCCACACGATCGGACATGCACTGGAGTCACTCGCAGGCTATCGTGGATTGATCCATGGTGAAGCGGTTGGGATCGGATTGGTGCAAGAAGCAGAGTTGGCTTGTTATATGGGCCTGTGTGGGCGAGAGGTTGTCGAACGGATCAGAAGTCTGGTGCAGCGTGCTGGGCTGTCCGAACAGATCTCACAGGCATCCTTTACGTCTCTCTGGGGCGCCATGCAACATGACAAGAAGGTGGTCGGGGGGCTGGTCATTGGAGTATGGCCAGTGCGGATTGGGGAGGTGGTAATTCGGCCAATCGAGCGGCAGGTCTGTGCAGCGTGGTTTCAGAGCAAGCACGGCCGTGGGAGCCGACCGTCAAGTGGCCGTCTGCCAGGCAAGCATCCTGTCCGTCGAAAGGCCCGCGCACGAAGGTAAATCTCTATGACGACCGAACGCACGCCATCCGTAGCTCACCTCCAACAGGCTTTGCGGGAAAAAACACGCGAACTCGATGTGCTCCATCGGATCTCTGAGTCAATCAGCAACCAACTGGATCTTGAAGCAATTCTCAAACATATCGTCGAAGTTGTCGTCGAAGTCACCAAGGCGGATGCCTGTCTCCTCTACCTATTGTCGGATAACCAAGACGAACTCATTCTTCGAGCCTCGAAGAACCCTCATCCGAAATTGATTGGCCGCATCACGATTGGTTTGGGAGAGGGCATCACCGGGTGGGTCGCTCAGGAACGAACGCGCGTCGTGATTCCGAGTAATGCGAACGACGATCCACGGTTCAAGTTTTTTCATAACCTTCCAGAAGACCGCCATCAAGCCTTTGTCTCCGTACCGATCATGGCGAAAAAAGAAGTGGTCGGCGTGATCAATGTCCAACATAAGCGCCCAAAGCGCTATCGGCCGGATGAGTTGGCGTTACTCTCGACTATCTCCAATCAAGTCGGTGGAGCGATCGATAACGCGCGGCTCTACGATCAAATGCAACGCAAAGCCCTACAAGTGGAAACGCTGTCGCAGGTCTCAGAAACGCTGGCGTCCAATCGGTTGATCAAAGACGTGCTTCAACTCCTGGTGACGATGACCGCGCAAATAATGAACTCCAAGATTTGCTCGATTATGCTATTGGACGAAGCCAGTGGGGAACTGAGGATCGAGGCGACGCAAAGCCTCAGCGAACAGTATCGCCGCAGGCCAAACTTGAAAGTTGGGCAGAGTATCAGTGGCCATGCTGTGAAAGACCGTCGACCAATTATCGTGGCCGACGTCACCACAGATCGAGACTATATGTATCGGGATATGGCCAAGCAGGAAGGGCTGTGCTCATTGCTCTCTGTACCGATGATGGTGCGGGAGAAGGCGATGGGCGTGATCAATAGCTATACGTCCGTTCCACACGTGTTTACCAGCGAAGAAGTTAAGTTGCTCCAGGCCATCGCCAATCAGGCCGCCATCGCCATCGAGCATACGGCCCTGGTCGAGAAATCCATTGAGATGCAGGAAGCGCTGGCAGTTCGGAAGCTCATGGAGCGGGCCAAGGGCTACCTGATGCGCTCGAAGAAGTTGACTGAAGAAGAGGCATTCAAACTCATTCAGCGGCAAAGTATGGATTACCGGAAGTCAATGCGCGAGATAGCCGAGGCTGTGCTCTTAGCCGGAGAACTCGACCAACGGGCTGAGAAACAGCGGGGATAGGTTCGGCAGTGACCGTCCGTAGGCGTAGAGCGAACCCTTCGTCGATTCCGCGGGCGTCCCCGTTTGAACGACACGAAACCCAACCTGCTGGTCCGACGCAGCTCTGGTGAGCCCCTCGACCAGGAGCGGCGCCAAATAGTCAACGTCCTCGTCCCTAAACACTCGAACAGCCTCCGGCTTTCCGGCGACCAGAATTCCCAAGAACACTCGGTTCTCCTTGACGACCACGGCGCTAAGGACCCAGGCCATCGCATCTGCCGATACCGCAATGGGATGCGCGGCTTGGAACGATCGATCGGAAATCCGTTCCACATACACCGCACCGCGTTTGGATTCATGGATCGTTAGGTCCAGTTCAGGTCCTGTGGCGCAGGCAGATAGGACCAGAGGGACGCCAGTTAGAAGCACAAGAGCAAGTCGCGGATGATGAGACACGGGCAATTCGTGCGGGTTGTACAAGCCGGTGGTCTAGCACAATCGAAAGGGCGAGGACACCGTCAACATCCTCCAAATTATGAGCGGGAGTCCTACTTGACAGGAGGGCAATAGACTCCGAAAATACGCTCCCCAATTGTACGGGTTGAGTAATGGACAACGACGTCCATCGATTCAGCCAGAATGCAAGTGAAGGACAATGGCGTCCCTCTGGTCCAACAGAACGGATCGGGAGGGTTTTTGTCCCCTACCGCAAAGCCCTCTGGTGAAACAGGATGGATTGTATCGGACAATTCGGGAGGGAAACCACAATTGGGGTGGTTTCCACACGGCGCTTGAGTGGGGCCATCTTCTGACGATAGGGCCGAATGCTGGGGCTCAGTGAGGTGAGTCTGAGAAATTCCATGGCGACGTCTTCATGCTGTCGAGCTGGTACAACTTCTACATGTTAGTGAAAGAGGTCTGACCATGGAAACGAACAAACCTAATGAGGCAAGCCCGGTCGACGCAGTCAGTGGTGCTGCGAGCGAAGCGGGTCCTTCGCGGCGTGAGCTGCTGGTTCAAGGAAGCAAGGTAGCGGCCGGCATCGGGGTGGCTGCCCTGCTTGGCAACTTGGGCAACTGGGCCCTGTCATACGCAGCGGGCAAAGAACCAATCAAGATCGGCATCTTGCACTCCCTGAGCGGCACGATGTCCATCAGCGAAGTGTCGTTGCGGGACACCGTGATTATGGCCGTGGAAGAAATCAACGCCAGAGGCGGGGTGATGGGGCGCATGATCGAGACGGTGGTCGTCGATCCGGCCTCGAATTGGAACCTCTTTGCCGAAAAAGCCAAGCAGCTCCTGCTGCAAGATAAGGTGGCGGTCGTCTTCGGCTGCTGGACCTCGGTCAGCCGCAAGTATGTGTTGCCGGTCTTCGAGGAGAATAATGGCTTACTGTTCTATCCCGTGCAGTACGAAGGAGAAGAGTGTTCACGCAACGTCTTCTACACCGGAGCGGCCCCGAATCAGCAGGCCGTGCCGGCAGTGGATTATCTGATGAGCAAAGAAGGGGGCGGATTCACGAAGTTCTATCTGCTCGGCACCGATTATGTGTATCCCCGCACCACCAACCAAATCCTGAGGGCGATGCTGCTGGCGAAGAAAATACCGGTGGACCGTATCATGGAAGAATACACTCCGTTCCACCATCAGGACTACCAAACCATCTGCGGGAAACTGAAGAAATTCGCCGCCGGCGGAGGGGCTGCCGTGATCAGCACGATCAACGGCGACAGCAATGTGCCGTTCTACAAGGAGTTTGCGAACCAAGGCTTGCGGGCCAAAGATGCCCCGATCATGGCCTTCAGTGTTGCGGAGGACGAGTTACGCGGCATGGACACGTCCGCGCTGGTCGGTCACCTGGCGGCGTGGAATTATTATCAAAGCGTCGATACGCCACAGAACAAGCAGTTCGTGGCAAATTTCAAGGCCTACTGCAAGAAGAACAACCTGCCGGATGGCGACAAGCGGGTCACGGACGATCCGATCGAAGCCGCCTATTTCGGCGTGTATATCTGGAAGCAAGCCGTCGAGAAGGCCGGGTCGAGTGAAGTCGACAAGGTCCGAAAGGCGGTCTATGGCAGTAAGTTCCTGGCGCCGGGCGGGGAGATCATGATGGATGCCGCCAATCACCACACCTATAGACCGGTGCTCATCGGTGAGATCTTGGCGGACGGGCAGTTCAAGGTGGTCTCCCGTTCGAAGGGGCTGGTGAAGCCGGAACCCTGGAGCGAATATACGAATCCGGACAAGGGCTGCGACTGGGTCGGGCATCAAGGGACGTATCAAAAAGCGTAAGTCACCATGAGAAGAGGGGGCTACTCAGTAGCCCTCTCTACATGAGGACGAAGCAGTGCGGTTGACGGGACGCGAAGTCTACGTCAGTTGTGTGTCTTGTGGAGGGGCAGCTCACGATCGTGATAAGTTCGCTGGGTCGCACCGTTGCCGCACTCGGTATCGTGCGACTGTTGAACGTCCTGAGCATGATTCATGCGGCGCAGCAACGAGGCGAAAAGGATGAATGACCTGTCTGAAGCAACGGCTCCCCGTCTGTATTCCTGGCTGCCGGTCCTCATCAGCGTGATGACGGTCGTCATGCTGGCCATCGGCGGAATCGCGTTTCACTACACCGAAACTCGCATGGTTGCCACAGCAGGCGAAACCCTGGCCCTTACAGCTGCCGAAGTCTCGGACAAACTGGACCGATTTCTGTTTGAACGGCAAGGCGATGTGCAGATGATGGCACGGACGTTCAGCGCGCAGCCAGACAATCGGGAGTTTCAGTCGGCGTATCTCGCCTCGGCCAAGATCTCGTACCCGGATTACTTGTGGATCGGAGCCACGGACGCGCGCGGGCAGGTCGTGGTCGCCACCGACCCGGCCACGGTCGGGCGGGACTACAGCGCTGAATCCTGGTTTCAGGCCGTGCGCAACGGGCAAGGGGTTCATATGGGGGACGTGGAGCCATTCGCAGTGATGGGCGGTCCTGACGCAATAGCCATGACGGCTCCCATCACCGGACCGCGCGGGGAATTCGTGGGGGTCGTGACGACGCGGGTGGGGATTCCTGGGCTGGAAAACGTCATGACGGGGACCCTTCTGGCTTTCCGGCAGCGGGAGGGATTTTGGGGAGCGCTGGAATACCAGTTCCTGACTAACAAGGGGGTTGCCTTCATTGATTCGGATCTCCAGCATAAGGGCCACGTCAATCTCAAACAACTCGGCCTACCGTCGACACTGTTAAGCGAAGCGTCCCTGTCCAGTTACGTGGAGGAGGAGCATATGCGTCGCCACGTGCCGGTCATCACTGGCTATGCCAGGACTCTAGCCCGTGGCGGGTTTGAGGGTATGCATTGGACGGTGCTGATGCGCATGGATCGGCGCGATGTGCTGGCGCCGATTCGAGAAGTCCTCTGGAATCTTGGGCTGGCGGGCTGTGCCCTGGTGGTTCCAATTTTTGGACTCTTGCTGTGGACCGTGAAGCGCGTGAGGAGAGAATATCTGCTCGCGCAGCAGGAGCGTGCGCACGCCAGGGACGCCGAAGCGTCGCTGCGCGTGAGCGAGACACACACGCGGCGCATTATCGAGATGGCGCTCGATGGTTTCATCGGGATGGATGCCGCTGGAGTCATCACCGAATGGAACGTCCAAGCCGAACAGATATTCGGCTGGCCCCGGCAAGAGGCCATCGGGCGACTCCTCTCTGCCACCATCATCCCTGCACAACACCGGGAAGCCCATGAACAGGGATTGCGTCACTTCCTCGCAACCGGGGTAGGACCGATGCTGAACACACGGATCGAAATCACAGGCTGCCACCGAGATGGGCACGAGATTCCGATAGAACTGGCAATCTCGCCGGCCTTGGGGCAGGGGGGGGCCTACACGTTCAGCGCGTTCGTGCGGGATATCTCGGCGCGGAAGCGGACGGAGCAGCAGGGCCGTATGCACCAAGAGGAGCTGCAACGACTCAACGAGGCCTTGGATAGGCGTGTGCGGGTCCGAACACAAGAGCTAGCCTCCGTCAACGAATCATTGGTAGCTGAAGTGGCTGAACGGATGCAGACCGAGGTGTCGCTCGAAAACAGCCGGCAAGCACTGCAGAAGTTGGCGTTCCAGCTGTTGCGCGTGCAGGAGGAAGAGCGGCGTCGTATCTCGCGTGATTTGCACGATGACATCAATCAACGGCTCGCGCTTCTTGCCATGGATATCGAAGCATTAGAACGGCAGCTCAGCTTCTCATCGAGTAATGTGGGCGAATCCGTCCGCACGATACAAGACCGGGTTGTGGAATTGTCTGATACTGTGCGTCAGTTGGCCTATCAGCTTCATCCCTCCATTCTGGATGATCTCGGCCTTCCGATCGCCCTGCAGCGGTTGGTGGACGACTTCACAGCTCGAAGCCATATCCGAGGGAGCTTTGGACACAAGGATATCCCCGCAGTCGTCCCCCAGGAAATCGCGACCTGTCTCTATCGCGTCGCCCAAGAAAGCCTCAACAACGTGGCTCGCCATGCGGCAGCGTCTCGAGTCGATGTGGAGCTGACCCGGTCTCGATCTGGGCTGATGGTCACGATTACGGATAATGGAGTGGGATTTGACTCTGAACAACCCCGGCACGGACCACATGGACTGGGGTTGCTCGGCATGAAAGAGCGAGTCGCCTTGGTTCACGGGGTGTTACAGGTTAATTCTGCCGTGGGGAAGGGAACAAGGGTGCAGGCGGAGGTGCTCGTTCCGGAGGGGATGGCATGAGCAGGCCCCGGGTTCTCTTGGTTGATGACCATACCCTGGTGTTGGACGGATTCCGGAAACTGTTGGAGGATCGGTGTGAGATCGTTGGTGTGGCAGAGGATGGCCGTACGCTGCTTCGAATGGCCCAGGAACTTCAGCCTGACATCGTCACGCTCGATATCTCGATGCCGCAGCTCAATGGGATCGATGCCGCCCGGAAGCTGAAGAAGATTCTGCCTCGCATCAAGCTGATCTTCGTGACGATGCACGCTGACCCGGCCTATGTGAATGAAGCCTTCAAGGCCGGTGCCTCCGGCTATCTGCTCAAACGATCCGCCGGTTCAGAATTACTCCAAGCCATCCAATCAGTCATGGACGGACAGTGCTATGTCACCCCCTTGGTCGCGAAAGGTCTGGTGCAGTCGGTCATCACCGGAGGGAGGCCTGCGGTTCTGAAGGACAAGTCCTTGACTGCGCGCCAACGAGAAGTGCTGCAACTCGTTGCAGAAGGGATGACGGTCAAGGAGATTGCGTCGGCCCTCAGTCTCTCACCGAAGACTGTCGAGTTTCATAAATCGCAGATCATGACGGAACTCGATCTTCACACGACGGCGGAGCTAACAAAGTACGCCCTCGTCCACGGCCTCCTCGCATCGGACTAGCCAGCATTATTCATGACGGTTCGTCGCGAAATCGCATAGAACCAGGCGAGGGGCGAGGGGTGCGAGGCTAGGGGCTAGAGGAAAGAGCCGTGTTTCCGACAAGAAGTCATCGCCCCTTGCCTCTAGCCTCGTGCCTCTCGCCTAAACGTCGGCGCTGGCTCGCCTAGGGAGATTGCCTAACGTTCCTAGGGGGATGCCTAGTGTGTTTATCGTTCCTCTCAGTGTATAGAAGCCAGCCATGGATCTGGTCATGATTCAGTCACCGACACTCTCAATCAACGGGGGTGGATGATGAAGAAGAGACGGCAGATCGTGGGGACGGTCGCAGACGGGAGGGCCCTCATCTAAGGTGGGTTTTCACTAGAACTTCTACCCTTCTGGAAAAGCAGGGAGGTCTTTTTCTGCCTCCCGCACAATTTCCATCTCTGTTTTAGGGACGATGAACCGTTGTGACAGGGGGGCTGATCATCTGCTATAGAGTGTGCCGATCAAACGGGTT
>CAZPWD010000008.1:9158-17338 GCA_964590025.1 uncultured Nitrospira sp.
GCAGGAGAAGGACAAGGGCGTCCATCGAGTCGGCCAGAATGCAGGAGAAGGACAAGGGCGTCCATCGAGTCGGCCAGAATGCAGGAGAAGGACAACGGCGTCTTTTTCTAGAGCTTGTATAACTTCTTATGCTAGTGAAAAGGAGTCCGACCATGGAAACGAACAAACCCAATGAGGTAAGCCCTGCCGACGCAGGCAATGGTGCTGCGAGCGAGGCTGGTCCTTCGCGGCGTGAGCTTTTGGTTCAAGGAAGCAAGGTAGCAGCCGGCATAGGGGTTGCTGCCCTGCTTGGCAACTTAGGCAACTGGGTCTTCTCCTATGCGGCGGGCGGCGAGCCGATCAAGGTCGGTGTGTTGCACTCCCTGAGCGGCACGATGGCCATCAGCGAAGTGTCCATTAAAGACATCGTGGAAATGGCGGCGGAGGAGATCAACGCCAAAGGCGGGGTCATGGGGCGCCCGATTCAGCTCGTGATTGAAGATCCGGCCTCCAACTGGGACCTGTTCGCGGAAAAAGCGAAAAAACTCTTGCTGCAGGACAAGGTGGTGACGGTGTTCGGCTGCTGGACCTCGGTCAGCCGGAAGTCCGTCCTGCCGGTGTTCGAGAAGAACAACGGCCTGTTGTTCTACCCCGTGCAGTATGAAGGTGAGGAATGTTCGAGGAACGTGATATATACCGGCGCGGCGGTCAATCAGCAGGCGACGCCGGCGGTGGATTACCACCTCGGCAAAGAAGGAGGCAGCAGGAAGAAGTTTTATCTAGTGGGAACCGACTACGTGTATCCCCGAACGACCAACAAGATTGTCCGGGCGATGCTCCTCGCGAAAGGCATTGCGGCCAAGAACATCATGGAGGAATACACGCCGTTCCATCACCAGGATTACCAGACGATCATCGCCAAAATTAAGCGGTTCGGCGCCGGCGGCGACGCGTGCGTGATCAACACGATCAACGGCGACAGCAATGTGCCCTTCTTTAAGGAACTGGCCAACGCTGGCATCAGTGCGGAGGAATGCCCGGTGAATTCGTTCAGCGTGGCCGAGGATGAGCTCCGCGGGCTTGATACGAAGAACCTCGTCGGCCACCTGGCCTGTTGGAACTACTTCCAATCGGTGAACAACCCTGAGAATAAGGCGTTCGTGCAAAGGTTCAAGGATTTTGCCAAGAAGAAGAACCTCCCTGATGCCCCTCGTCGAGTCGTGGACGACCCGATGTTCTGGGGGTACATTGGGATGTACACGTGGAAGATGGCGGTTGAGAAAGCGAACTCGTTGAAAGTGGACGATGTGCTGAGAGCGTTGCCCGGGTTGAAGGTTCCTACGCCGGACCAAGGGATCATCGTCGACCGCAAAAATCACCATACTTCCAAGCCGGTGTACATTGGCAAAATTCTCGCCAATGGCCAGTTCGATATTGTCTCGCAATCCGCGGGTTTAGTCGATGCGCTGCCCTGGAGCGAGTATACCTATCCTGACCGTGATTGCGACTGGAGCAAAGGCGGGAAAGGTTCCTTTGATACGATGGGAGGAACAGAGAAGCTCTGGCTAGAACCGAAAGCCGTCCCGATTGAAACCATCTAGGTGAAGGGACCGGTCGCCGGGAGGTTACTTGAGGTTACGACAGGGGGCTGCACCGGGGGTATTCCTGTGCAGCCCCTTTTTTGATATATTTAAAAAGTTGTTAAGAGATTAGGGAGAGATCTTGCCTATGGTGACCAGACAGAGTGTGCAAATGAGGCTTGGGCGTCTGAGTTGGAACGTGGTCGTCTGTCTCCTGGCGAGTGTTCTTCTGCTCGGCAAGGGTGTCGGGCTGGTCTATGCGGAGCAGCCAGTAACGGCCGAGAGCGGTCGACCGAATGCCTCTTCTCTACAAGGGCTGGCAAGCCTTGACCCGACTATCCAAGAAACCACGTTGAAGGGTTTAGTGGACCTCAATGACATGGCTTTCCTGCCCGCCCTGACGGCGCTGAACGAAGGAACGCTTCATGTGTGGAGAGATAAGACTGGTAGCGAGAAGATCGTCATTATACTGCGAAATGTCGAGCTCGATGGTCGTGAGACGATCTCCTTCTTGGATCCCTTCACAGGTGTGGAGTTAGGGAAGCTGAATGCCACCGACGTGTTGTCAGAGGGGGCGTTGGAAATGGTGGCCATGAGGTCGGGTGTGGTCCGACTGCTCTTGAGAGCAGGATTGGATCGGCTGAGACTGTATGATCCCGATGTGGTGGTCAGGCGGGCGACGGCGGCCAAGCTTGGAAATTCGGGGAAACTTTCGGTGGTGCCCTTCCTCGAACAGGCTCTTTCGGGGGAGTCACACAAGTATGTTCGATATGATCTCGAGGTAGCGATCAATCAATTGCACCTTAATGACCCTGATGAGGAGGTGCGACGAGCGGCTGCGATCCGCTTGGGCGAGATCAAAGGTATGCGAGCACTATCGCACCTGAAAGCCCTTCTTACTGAGGAACCGCTTGAGCCATCCGACACTGTGCGGGTCGCGATCCAAGGAGCGATTGATAGCGTCGAATCGTATCAAACCTGGCAGACTGTTGTGGGCTCCCTCTTCAACGGCATTAGCTTAGGTTCGGTTCTCTTCATGATGGGGCTTGGGCTGGCCATTACCTACGGCCTCATGGGCGTCATCAACATGGCCCATGGGGAAATGATGATGATTGGGGCCTACCAGGCCTTTCTCATACAGGGACTCTTTTTTAATCACCTGCCACCGTCCTGGCAGGATTACTATTACTTTGTTGCTTTGCCTGTATCCTTCGTGGTGACTGGGGCGTTCGGCCTCTTGTTGGAACGGACTGTCATCCGTTTCCTGTACGGAAGGCAATTGGAAACGCTGCTCGCCACCTGGGGAGTCAGCGTGTTTCTCCAACAGGCGGCACGCTGGTACTTCGGCGATTTGACGAGTGTGAATCCGCCAACATTCATGCGAGGGGGAGTGGAGCCGATGGCGGGGCTTGTTCTGCCATATAACCGAATTTTCATCATCGGGTTGGCTGGGGTCGCCTTGCTGGGGGTGTACTTGCTCTTTTCCCGGACGCGCATGGGCCTTCTCGTCCGTGCTGTGACACAAAACCGCAACATGAGCGCTTGTGTAGGGATCTCTACGCGCAAAGTCGATTCCTGGACCTTTGCGTTTGGCACGGGCCTCGCCGGTATTGCCGGATGTGCGATCAGCCTGATCGGCAACGTGGACCCGGAAATGGGCAAATCCTTTATTGTCGAGTCATTCATGGTCGTGGTGGTGGGGGGGGTTGGCAAGCTGGCCGGCACAGTAATCTCCGCATTGGGGATTGGGGTGTTCAACAAGATTCTCGAGCCTCTCATTGGAGGAACAGGAGGGTCTATTTACGCCAAACTGTTCATTTTGGCGGCGATCATTGTTTTTCTCCAGGTGAGGCCGACAGGCCTATTTCCATCGAAGGGACGAGCTGCTGAGGCGGGAACATGACCAAATGGAAGGAATGGATCATTTTTGGCGCTGTCAGTATCATACTGGTGGTGGTCTTGCCTTTTTTGAACACTCTGCCGAACGACTCGATGTTCTGGCTGCCCGATTACTACCTCAACCTGTTCGGCAAATACCTCTCGCTGGCTATCATGGCCATGGGACTCGGCCTGCTCTGGGGCTATGCGGGCATTCTCAGTCTGGGACAGGCGGTCTTTTTCGGACTTGGCGCGTACTCGATCGGGATGCACCTCATGCTAAACATAGGCGCCGAAGGGAGTAAATACGGCGACCCTTTGCGGCCGGATTTTATGGTCTGGGTCCAGATCATGAAACTGCCCTGGTACTGGCCGCCCTATCGTAGTTTCGCCTTTGCGGTCGCCGCCACCGTCCTTGTCCCCATGCTCTTTGCCCTGCTGTTTGGGTACTTGATGTTTCGTAGCAGGATTCAGGGTGTGTATATAGCGATTGTGACTCAAGCCCTGGCTTTTGCCGCCTGGTTGCTGTTCAGCCGGAATGAGACGGGACTCGGGGGAACGAACGGGCTGACGGATTATAAAACTGTTCTGGGGTACTCGCTTCTCGCTCCTTCGACGCAGAGGGTTCTCTACACCATCACGGCTGTGTGTCTGCTCGGGACCTATGCTCTCCTGCTCTGGCTGACGCGCGGCAAGATGGGCCATATTTTGCGTGCGATTCGGGATGGTGAGAATCGCTTGAGATTTTTGGGCTATTCAATCACTGGCTTCAAGATGTTTGTGTTTGCGCTCTCTGCAGGCTTGGCTGGGTTGGCGGGCGCTCTGTACGTCCCGCAAGTCGGTATCATCACGCCGGCCCAGATCGGCGTCATGCCCTCCTTGGAGGTCGTGGTGTGGGTCGCGGTCGGAGGGAGAGAATCCCTGATCGGCGGGCCGCTAGGGGCTGTGCTGATTAGCGGTTTGCGGAGCTACCTCACGACGGTCGCTCCGACACTCTGGCCTTTTGTATTGGGGTCGTTGTTTGTAGCAACCGTTCTTCTGTTTCCGCAAGGGGTCGTCGGGATTCCTAAACAGATTGAGCGTTTTATGCAACGATCAGGTTCGCGATGGATATCGGGCAGTCGCCGTGCACCTCTCTCGGCGGCGGCATCAGGGCCGACTGAGCAACCAGAGAAATTGCTTCTGGATGGGGAGGAAGTGAAGGCAGCAGAAGGCCACGTCAGCGCCGGCGCTGTCGCTCGCCACCTCTTTGGGTCGAGGGTAGAGGGTAACGGTGCGAAGAAAGTAGACGGTGGGCTGGCTACTGACCAGCTGGATAAGAGGGAGGAACCGATTCTACGGATGGAAAACGTGACCGTCAGTTTTGAAGGTTTCCTGGCGCTCCGCGACCTGAATTTCTCTTTGATGGACGGGGAACTCCGTTTCGTCATTGGGCCCAATGGAGCAGGGAAGACGACCATGCTGGACGTCATATGCGGCAAGGTTAAGCCCATTAAGGGAAGAGTCATCTTTGGGCAGGCGAACAATTTGCTTACTTTGCAAGAACATGAGGTGGCCAATATCGGCATTGGGCGCAAGTTTCAGACCCCGACCGTGTTCCCCTACCACACGGTTTTCGATAACCTGTTGCTCTCATTGAAGACGCGAAAAACGGTGGGAGCGGAATTGGCCGCGCTTCGTGCGCGGCAAAACCAGGGAGACCTCCTAGAGATACTCGAGTTTGTGGGGCTGGGCCACCACACGCAAACTTTTGCCGGCGTCTTGTCGCACGGTCAAAGGCAGTGGCTGGAAATTGCGATGTTGCTCGGGCAAGAGCCTAAGCTCCTGCTGGTTGACGAGCCTGTGGCTGGCATGACTGGTCGTGAGCGCGACAAGACGGGGATTCTCTTGGAAGCCATTGCTCGCGAGCACGCGACCGTGCTTGTCATTGAACACGATATGGAGTTTGTCCGTCATTTCTCGAACACCGTAACCGTGCTTCATGAAGGCTCCCTGTTGTGTGAAGGAAAGATGCAAGAAGTACAAAAGGATCCCCGAGTGCTTGAAGTGTACCTGGGCCGTGAGGAGGAAGAGCATGCTGCAGACCGCTAACCTAAACATTTATTACGGGGACAGTCATGTGGTGCGCGATGTATCATTTGTGATTCCCGAAGGGAAAATCGTCTGTCTCATGGGGCGGAACGGAGTTGGGAAGACCACCGTCATGAAAACATTGATGGGCCTCCTTCCCGCAAGAAGCGGACGTATCTCCTTTGGCGGAGAAGATATCACCAATCTTCGCCCCTATTCGCGGGCGCGTTTAGGGATTGGCTATGCGCCGCAGGGGAGGGAAATTATTCCCAGCCTCACGGTCGAAGAAAATCTTCTGATCGGCTTGGAGGCGAAGCCCAACGGCTCGAGGGTTCTACCTCCTCGGATTTTCGAGTTGTTCCCGGTTTTGAAGACCATGTTGCAGCGGCGAGGAGGGGATCTCAGCGGGGGACAGCAACAGCAACTGTCCATCGGTCGTGCCTTAGCGTCTGAGCCGAAAATGTTGCTGTTGGATGAGCCAACAGAGGGGATCCAACCCTCCATTATCAAGGAAATTGTTCATGTGATCAAAAAGCTTAAGGAGCAAGGAGGTCTTTCCATTCTCGTGGTGGAACAATTCGTGTCGTTTGTCCGTGGCGCAGGCGACTATTTTTACATCATGGAAAAGGGGGCAATCGCTGCAGAGGGGGAGATCCCTAACCTCTCAGATGACCTCATTAGAAAACACCTTGCCGTGTAACCCCAGCGCTGGTTTTGTCTCTTAAAAATTAGGTGATTATGAATTCTTGGGTCTGGCCCCGTATGTATGTATAATGGAGGCGCAGACTCTATGGATACCTGCTCCGATTCGGTCCACGTGGTGGAACACCGGTTGCGCCACTGCTTGTGCATCAGTTGCGGCCATCCGCATCGCAGCCAACCCGGAATTCGGGTGCGGTGCGCAGCATGCGGCTGGCGCTATCGCCCCGAACGCTTGGAGCGTGAGTTGAAGATCTTGCGCTACTTCTGTCTTGAGATTTCCGTGTATCGCGTCGCCCGCGAACTGCGCATGAGTTTTCCGCCGATCTGGCGGCGCTTCATGGCCTACCGACGCTGGATGGCCACGGTGGCTGAGGCCGAAGCCCAGCCGCTGTGTGGGAATTTCGGAACGGTCAGTATCAAGTGGTCATGAAACGACCGCTAAGGACGGCCAACGCAGCGCAGGACATCCAGTTCGAGACCGGCCGGTCATTCCCGATCGCATTTTTCGTCTGGGACGGCTCCAATGGGGAGACAGGCGGCAAGATGGCGCTGACTTCCTGGTACTACTTTCTTCATGGAGCCGGTGCTTCCCAAGACAGTCTATGTCTATCCGGCCATGGCAGTGGTTGTTGCAGGGGGGCCTCCAGTGGTGGGCGATCCGCCGGCTGCGCCGGGGGAAAAGGGCAATAAAGATGGCTTGCATGGGTTTAACATAGGAGACAGACTATGAAGATTCGGTGGTGGCTGGTCGGACTGTGTGGGGTGGGATTTCTGATGAGCGGCGCAGTTGGCTCTTCCTTTGGATTGCTACGATTGCAGTATCAAGGAGGGCCGGTGGCCGAGAAGGGGAGTGTCCCTGAAACATTCCTCGTCGTTGAAGCGCTACGATTGCAGTATCAAGGAGGGCCGGTCTTCGAGAAGGGGAGTGTCAGCGGGGTCGTGAAGGCAGCCGGCCAGCCGCCAGTGCCCAAACCGATCGAGGTGAACAAGGATCAGGACGAATGTGGCAAGAGTCAACCCGCGGAATCCCTGATCCTGGGTGCAGGCAATGAGGTGAAGAACGCCCTGATACGACTCACCAATATCGTAAAGGGCAAGCGCTTGGACACGGCCACAAAAGTGGTGCTGGACCAGGCCAAGTGCCGGTTCGTGCCCCAAGTGGTGATTGTGCCGGTCGGTGCCACGCTGGAGATCAAGAACAGCGATCCGATCACGCACAATTTCCGCACGTTCAGCATCGAGAATGATCCGATCAACAGGGCCCAGCCCAAGAACGGTCCGGTCATTTCGACCAAATTCACTCTGCCGGAGATGTTCAAGGCCCAGTGTGATATCCATAAATGGATGAGCGCGTGGATCGTGGTAGCGGACAATCCGTACTCTGCGGTCACGGATGACAAAGGACAGTTTATGCTGGCTGACGTGCCGCCTGCCCCTGGCGCTGGCTTCTATCAGATGGAGATCTGGCACGAGATGCTGGGCAAGGTGACGAAAGAAGTCACCGTCAAGGCGAATGCTGATACAAGAATGTCGGTGGAACTGAAGAAATAGCCAGGTCTGTAAGGAGAGGTGGGCAAGGAAACAATGTTGCGCCCAGGTGAGCTCATGACGACCAACAAGAAATCCCTCATTGCACTGCTTGCGGTCCTGGGGGTAGTCCTGGCGGCACCGGCGCTTGCAGCGGCTCCAGAGACCTACCGATAACTCCTCGTGAGCAGGAGAAGCTTCTTGTTTCTGTGGCCGCTCAATTGGCCAAGGAACGCAAAGCGCGCGGGTTGGAGTTGAATCCAAAGCTGCTCTTGCTCGATGAGCCGACTGAAGGCATTCAACCCTCGATCGTGGATCAAATTGAAGACGTGATTATCGGGTTCAAGAATTCCAGACGGTTTGCCATTTTGTTGGTCGAGCAGGGGCTCCACTTTGCCGCTCGCCTGGCGGAGAAGTATGTGGTGATGGCCAAAGGGGCGGTGG
>CAZPWD010000008.1:17438-25696 GCA_964590025.1 uncultured Nitrospira sp.
AGGAAAGATGTGATGCCCGGCGTGGCGGAGATGATTCCCGAATTGCAAGTCGAGGGCACGTTCCCGGATGGGACGAAACTCGTCACAGTTCATGAACCGATTCGATAGGTGAATCGATGAAAAAGAAAACCAAGGCCAAGCAGAAAGTGACGAAGCGAATGGGCGAGAGTCGTGATGCCAAAAAGGCTTCGAATCAGCCTGCCGCTGTTATTCCTGGTGGAGTCGTCCTTGGTGAAGGCGACATTGTTGCGTTCAATGGCCGTAAGACGGTTGAGCTCATCGTCGCCAATACCGGTGATCGGCCGATCCAGGTCGGGTCGCATTGTCATTTCTTTGAGGCGAATCGCGCGCTGCGGTTTGATCGTGAGAAGGCCTATGGGTTTCGGTTGCAAGTTCCGGCTGGAACCGCGGTGCGGTTTGAGCCGGGCGAGGACAAGCGGGTGACGCTGGTTTCGATAGGCGGCAATCGCGTGGCCTATGGGATTAATGGATTGGTGAACGGGCGTCTGGATGATCCAATCGTGAAAGCCAAGGCCATGACTGCTGCCCGCGAACAGGGATTCATTCAGAAGAAATATTAAGCTGGACACGATCTGAAAAGAAAGGGGAAAGGCTGTTCAAAACGGTTTCCAGCAAGGCCGCAGTCGAAGAACGCACCGGAGGCGTACCAGTTCTCACCCTCCCACCCCGAGCTGCCAAGACAGCTCTTTTCCCGAGTGGGGTACGTTGAGGACTTTGACGAGCCGAGAACGTAGCTGGGAGCCGTTTTCAACAGCCGACAAGTCATGAAGATTCCTCGCCGACAATATAACGATCTGTACGGACCGACAGCGGGTGATCGCATTCGCCTGGCCGATACGGATTTGCTGATCGAGATTACGCGCGATCTGACGGTGCCCGGTGAAGAGGCCAAGTTCGGCGGCGGCAAGGTCATTCGCGACGGCATGGGCCAGTCACCATCAGCCACCCGCGCGAAGGGCGCGCTCGACCTCGTGATCACAAATGCGATCATCATCGACTGGTGGGGGATCGTGAAGGCGGATATCGGCATCCGGGATGGTCGCATTGTCGGCATCGGCAAGGCCGGCAATCCTGACATGATGGAAGGCGTGACGAAAGGAATGGAGATCGGCGCCTGCACCGAAGTGCTTTCGGCAGAAGGCAAGATCATTACGGCCGGTGGAATCGATACGCACATCCATTTCATCTGTCCGCAGATCATCAATGAGGCCTTGGCCAACGGGCTCACGACGTTGATTGGCGGCGGGACTGGCCCGGCAACCGGGACCAATGCCACGACCTGCACGCCTGGCGCATGGAACATCCATCGCATGCTGGAAGCAGCGGAGGGATTCCCGATTAATCTCGGCTTTCTCGGGAAGGGCAATTCATCGCTGCCGGAAGGCTTGCGCGAGCAGGTAGAAGCCGGGGCGATCGGGCTCAAGTTGCACGAAGACTGGGGCACCACGCCGGCGGCGATTTCGACCTGCCTCGATGTAGCGGAAGAATTCGATGTCCAAGTCGCCATCCACACCGATACGTTGAACGAAGCCGGGTTTGTCGAAGATACGATCAAGGCATTCAAGGGACGGACGATTCACTCGTACCATACAGAAGGCGCCGGTGGTGGGCACGCTCCCGATATCATCAAGGTTTGTGGTGAGGCCAATGTGTTGCCCTCGTCCACGAACCCCACGATGCCGTTCACGGTGAACACGATGGACGAGCATCTCGACATGCTCATGGTCTGTCACCATTTAAACCCTCGCGTGCCGGAGGACATCGCCTTTGCCGAATCGCGCATTCGCCGCGAGACCATTGCAGCGGAGGATATTTTGCACGACATGGGGGCGATCAGCATCATGTCGTCCGACTCGCAGGCGATGGGGCGCGTGGGTGAAGTCATCATTCGCACCTGGCAGACCGCGCACAAGATGAAAGTGCAGCGCGGACATCTCTCCCAAACTGCGGCCGACAAGCTGGCTGGCTCCAACGATAACTTTCGCGTGCGGCGCTACATGTCGAAGTACACGATCAATCCGGCGATTGCGCACGGCATCGGGCACGAAGTGGGCTCAGTCGAAGTCGGCAAGTTGGCGGACCTCGTGCTGTGGAAGCCGGCCTTCTTCGGCGTAAAGCCGGAGATCGTCCTGAAGGGTGGCTTCCCCATGTCCGCTGCCATGGGAGATCCCAATGCGTCGATCCCCACGCCGCAGCCGGTCTTCACCAGGCCCATGTTCGGGAGCTTTGGCCGCGCCCCGTTTTCAACGAGCCTAACCTTTCTTTCCAAGGCCGCACTGGATCAAGGGGTGCACAAGTCACTCGGCTTGCAGAAACGCGTGGCGGCGGTGAAGAAGTGCCGCGGTATCGGCAAGCGCGATATGAAGCTGAACGATGCGTTGCCGCGCATTGACGTGGATCCGGAAACCTATGTGGTGAAAGCCGACGGGCAGATCTTGACATGTGATCCGATGGCGGTGTTACCGATGGCCCAACGCTATTTCCTTTTTTAGTCAGATGCTGAAAAAGGTTCCCAACGTCGTTCTCGGCTCGCCAAAGTCCTCAACGTACCCCAGAGGGTACGCCTCCGGCTTTAGCTTCGCCTGCGGCCTAGTTGGTTAACCTTTTTGAGCATCCGCGAAGAAGGGATTCGGCGGGAGAATTCTGTGGACACTTCGTCTCTTCTGAAAGGTCTCCGATTCGTCGATAGCTTCTTTCCATCAGGAGGCTATGCCTTCTCTTCAGGACTTGAGGCGGCGGTGCAGGGTGGTGCGGTTCGGAATGCGGAAGAGCTGTCGCGTTACGTGGTTGAGTCGCTCACGACTGGAATAGGTGAGCGCGAAGCGGTGGCAATAGGATTGGCGCATGATGCCGGTGTTTCCGGCATCTTGGAAATTGCGCTCAAGGCGGATCAAGAACTGGAGGCGATGAAGCTGGGCCGTGAATCACGGACAGCCAGCCGGCAGATGGGACGCCAGGTGATTCGGTTGGCCGCGAATCAACATGCTAGACATTCACTGATCGAAGACTATCTTGCGGCGGTTGAGGCTGAGCAGACGCCAGGACATCTGGCCGTGAGCGTCGGTCTCACGCTGGCGGCGGCCGGTTGGTCCAAAGAAGACACCATTGCCGCGTTCCTCTACCAAACCGCGACAGGTTTTGTCGCGGCGGCGATGAAGTTGATGCCGATCGGTCAGCGTGAGGGACAGCGGTTATTGGAGAGCTGGCTCGAGGTGATCGAGCGGGTCAGTCACAAAGCGGCGCATCAACGAGTGCTTCAGTCTTGGTCACCGGTCCAGGACATTTACGCAATGCGGCATAGTCGGCTGGAGTCGCGGCTGTTTCGATCTTAGGAGCATATGGCATATAGCGTATAGCAAGAGCGTCAAGACGATGAGATGCTTTTCCTTGCTTCTGCCATAGGCTATACGCCATAAGCCATCAGCTCTTTTCATTTCTATGCATCGAGAAGACGAACATCATTGTGGCAACGGGCATGTAACGGCGGCGCGGGCGCGTCATATTCCTGTGATTGGTGTCGGTGGGCCGGTGGGGTCTGGAAAGACCGCGCTTGTCGAAGCGCTCTGCCGCCGTCTGCGTGATCACGTGAGTTTGGCGGTGGTCACCAATGACATCTTTACCAAAGAGGATGCCGAGTTTCTCATGCGTCGGGGAGCGTTGCCGCAAGACCGCATTCTGGGCGTCGAAACCGGAGGCTGTCCGCATACAGCGATCCGTGAAGATGCCTCGCACAATCAGGAGGCCTTGGACGATTTGCTCAAGCGCCATCCCGATGTCGAGTTGATGTTTGTCGAGAGCGGCGGCGACAATCTGGCTGCGACATTCAGCCCTGAACTCGCGGACAAAGTCATCTATGTGATTGATGTGGCAGCCGGTGATAAGATTCCACGCAAAGGTGGTCCTGGAATCACCCGGTCCGATCTCCTGGTGATCAACAAGGTCGATCTCGCGCCGCATGTCGGAGCCGATTTGTCCGTGATGGATCGGGACAGCAAGCGAATGCGGGGCGACCTGCCCTATCTCTTTACGAATCTCAAGACAGGACAGGGGCTCGACCAGGTGAGCGCTTGGGTTGAGCAGCTTTTGCCGCTCGCTCATAGCAACCGTGAAACGTGAAACGTAGAATTGCCGAGTGCTCTTCCTCCGAAACGTTTCACGTTTCACGTTTCACGTCTCACGAATCGCCCGACGGTTCTTCTGTACTTGAAACAGTTGGCCGGCGTGGTGCACTGTCCTATGAGTTCGAGCGAGCGGGCCCCCGCACGATACTCACGCGCTCGTCTTGCACGAGTCCCTGGCATCACTTTCCTCCTTCCTATCTCGACGACAGCGGGTGCGCCTACACCTGGCTCGTGAATCCATCCGGTGGTTTGGTCGGCGGCGATCATGTGTCGGTTGAGGCGCAGCTCCGTGCCGGGACGCATGTGCTGATGACGAGTCCATCCGCCAATCGTGTCTATCGAAGTCTGTCTGAGCCGGCTGTACAGGAGGTTCGTCTTTCGGTTGGTCCTAAAGCTCGGTTGGAATGGTTGCCCGAAGTCACGATCCCTTTTGCCGGGGCTCGCGTTCGCCAATCGATCCATGTGGATCTTGCACCTGGTGCGACAGTGGTACTGTGGGACGCCATAGCCTCCGGTCGGGTTGCCATGCAGGAGCGCTGGGCATTCACATCGATCGAAAACGAGATCTGCATCAGAACGCCTCTAGGTTGCTCGGTCGTCGAACGGTATCGCCTGGTCCCTGGCCGACTACCTGAATCGGTAGGGCTCGTCGGGAGCTGGGACTATGTGGCGTCGCTCTTTGTCATCGGCGATGCGGTCGAGGCCGATGTCTGGAAACGTCTCGACGCAGTACTAGCGGCTATTCTGGAACAGCGTCCTGGCCTGGTGCTGGGAGCGGTCTCAACCCCGGCAGCTCCAGGTCTGGCGGTCAAATTTGTCGCACGGTCGGCTCCAGACCTTACTGAGACGCTGGAGGCGATCTGGGCTGCGGTCCGGGAAGAACTTTGGAACCTTCCGGTCCCGAATTTGCGACGATATTGAGTCAACGAGATTCCTGGTTAGAGGCTATTTGATACCCCCGCAACACGTGTGATATCCAGTTGGTCAAAATGACATTCCAACGAGGCCGCAGGCGACGCAAGTACCGCAGGCGTACCCTCTGGGGTACGTTGAGGACGCTTGCGAGCCGAGAACGAAGTTGGAGGTCATTTTCACCAACCTGGTGGTAACTATGCGTACCTTTCGTATCGCCATGGTGCAGATGAATCCGACGGTCGGGGATCTGGATGGGAACGTCCGCCGGATTACGACCTGGCTGCGCGAGGCGAAGAAGGCAAAGGCCGACTTAGTCGCATTCCCGGAGCTGGCGATCACCGGCTATCCGCCTGAAGACCTCTTGTTAAAGCCACGTTTTGTCGCGGGCAACCGCCGCGCGCTCCAGGAAATAGCTCGCCACTGTCGGGGCCTTGCCGCGGTTGTGGGCTATGTCAGCCAGAGCGATGGACTAGATCCCAAACCGGCTCGCTCGTCGGTGGTGCCGGCCGGCGCGCACGAACTCTACAATGCGGCGGCGGTCATCGCAGATCAGAAGCTCATCACGACCTATTGCAAGTGGTATTTGCCGAACTATGGGGTGTTTGACGAGAGCCGCTATTTCCATCCAGGCCGGCGGCTGCCGCTTATCCGTCTGCGCGGTACGGTGGTCGGAGTCAACATTTGTGAAGATGTCTGGTTGCCGGAAGGTCCGACCGGGTTCCAGGCGGCAGCAGGCGCCGAAGTCATCGTGAATATCAATGCCTCGCCGTTTCATCTGGGCAAGAGCCGGGTACGCGAGCAGATGTTGGCGACCCGCGCGAGGGAAAACGGAGTGGTGCTCACCTACACCAACGCGGTCGGCGGTCAGGATGAACTGGTCTTCGACGGGAATAGTGTGATTCTCGACCACCAAGGTGAGGTCATCGCGCGAGGGAAAGCCTTTGAAGAAGATCTGATCGTCGCCGACCTCAATATGGAGGCTGTCGCGCGGGCGAGACGAACCGGCCGGAAAAAGCTCTTGCCGCGCCGGGTTGCCTCTGCTGTGGAGGTCTATACTGCGCCGCTTCCATCTGTTGAAAAAACTTTGGTGCGTGCGGTCCCCGATGTGGCGCCGGTGCTGGACCAGCTGGAGGAAGTGTATCGGGCTCTCACATTGGGGGTACGCGACTACGTGAGGAAAAACGGATTTAAGCGTGCCGTGATCGGCTTGAGCGGTGGAGTAGACTCGGCGCTGACCGCCGTGCTCGCCGTCGATGCGCTCGGCGCCGAGAACGTGTGGGGTCTGTTCATGCCGTCGCCCTATACGTCGCAAGACAGTCACAACGATGTCGCCGAATTGGGGACACGACTTGCGATCTCCGTCCGGACGATTCCCATCACAACGATGTTTGACACCTATCGGCACGCGCTCGCGGAGATGTTCGAAGGGCGTGCGCCTGATACGACGGAAGAGAACCTCCAGGCCCGCATCCGGGGCAATCTCCTCATGGCCTTCTCCAATAAGTTCGGCCATCTGGTGCTCACCACGGGCAACAAGAGCGAGATGAGCGTGGGGTATGCCACGTTGTATGGCGACATGGCCGGCGGCTTTGCCGTGATCAAAGACGTGCCCAAGACGATGGTGTATGGCCTGGCGCGGCTCCGCAACCTCCGCGGCACAACCCCGGTGATTCCCAAACGGACGTTAGATCGACCGCCGACCGCCGAGCTGAGGCCCAACCAAAAGGATGAAGACTCGCTGCCGCCCTACGAAATACTTGATCCCATTCTCCAGGCCTATGTGGAAGAAGACCGCTCTCTCGAAGAGATCGTCGAAGCGGGGTACGACCGCGCCACGGTGGCGCGCGTGATCGCGATGGTGGACGGCAGCGAGTACAAGCGCCGGCAGGCGCCGATCGGCATCAAGATCACGCATCGGGCCTTGGGGAAGGATCGTCGGATGCCGATTACGAACGGCTATCGAAATTCATAGCATGATGCTGAAAAAGGCCCCCAGCTTCGTTCTCGCATCGCTCAGAGGCTCAACGTACCGAAGCGTACGCCTCGCCTCTTCGCTCGCTGCGGCCTTGCTGGACGGCCTTTTTGAGCATCATGCAGGATGGCCTGTTAGGCCGAGGATATGCGAACTCTTAAATGTCAGGGATGCGGTTACGGAGCAGGCTGTTGTTGCTTCGAAGGAGGTGCGGTTTTCCGCTTTTGGCTGTCTGGCTTGGTGGTCTGGTTGCCGAGTTGTTGTTGAACGGATTGCAGTTCCTTCCTGAGGGCTTCCACCTCCTGAGCCAGGGCCTCTGTGGTATGAGCCGGGGCTTCGGATGCGCTGGCTCCTGCTGGAGACTCGCGCATCGGCGAGGTCACGCGGTCTATCTGAGGCGCAGTCTGCTCAGTCGTTGCTCCTGCTGGCGTATGCTGCAGCATCTGATAGTCGATGGCGAGGAACCTGTCGGTCGACTTTCCCCCTTCCGGCGGATCGAAGGCATCGGACCGTTGGGCATCGCTCGGGATGAACAGCACGATACTGTTCAGGAGGCCTGAAGAATCTGGTGAACGCGATCGATAGGCCATGTCGCCTGAGGTCGTCAGGTTCGTTCGCGTCGGTGAATATCGATATTGAGAGAGAATCACATACAGCAATCGGCCGTAGGCGTAGAGGGATCCGGCGGTGGTTTCCGTGGTCGAAGATTCTAAGAAGGAACCTTTGTGCGTAGTCTGGACACGATACGCTATACACTGATCTGGCGCTGCCGTACGTAAGCCCTCTGCAAGCAGCGGAGCGAGGAACCGGATCTGATCGTCCGAGAAGACGGGGACGGAAGATGATGGTCCTGCGAGATATTTCTGAATGCCATGCTCTTGATCCTGAATCTCTATGCCTCTCAATATCTTGGCGAGAAGGGTTGGGTCCAGGTTGATCGGATGACTGGCCTGAATCGACTGATCGGACATCGTCTGAAGAGACACGGTTCCGCGCGGATCGTCAAGGATGATTTTGCCGGTCGTGCCGCACGCGGCGCCGACTAAACAGAGCAGGGCCAGCAGGATGCTGATCAGAGGAACCGTGAAACGTGAACCGTGAAACGTGAAACGAGGGTAAGCCGCTGGGAAGAGCAAAGGCTTGTGAAGCAGTTTTCGTGCCGGATTCTGTGGTGCAGGAGCCATAGGTGGGAGTGAATCTAGCACAGACGATAGGTCATTGCCAGCGGG
>CAZPWD010000009.1:0-1926 GCA_964590025.1 uncultured Nitrospira sp.
TGGCGTTCCCAGCGATCACATTGTTGCGGATGATGTTGTTAATGGCGGCGGTGACGTCAATGCCCTGGTCGCCGTTGCCGTAGTCGAACGTCCCCGAGGCGTCGGTACCGATGTAGCTCAACTCGATCAGGTTGTTGTCGCTGTTGAGTTCGATCCCGTCATCGGTGAAGCGGTTGACGACGAGCCCGCGGAGAATGGAGTTGTCGCCGTTAAAGGTGAGGCCGTCGGCGGCGACGTTGTTGCCGTTGAGCTCGATCAGGGGCTTTCCCGCGTAGCCTGGCTGGGTGGTGCCATCAATGATCACGGTGCCAGAGAGTTGAGGCAGCTCGGAGGCGAGAGTGATGGTTTTGACGCCCGAACCGGCGATACTGAAGGCGATCGTGTCGGTACCGGCCAGCGCATTGGCATCGATGATCGCTTGGCGCAGCGACCCAGCGCCCGAATCGTTCGTGTTGGTGACCGTGTACGTCAACAATGCATGATCCCAGGCTGCTTGTGATGCCCCGCCAACGACGATTGATGATTCGATCATCCCAATGGATGTTTCGAGAATCCAGTTGCCATATTCGGTCGAGTGCCCGGTACGGTCGGTGCTGGCGGCGACATCCGCGCCTGTGAGGGCGGCCAGGGATTGGATGGCATTTAGGCCGGCCTCGCCACGGCCAAAGTTACAGCCGTAGATCAGGAGGTCGGCGTCCGCCGACAAGCTCTGACCGATCTGTTGAAACTGTTCGGCGTAGCGCGTGCTGATCGAATCTTGGGTCAGGAAGCTCGCGCCGAGATGCATCTCGGCCTCGGTCCCTTCGCCGATCAGGTGGACTGCGTCGATGCCCGTCCGACCGGCGAGAGTCTCCGCCATCTGCTCCACGCCGTCGCGGGCAGGGTCGAGCACGATCACTTCGACGTTGGGGCTGATGCCATCGAGCAATTGCTGATATTCGTGAACGCTGGCGGAGACGAAGAGGATTTCTTGGCGCATGGCGCCTGCATCGTACACCGCGAGGGCATCGAACAAGGCTTGGTCGCCGGTGGTGGGTTGCGGTTCGCCCGTCGGCGCAGCGGGCGCGGTGTCAGCTGTCGCCGCGTCATCCGCCGAGAAGGACGCCTCAGCCTGGCTTTGCGCGATCTGCTCGGTGGTCACGGTACTGACCGTGGCCACGGCAGCGCCGTCGAACATGATGCGCGATTCGAGCGCAAACAATGACCCGCCGAACGTCGACAGGGTGGCGCGCGCGTCCGCGGAGGCATGACTAGGCCCCCGCGCTGGCTTCATCGCCGCTTTCTTATGTCTACGTAGGATTCTCATGGCATGGTCGGGGAGTCCATCCGTTCTTTATTCTCCATAGAAGAATCTAGCAAGGACGGTGCCATTTCACGCAGCAAATTCATCTTATTTACTGGCCAGTTAGACTGTGCTCGGTGGGGAGGCTCGTCGGGGGGGTCCATAATGCGCCTCGGAACGACGTTTTCTGGTCTGACACCTTTGAGGGGGAGCGCAACAGTGAGGGCTTGACCTACGTATACACCCTAGGCACCGCTTTCGCGAATGAAGATGCGGGCAGTCTGTTCCCAAGCTCGTTGGGCGAAGCTGATCCGAGGGCCTTTCACCAACACAGTTCCTCGCACGGCTTGGTTCCATCGGGGCGGCGGCTCGACGAGATGGAGCGTGATGCGATAGACAGAGGTTTCCGGTTTCAGTCTGCGATTGGCATCTTCACGAACCGGCACGTCTCCGCCATAGAGAGACGCGAGGTAGGGCACCGTGAAGCTGCTTTCGTCGCTGTCTCGAATCTCTTCGACGCGCGCGGCCAGGCTGGGCCGTTCGGCATCGTCGGGAATAAACCGAGCGGATTGCCCGACTTGCAGGTACTTGACCTTCGTTTCCTCCACGAGGGCGTGTAGTTCCTCACCCTGGGGATCCACGAC
>CAZPWD010000009.1:2026-14670 GCA_964590025.1 uncultured Nitrospira sp.
TGACCTTCGTTTCCTCCACGAGGGCGTGTAGTTCCTCACCCTGGGGATCCACGACGTAGGCCAGCGGTAGCTCTTTGTTGATCCACTGCCCCACATGAAGCGCTTCGGCCCGATCGGTAACGAGACCGGCAATGGGCGCGGTGAGGTGCAGCGTCTGCTGCTTGTCCATGAGTCCCTCGAGTTCGGACAGGTGGGTCCGCAGCGTTTCCAGCGTCTCCTGGGCCTTGGCAAGGTTCTCTCGATCAACGCTTTGCCGTTGCGCTCTCAATCGTTCGACTTCAATGCGCTTGTGGGTCAAGGCGATATCTTTCTCTAACATCGGAGCTTCCACCATAACGAGCGGATCCCCGGCCTGCACCAGTTGGCCTTGCTTCACCGCCAACTCCACGATCTTTCCCGCAGCCGGCGCGTAGATCGTGGCATGAGGGCTGGCTTCGAGCACGGCTGGAAGATAAATGCGATCGGACCAGGGAATGAGCAGCCCCGCCGCCAGCGAGGCCAGGATACCGACTGATACCCATGCTCGGCCCTGTTCACGAATCGCTCCGCGTAAGGCCCACCAGGCCTTGAGCTCGCGCACGATCGGGAGCACGATGAACCAACCAATCTCAATGGCAAATAAAATCAGGCCCAAGAGTTTGAAAAAATAGTGGTACACCATCAGCGCGATGCCGAGAAACAGCATGAGACGGTATACCCACACCCCCCAGGCGAACCAGATCAAGAATCGGCGTTGGGTAGCGGCGACCGGCTCGGGCATCGGCATATCCAGACCGAACAGGAGTCGCCGGAGTTGCCACTGCCCGAAGGCAAAGGCTCGATCGTGCAAGTTGGGAATGCCCAGCCAGTCGGAGAGCACAAAATACCCATCGAATCGCATGAACGGGCTCAGATTAATGGCCGCGCCGACCATCAGACTCGTGGTCGCCACGATAAACACCAGGCTCCGCGCCACGCCGTCGTCGAGAAAGTTCCACGCGAAGATCGCCAGGGCGGCCAACGCGCATTCGACGACCATCCCGGCGGCGCCGATGGCGGCACGCTGTTGACGGGAGGTCAGTTTCCACGCATCGGAGGTGTCCGAATACAGCATCGGCACCATCACGACCATGGCAATGCCCATGGTGGGGACCCGACAGCCATAGCGCGTCGCCGTATAGGCATGCCCGAGTTCGTGGAACACCTTGACGACGGCCAGGCTGAGGGCGTACAGCGCGAGGCCACGAAGGGTGAAAAAATGCAGGACGGTGGCCGTGAAGGTGTCCCACTGCCGCGAGACCAGGTACAACCCGATGAGCCCGATGCCGCCGATCGCCCAGGCCACGGCCCGTGAATAGAGCCAGCCCACGAACGGAAGCGTGGCACGGAGAAACCGATCCGGTTGGAAGAGCGGAATCTGGAAAAACAGATAGTGATGCACCAGCCACATCACCCAAGCCGGGCGCGCAGCCTCCGCTTGCTCGGCATAGGCCCGATACCCGCCCTGCGGCGGATCGCGCATCAGATGGTTGGCATATAAAAACCGGAGGAGGTTCTCGACATCTTGCTTTGTGGCTCGGCAGGTCGTGTCGGCGTGGATCTGCGCGAGGGCGGCCTCAGCGGTTCGGGCGCTCCAACGGGATAGGATTTGATACGCGGCCCAGCCGATCTGAAAATATTTCCCGCGGACCGGATCGGCGATGACCCATGTCGGCGAACCGTCGGCGGACGAGGCACCCGCGATGATCCGGATATCTTCGCGCACCGGCGGCAGCGCGACATCCTGCTTGGGGGGCATGGTCAGTTTCATAGGCCGATCCATGGCCGGATGGCGGAAATCGGGCGACGGAACAGATAGGTGAACAGCATGACCTGCTTTCCGTATATTTTGGCGCTGCCTTGCCAGCCGATGCGGAGTTCCGACGCCCCCTGCTCAAGCTGTGCCGTCACGCGGTAGGTCAGCCTATTGTTCGACAAGACCTCGGCATGGTAGCTCGCATGACTGACCGTGGCAGAGACGCTGGAAAAGGGATTGGCATTCAGGAACAGCTTCACCGGTGCGCCTTCGCGTAACACAATGGCATCTTCCACCGGCAGATCAATCCGCACCTCCAGCTGTTGCTGGTTCGCCAGTTCCATGATGCGTTGGCCGACCACGACTGGTTTTCCGATCCAATCGGACTTGTCCGTGTAGAGCAACAGCCCGGCTTGCTCCGCCTTCACCTCGACCTTCATCATTCGCTCATGGACATAGTTCCGCTCGGTTTCTCGCAATTCGGCTTCGGCTTTCAGCAGCGGAACATCGGCTTTTTGCTCGGCGTCCCCGAATGAGCCTTGCGCCGCGCGTCGATACTGCGCCATCGCCACGTCGAGGTTCCGTTCCGAGACTTCATACTCGCTTCTGAACGTGGTGTCTTCGTACTTGAACAACACTTGGCCTTCGGACACGACGGTATTGGGAAGGACGAGAATCTCGGCGATGACACCGTCGATCGGCGCGCTCACGATCAGAGGATCCTTTGCGACAATCTTCGCAGGCGCCAGCGTCGACATGGGGACAGGAATGGCCAGTGCGCCCATCGTCGCAGCCGCGAGTAACCACGTCATGGTCCGGCTCAGCCCCCATCGCCACCGGCGACTGTTCGATGGACCGACGGCATGCCAGGCATAGGCATAGGCTTCGCTGAGCCGCTGCAGGATCGGCACCTCGTGGTCCGCCCATGGCTGATCCCGCGTCAGCCACAGCCCGCCGAGGATCTGTCCCCCAGGATGCTTGAGAGGGCACCACAATCCATAGCCTGGAGTAAATTCCTTCCAGTCTGGTCTGAGCTCGGCAGGACAATCCGCTTCCGTGACGTGACGAATGTCGGGACCTGTCGAGGTTTTGCGCAGAGCTCCAATCAATCGCTCGATCCATTGCATCAAGGGCACGGTTCGATCCAGCACCGGGACGCTCGATGCGGCTCTTACCTGATAATTCTGTGTCGACGGGGTCGGCGGGGCGAGCAGGATTGCTTGTTGATAGGGAACCAACCGGCGCGTATCATTGACGAAGAGAAATTGCAGTTCTTGCTGGGTCTGGACGCCGCGAACCTTCCCTTCCAGCTGAAGCAGCATGGAGAGCGCCGTGTTCGTCGACGGGCTGTGGGGTTTGACTTCTGCTGCGATCATATCAGCGTGGGAGTTCAGCGAACGAGGCGGTCCCGCTCATCCCCGCCAGCACGTTGTCGGGTTGGGTGCGAAACAGGCCTTTCACCTTCACCGTCTGGCTGGCAGCATCGACATTCGCGCCGATCTCCTGAACCACGGCGGGGTACCGGAGTCCCGTTTCATCGACGGCGTACTCGAAGGGCGTGCCGACCTTCAGCCACGCGAGGGACCTCGACGGCAGAATGAGTTCGATCTCCAGCAGGCTATCATCCAACAGGCTGATGAGCTGGTCGTTGGGAAAGACATTCTCGTGTTCGTTCACGATCATTTTGACGACACGTCCGGGAAACGGTGCACGAACGGTGCAGCCGTTCACATTGACTTGCGCGACCTTCACGGCGGCGAACGCTTTTTCGGCTTCGGCCTGAGAGACATCGAGCTCGAGATTACCAACGGCACGGTGTTTGGCGAGCCGGAGGTTGTTCTCGTAGGTCTTCTTCTTGCCGCGATGTTCCGCCTGGACGCTCGCCAGTTCCGCTTCATACTTCGAACAGTCGAGGGCGACCAGGAGGGCTCCTTTTTTAAACCGCTGTCCCTCCTTGAAGGGCAGCTGGCTGATCCGGCCCTGGACCTGGCTGGCTAAGGTGGCTTGTGCGGTCGCCTTTACCACCCCGCGGATCGTGCTGAGTTCTGCCGCGCTGCTTGCGGGCTTGGGATCTGACTTGGTGCCGGCCGTCGCGAGCATCATCGGCATCAGGAGCCATAGGCCCATGAGAGAGCCACCGACCAGCGGCCAGCCGATACGGGTCACTTGAGCAACTCCTTGCTCTTCGCCCATCGCGTACGAACTTCGAGGGCAAGGTCGGACACGCTCTGTACCTGTGTCAGATCGTTGGGCAGCACATCTTCTCCGACGGCGGCCAGGAGCGACGCCCAGGCGGTTTGGAGTTCCGCCTCCGCGGCATCGTAGCGCAGTTGCGCCGCCACCTGATTGACTCGCTCGCGCAGCACGGCCTGTTCGCTCAACCGGGCCATCCGCCATGCCAGGCGAGTCTGCTCGGAAATTTGGGACTGCGTGTCGTGATAGAGCTTCGCCGTCGAGGTTTCTTTCTTCGCATATGCCACCTGTGCCACGCTGACATGCACTTGCGACATAATGGCCATGGTCAGCGCGAGGTTCTGCGTGTGTAGGACCTTATCTTGAGCCTCAACGGTCTTCGCCCGGGCTGGATACCGAAAGATGTTCAGCAAATTCCAACTGGTTCGTGCGGCATAGGCGGCCCAATTCTGATTGAAGAGAAACGCGTTGCTGCTGTAGTTCCCGCCGGCTTGGAGATTCAGGCTGGGGAGCATTTCGAGGATCGCCGCTTTGGTCTCGTGCGCGTTGATGCGACGACGGTAATCGATTTGCCTCAGCTCCGGGCGTGCTTCCAGGGCCCGATTCTCCAGCACCGTCATATCGAGTGGGAGATTCAGCGTTCTAGCCTCTCGCTCCGGAACCATGAGCATCATCTCTTGCTCTTGGCCGGGGGGAAGATTGATCAGCGCGGCCAATTGAAGCTTCGCGATATTGAGCTCCCGAAACAGCTGTTGAATGAAGCGTTGGGTATTGAGGAGTTCCAGCCTGTACTGCAAGGGAACCAGTGGGGTACTCAGTTTCTCGTCCTGAACAGCTTGGGCTTTTTCCAGCGCGGTCTTTACCCATTCATCCAGCATCTTGAGTGAGGGGAGAATGCGTTCCGCGCTGACCGCCCGCCAATAGGCGGTCCGCACATCCTGCATCACGCGATTGGCCACACGCCGACGCTCTTCTTCGGCGATCAATACGTCGTCGGCTGCCTGCTTCGCCCTGATGTATGACAGTCCGAAATCCAACACATTCCAACTGAGCGAGAGATCGGCGGAGAAAACATTTTTCTCAGACGAGGTAAAGGGTTGGAGAAGCTGTTGCCCCGTAAGCAAGGACTGTGCAACTCCCCCCGAGAAATTATTGCGACCGTCGAATCCTGCATTCGCCGCGAGACGAGGTAACATTGCATAGTGAGACAGGTCGAGTTGCGTCTGTGCCAGCATTTTGTGCATCAGCTCGACGCGAGCGTCGAGGTTATACTTCAGGGCCCGCGCCATCGCGTCGTAGAGATCGATCGCGCCAGAGACAGGCTCTTGATCCTTTGTCAGAACGGCCCGGTCCTCTTTCGCTCGTGATCGCACCTCGTCCGTCGTCAACGGTATCGGTTTGATCGCACAACTGCTCAGACCGATGGCGGCGACGGTCGTCAGCACCGCCAGCAACCGGGTAGTCATGCCGCGAGATCGTTCAGACGGAGAATTCGGACCGTTCACTACGCCACTCCCTGCTCAGGCACATTCGTTGAGCCCGCCCTGTTTCGCACAGCACCAGACAACGGAGCTCTGCTGCCCGCCACCATTCGGCTCCGTGCTACCTATGTCATGTATAGGTAGATGGTCTTCAGAGTACGCAACTAATCTGAATTGTCATCATTTTGTTGCTTTTGATACATCCCTTCATCAGTTCGATCATGGCCACATCGTTGCACACACCTCCTTGGTCGCACAGAATCGACTGCGGAAATCCTGTTTTCTCTTTTTGTGCGTCACATTTCTTGGTAGCTTGCGTACTAGATGTTGGGAATGTGTCCCTTTCGGTTGACAACAGCTCCATCCATCACCCAAGGAGATCTTTATGAAAACGCCAGGATCACCAGCGAATGCAACGAGCCTGCCCTCGGCAAGCCCGTCACAGCCAAGCCAGCCCACCAATGCCGCTCCGACGGTCCAGTTTGATGTCTCCAACCTTCAGAGTTCCTACGCCAACGTGTGCAACGTGTCTTCGACCCGTGAAGAAGTGGTGCTGGCCTTTGGCGTCAATAATGTGTGGGAGCGGGGGCAGGCGAATATCCAGGTTCAGCTGACGAATCGTATCGTGCTGAACCCCCATGCGGCGAAGCGGTTGGCTGCCGTGCTCAATCGCGTGGTCGCCGAATATGAGTCCAAGTTTGGGACATTGAAGGACGACGCCAGACCACAAGCCAATGCGGCCTAAGACAAAGGAACCCCACCGGCAGCCCGCTAGTCCGGAGAGGGCGTTTCAGCAACCTTGCAGGTGATTTGATCGACTACAGGGCGCGACCGCCCGGCCAGCTAGAAATCCCGTCGCCCAGGCCCATTGGAAGTTGAAGCCACCAATCCGACCATCGCAGTCGAGGATCTCGCCAATCAGAAAGAGACCAGGCATCAGCCTCGATTCCATCGTCCGAAAGTTGATTTCTTCGAGCGGCACCCCACCGGCCGTAACTTCGGCATAGTTCCAACCTCGATCGTGCTTGACTGGGAATTTGAACTTGGTCAGCGCAGCGAGCAGACGATCTCGGTCTTTTCTCGGCAGTTGTGCAATCGCCGTCCTGGGATCACATTCGACGTGGGAACAGAGCGCCTCGGCAAACCGCTCCGGTATCTGTTGAGCCCATGTCTTCAGTAATGATCGACGGGGATTGTCCATCGCTTGTTCCATAAACCACGACTTCGCCTGCTCTTGCGTCTGACCGGGCAAGAAGTTTCCATAGACCTCGATGGTTTCTCCCTGCTCATGCCCGAGTGTCCAGAAGCGGCTCGCGTCCATCACGACTGGTCCACTCATCCCGAAATGCGCCCAGAGCAAGCTCCCTGTTCGGCAGTCGACTTTGCGACTCTTTACAACCGTCGTCAGTCCGACCTCCTGCGAGAGGCCGGAGAGGTGCTTGTGGAACATCGTGTCCTCAAGAATGAGCGGCACGAGCGCCGGAACGGTGGCGGTCACGGAGTGGCCGAGTCGGCGGGCGAGGCTGTACCCAAACCCGTCACTCCCCGATTTGGGAATCGATCGGCCCCCGGTCGCCAGAATGACCTTCCTGGCATGCAGCGTTCCGTGAGTATGATGAACTAAGAACCCGGCTTGGGGACCAGGAAGACGATCGACGCCCGTCACGCGATGGTCAGGATGAATGATGACACCCAGCGCGCGACATCGATCGACGAGTGCGGTTAGGATAGTTCGCGCCTTGTCGGTCACCGGAAAGAGCTTGCCGGTCTCTTCGCGCTTGAGGTCGATGCCCAGAGAAGCAAACCAGTCGATCGTGGCCTGAACCGGAAATGCGGCCAGCACGTTCTTAATGATATGGCGATTGCCGAAGAAATCGGTGGGTGTCACGACATCGTGCGTAACGTTACACCGCCCCCCTCCCGACACGAGAATCTTGGCGCCGATGGTCTTCGCGCCATCGAGAAGCACGATGTTCTGCGGACGATCGCCCTGCGCGGTCGCCTCTGCCGAGAAAATCGAGGCCGTCAGCCCGGCGGCGCCCGCACCGATCACCGCAACATCATGCATATCGTCATGTATAGACATTAGAGAATTTTAACTGCCAGTTAACACTCTATTAATCTTGCAATGCTAGAGTTTCCCTTGTGCAAGGCCGACTCGTAGGCGCTGGAACACATGAGAGCAGGAGGTGGACACGATGACCTGTCAAAAATGCAAAGGGCTGATGGTGAAAGAGTGGCGGCCGGAGTTTTCTCAGGAAGCCGCGGTGCTCCGCTGTATCAATTGCGGGCTGGTCCTCGATCCGTTGATTGCACAGAATCGCGTGACCCCGTTGCGCGCGAAGCAGCGGGTCCTGAATGCGGCTTGATGGTTCGTTCGAGCTCGTGAACTAGTTCGGTCGGTGTGGACGATTTGCCGCACTGACCGAATTGGGCAGGTGTGGACGTTGCGTTCGTGGTTAGACCGAAAACTCCGCCCATAAGAATGTGTGATCTGAGGGGTCTTTCGCTCGCCGCGGCTCGACGTCCACCTCTACCCTGACACAGTGCTCTGCCAACGAGGCCGTCGCCAGAATATGGTCGATGCGCCAGCCTTTATTCGCTTCCAGCGAACCAGGCGCCCGATAATCCCAAAACGTATACTGCTGTCGGTCCGGATAGAGTTTCACGAACACGTCCTGAAATCCCCATGCCAACGTGTTCTCATACGCCCGCCGTGCATCCTCGTGATAGCAGACATGCTGGAGATGTTTCTCGGGGCTGTGCACGTCCATCGGCCGCGGTGCGACGTTCATGTCACCGCACCAGATAGCCGGTTTGTTCGGCGACATATGCTTCTCGAAATACTTGCGGAGTCGATTGTACCAGCTAAGCTTGTATTGATACTTGGGTGAGTCGATCTCGAACCCCTGCGGCACGTAGGTATTGACGATGGGAATCCCCTTGATCACCACACGCAAGAGCCGCGCGTCCTCCGATTCGCCTCCATCATCAAACCCGTATGCCGCCGCTTCCGGTTTCTCCCTGCTCAATATCGCGACGCCGTTGTAAGACTTCATCCCCCGGTAGGTGATTTCGTACCCGGATTCCGCCAATGCCAGCAGCGGAAACTCGCTGTCCTGGACTTTGGTTTCTTGAAGGCAGAGCACATCGGGCTTCTGCGTGGCCAGCCAGTCGAGCACGATCGGCAAACGTTTGCGGAGAGAATTGACGTTGAAGGTGGCGATCTTCATTCAAAGACCCATCGATATTCAGGCGGCCGCATCCTAGCAAAAGGCCCACGGGGGAACAAGGCGAGTGATAGGGGCAATGAAGCAGTTAGCAGAGGAGGCGATTCCGGGCCTCGTCGTGACTGATTCGGCGTGACGTCATGACGGTGAATCGAGCCCCCGAAGAGTTTCTTCCGCGCCCGCCTCGATCCGAGAGGTGCCCCAACATAGAACGGCCCTCAGGAGGAAAGACCTCCCGAGGGCCAGGCAATCGACTGACGCGACTGTGAGAAATTATGGCGCGGCAGCAGGAGCGGGGGCTGACATCGGAGCAGGAGCTGCCGGAGCGGCACCCTTGGCCTCTCCGCCTTTGGCTTTTGCCGCGTCTTTGTGCGCCTTCATCTTGTCCTTCATTTCATGGCGCTTCGCCTTCATCTTCTCCTTATGTTCCTTTTTCTTGCCCTTCATCTCTTCCTTATTCACCTTCATATCGCCCTTCATCGCATCTTTTTCAGCCTTCATCTCGTCCTTCATATTACCCATCTCACCCTTCATGGCATCCTCAGCCAGGACCAGCGAGCTGGTTCCAATCAGGCACAGAGCGGCAAACGCAATTACTATCAATTTCTGCATGCGGCACCTCCTTATAGGGGCATGAGTGTGAGATGAACCAATGGTGTCGTGATCAGGCAAGGCCGGCCACAGCGTCGCACGTCTTTCTGGGCCTGTCAAGGACCGCCAGGACCGGCCTTGCGACGCGCTGTCGAACACCCCGTTCGGTACATGGAGACCAGGTAGCGCAAGAGAATCGCCTGTTCGACGCGCGAGCGACCATGATCGGGGGCGGAAAATCTCAGGATCAAATTCACGTGGCCGGCTTTGGGTAATTGAGTCGTGATCCGAGGCTCCTGAGACGGAGCTTCGAGTTGGTGGTCTGCTCCAACAACTTCATCTGACGATCAGAGCATTACTTAGCGTTGAGCGTGTCATGGGTTCCCGGCACACATTCTTCTCGTTTCCACTGTTTCAGAATCTTCTGTTCGTCGAAGTTCAGGGTATAGCGGTAGCAATACAACATTTCTTTGGGCTCTTCCCCCGCTTTTCCCATCAACGAGGTGGCTTGCTTCGTAGCATTGGCCAGACCTGCAAAATGCAACTGGCTCAATTCCTTTTCGGCCAAGGGCACGCGATAGGTCCAGACTGAATCTCCCCCGAGAACAGGTGTCTTCGCCGTATGAGGCGGACCCAACTTCTCCGTCACCTCGTCTTGCGTGAGTCGATCCACGCCCTTCTTGAAATAGCCGTCGTGCAACGGACCTCCGCAGGCGAGCATCGTCCCTGCGAGGAGGAGCATCCCGACCGTGAAGAGATGCTGATACACTCGTCTCATGACTTAGGCTGGTCCTTGTGCTCTTGCATGCGCTTCACGCGACAATAGAGCGCATAGCCTTGGGCCAACATGCCGGTGGCCAGCAAGCCCAACGCCGTCTGCAGCCATCGTGCTCCCTTGTCTTCCAGTCCATAGATCCCGATGACGAACCCGAGCGCAATCGCCACGATCCCCACGAATCGCGCGATCATCCCGTTCATGCGCAAGTTGATGGGAGCCGGCTCGTTGTGCATCGCCATAGAGGGTACGCTACACTGGATGGCACTGCCGGTTCAACTCCGCTTCGCGCAAAAGTTGTTGGCACGCACCTTCAGCGAGACCGCCTCGTCTGCACGCCCTAATTTCCCCAAGGAATTGGCACGGAACGAGCGTATCTGTATCGTCGCATGCGAGATACGAGATACGCTTCACGAGGAACGCGCTCTCGGGTGACGTCGCGACGAACCGTCATGAATAATGCGGGCTAGTCGGTCAGGTCAACCAGGTCCATTGCAAGAAGGTGGCAGCCTGCCCGAGTCTCTGTCCCTCTGCATCCACGACATTCCAGATAAGGGCGTTCTCGACGAGAAAGCGGCGTCCTGTTGAAGCAATTCTCACACCTTGATAGGTGTCGAGATAGCCGCGTGTTCTGGCTTGCTCCAACATCCATTCGCGTTCGGCCCGATTCGTGGACTCCGCCGTCAGCCGCGACGGTGTCCGCGTCAGGTCCTCCCAGGTCATTTCCCATAGCTCCAACGCGATCTGATTGCCGTAATTGAGGAGAGGGTCCTCTTCCATCCCGTGGGATATGACGGCAAAGGGAGACCGGAAGAGCGCGTGGGCCTGATAGTCCGGACCGCCCGCTCGTTCAAGCAGTTCACGCCCTGTCCAGTGACGGAAACTGTTGAGGAGCAGTTGCGACCACTCAATGATGGCGGGATTGGTCCATATCTGAGAAGTCACGGCACAATCCTCTGGGACAGCCGCAGGGAAGGGGCCTCGTACCCACCGACTAGCAGGATGTACAACGCCCGGTCGGCCAACGCAAGAATATGGTGAGCACTCTTGTACACACCATGGGAAGACTCTGTATAATGTGGCCTCCTCTCGAATGAACCCTTTCGAGTGTGACCGATCATTGAGGAGTCACCATGGCCGCTCAGACCCTCTTCGAAAAAATCTGGGAGTCCCACGTCGTCCGCGCAGAGCCTGACGGGACCACCTTGCTCTATGTCGATCGTCAGCTGGTCCACGAAGTGACATCGCCGCAGGCGTTTGAAGGACTCAAGCTCTCGGGCCGCCGGCCTCGACGTCCGGGTGCCACGTTGGCGGTGCCGGATCACAACGTCCCAACCACCGACCGGACCGTGGGCATCGCCGATCCCCTCAGCGCGAAACAGGTCCAGACGCTGGAGGAGAATTGCCGTGACTTCGGCATCACACTCTTCGGCATGAACGATATCCGCCAAGGCGTGGTGCACATAATCGGACCCGAACAGGGCTTTACCCTGCCGGGGACAACCATCGTGTGCGGCGATTCACACACTTCGACACATGGAGCGTTCGGCGCGTTGGCCTTCGGCATCGGCACCAGCGAAGTGGAGCATGTGCTGGCCACGCAATGTTTGGTACAAATGCGGCCGAAGACGATGGAGATTCGCGTGGACGGCATGCTCTCGGATCGTTGCTCGGCGAAGGATGTGATTCTCGCAATCATCGGAAAGATCGGAACAGCCGGCGGAACCGGCTATGTCATCGAGTACACGGGCTCGGCGATCCGCGCCCTCAGCATGGAAGGGCGCATGACGCTTTGCAACATGTCGATCGAGGGCGGCGCACGCGCCGGGATGGTCGCACCGGACGAGAAAACCATCGCCTATATCAAAGGGCGTCCGTTGGCTCCGAAGGGAGCGCTGTTCGAGCAGGCCGTACAAGCATGGCAGCAACTCAAGACCGATGCAACCGCTACGCAAGATATGACCGTCACGATGCGGGCCGAGGAGATCGCGCCGCAAGTCAGCTGGGGCACAAGTCCCGGAATGGTGACCGGCGTGGACCAACGCGTCCCCGATCCGCACGCGATAGCGGATGAAAAAACCAGGAAGGCGACAGAGCGGGCGTTGGAGTATATGGGTCTCCGTCCGAACATGCCCATTACCGACATTGCGATCGATAAGGTCTTCATCGGATCCTGCACCAATTCGCGCATTGAAGACCTTCGCCTGGCCGCAAGCTTGGCCAAGGGCAAGCATGTCGCGAAGACTGTTCATGCGATGGTCGTGCCCGGCTCCGGGCTCGTGAAACAGCAGGCCGAACAGGAAGGGCTCGACCGCCTGTTCAAAGAGGCGGGATTCGAGTGGCGGGAAGCCGGCTGCAGTATGTGCCTGGCGATGAATGCTGACGTGCTTCAGCCCGGAGAGCGCTGCGCCTCGACCAGCAATCGAAATTTCGAAGGGCGCCAGGGGGCCGGCGGCCGGACCCATCTCGTGTCGCCGGCGATGGCAGTAGCTGCCGCAGTCGAAGGCCATTTCGTCGACATCAGGAAGTGGGTGTGAGAAGCGTCAGGCGTAAGGGGATTGACGAAGGGAGTGCAACAGATCTCTCACGCCTTACGCCTC
>CAZPWD010000009.1:14770-25369 GCA_964590025.1 uncultured Nitrospira sp.
AGGCGTAAGGGGATTGACGAAGGGAGTGCAACAGATCTCTCACGCCTTACGCCTCACGTTTCATGCCTAACGAGGAATTTTATGGAATCTTTCACGACACTCACCGGGTTAGTCGCGCCACTGGACCGTGTCAATGTCGATACCGATCAAATCATTCCAAAGCAATTCCTCAAGACGATCAAGCGGACCGGGCTCCGAGAAGGCTTGTTCTACGATTGGCGTAAGCAGAAGGACGGTTCACAGGACCCGGCGTTCTTTTTGAATCAACCGCGCTTTCAGGGCGCGACGATTCTCCTGACGCGCGATAACTTCGGGTGCGGATCGTCGCGTGAACATGCCCCTTGGGCGCTCCTCGACCAGGGCTTTCGTTGTGTCGTCGCGTCGAGCTTCGCCGACATCTTCTACAACAACTGCTTCCAAAACGGCATGCTGCCTGTCGTGTTGAAGGCCGACGAAGTCCTGGCGATGATGCAAGACGTCCTCGCGACGCCCGGGTACCAGCTGACCGTGGACCTCGGAAACCAGACGGTGACCACCCCGGACGGTACCATCTCTCACTTCGAGATCGACCCCTTCAGAAAAGACTGTTTGTATCGGGGTCTCGACGCCATCGGATTGACGTTGCAGCACGAGGCAACCATCGCCGCCTACGAATCGCGACGGAAGGCCGAGGTTCCCTGGCTATTCGCCGACTTCCAATCGTGAACTGAATAGATTCCTCCATGAAGTGGATGTGGCTCCCGAAATTCATACTGACGTTGCTCCTGCTTCTGGGGGTGGCCTATCTGCTCGTCGCCTTTAACTACAGTTACTCCGACGGGAACCGAGCCGGTTATATTCAGAAATTTTCCCACAAGGGCTGGATCTGCAAGACGTACGAAGGGGAGATGGCCATGACCACGGTGCCGGGTGTCGCCCCGGTATTGTGGGTCTTTTCGGTCAGGGATGAAAAAGTGGCGTCACAACTCTCGCAGGCCATGGGAAAACGATTGGTCCTGCACTACAAAGAGTATCGCTACATCCCCACGACCTGCTTCGGAGATACCACCTACTACGTCGATCGCGTCGATGTCACGGAATAGGGGTTTCCCGCTTGTTATTCTCTTTCGCGGAATACCCCGTAGCTTGCTGCGGGGAGTTTTATTGTTCACGTTGCCATTGGCTCGAGAGAGACCGTCAGGTCCATCGCTGTCTTGTCGATCAGCAAATGCTCGTAGCGGGCTATCGCTATACTTCACAGACCTCTAGCTCTCGCCTGTCTTGTTTTTCTCGGACTTCTCGCTATTCTCGCCTGTCCCGCCCGTCTCGCGCCCTAGTGGGCATCCGGATTCATACCGTCACGAACACACCAGGCTTGGACGCTGTGGGCCCAATTGATGAAGGTCGCGCCGCCGCCCAAACCAAAATGCACGGCCCACGAACCCTTGGCGTCCTCATCGACCCTCGTCGCCGACCAATAGACGGTCGGCTGGACCGTCAAAAACGGATGGCCCGGCGGCAGGGTCGGACCCGGAGGAGCTATGGAGGGATCGACCAGACTAGTCAGCTCTTGGAGTGACGGCAGCCGCCAACCTTTCTGCCCTCCGACATTCTTCTCAATGCAGGTATGGCGGGCCACGCTCCACCTCGCGCTCGTCGTCTGCGGTGACCTCTCCCAGACCAGGCCGGTTTCTTTATCCAGCACCGCCTCGCTGTTGAAGGCCGGCAGGATGATGAACCGCTGCGCCGCCGGCAGAGGTTTGCCCCGGCTCTGGGTGACGCCCGGCAGATCGGCCGACACTCCTTGCGCGTCTGCACTCTCACTGCCTGCCACAAGCAGGCCACCAAGCAGCAGCGCGCCCATTGTGACGGTGAATAACCGTCGTCGCTTCACTATTCCCTCCGTTAACCTGCATGTTTCATGAAAGCTCGTCGCTTAAGCTCGTGAGAACGGGCTGGTTGTTCAGGTCTGTTAGGTTTGTCTCGTTTGTTTGGGCGAAACAAACCAATTCGATGAACTAAACAAACCAGATAGACCAGATGAACCAGACAGACGCTTACACACAATAGCAGAGGATCCGCGTTTGCAGCGGACGTCTTCATGAATCATGCGGATTAGATCCACTTCTTTCCTTTGAAAAATCCCAGCATGGCGATCGCGATCGCCACCATCAGCCCAAGCACCAGCGGGTAGCCCCATTCCCACTTCAGCTCCGGCATGTGCTCGAAATTCATCCCGTAGATACCGACAATGAAGGTCAGCGGCATGAAAATCGTCGTAATGATCGTCAGAACCTTCATCACGGCGTTCAGCCGATAGCTGATGCTCGACAGATAGATATCGAGACTGGCCGAGACCATTTCGCGAAGCGCCTCGATGGTATCCACGATCTGAATCATGTGATCGTACACATCTCGGAAGAATACCTTCGTTGATTCCTGTAAGAAGGGGCATTCCGATCGGGAGAGATTGTTCGTCGCTTCACGAAGTGGCCACACCGCCCGCCGCAGAAACAGCAACTGCCGTTTGAGGGAATGAATCTGGCGCAGCGTCTCCGGCTTAGGATCGCTGACCACCAGATCTTGCAGCGCTTCGATCTTCTCGCCTAACGCCTCCAACACAGCGAAGTATTGATCCACAATCGCATCGACCAGTGCATAGAGCAGGTAATCGGCCCCGGATTGCCGCAGGCGTCCCTTATTCCCACGAAGACGATCCCGCACCGGTGTGAAGACGTCGGTCCCGTTTTCCTGGAAGGACAGCACAAAGTTCCGTCCGAGGACCAGACTCACCTGTTCGACGAGGATATCCTGTCGGTCGGTGACTGAGAGCATCTTCATCACGAGGAACAAGCAGGTCTCATAATCGTCGAGTTTCGGCCGCTGATCGGTGTTGGCAATGTCTTCGAGGAGCAATGGGTGGAGCTGAAACTGCTTCCCGAACGATTCCAGAATGTCCATCTTGTGGACGCCCCCGACATTCACCCAGGTGACGGACTCATCGGTCGGTGGCGCAAGTACATCGAGCGACAGGTCCTGGCGTTCGTCGCAGCGGGCACCGGCGTAGTTGAAGACCGTGATCGTGACCTTGTCCGTTTTTTTCTCGCCGATATGGACAAGGGTGCCCGGGGGGAGCCCCGCCTTTCTGGATCGTTTCTGGACCAGCTTCATCGGTAGAGTCCTCACAAGACCCCCTGCTTGTACGCAGGTTCTCCGCAAGGGTCAAGAGGGCCGTCGGTGCAAGTCGCCGGCTGCCGTCTTTCCGCTTTGCCGATCCAGCGAGACCTGCTACTCTTCCCATTCCACTCTGCGAGGCATGCAACATGGAACGAGAATTGGCAGCGTTGGTCGTAGCGGTCCGGAACGCCGGCGCGAAGGTGCGTGAATTGGTCAGGGTTGGGTTCGAGGTGCAGACAAAATCAGACCGTTCGCCGGTCACCACTGTGGACCACGAGGTCAACAGAATCCTGCATGAGATGCAGCGCCGGGAGTTTCCACAGGATGGATGGCTCTCGGAAGAGTCCCCCGATGACCCGGCTCGACTCACCCGCGCGCGCGTCTGGATTGTGGACCCCATCGACGGCACAAAGGCCTTGGTGAATCGGATGCCGGAGTTCTGCATTTCTGCCGCGTTGGTCGAACGAGGCGTACCGGTCGTCGCCGCGATCCTCAATCCCTCGACCGACGATCTCTTCACTGCGGTGCGCGGAGGCGGACTGTTCTTGAACGGCGCACGCGTCACCCTCTCGCCTGCTCATGACTTCAATCCCGTCATCATGGTCAGTGCGTGGGAATTCCGGGGCGACCGATGGTCGACGCTCGCCGAGACCACTCGGTGCCGGCCCATGTACTCCATCGCCAACGCACTGGCCCTGGTCGCCGCTGGTCGCGTCCAGGCCGCTTTCACCAGCGAGCCGGAAAACGAATGGGATCTCGCGGCTGGGGTCCTGCTCATCGAAGAAAGTGGCGGTGCCATCAGCGACGCGGCCGGGAAGCCCTTCGTCTTCAATCAGCCGACGCCGAAATTTCGTGGCGTCATCGCTGTGGCCGCTACGGCCGACAAGGACCTGCGTGCCAACCTCCAGACCCACGCCGAACATGCCTACTCGCAACCAGAACGAAAGCGAGCCGCTCCATGACCATCGCCCTATCGGTATCCGCGCGAGACTCGCGTGACGTGCGAGAAAAGCGGGACGGGTGAGGCGGTCTGAAGGCTGAAGTGTTCGGAACTTCGAACCCCGACCTTCGGACTTCGGCCTTCGGATCGCGCTTCCTTTGTGATATTCGTTGTGAACGACGAAAATACCTCTATACTTACCGTTGTGACGAACGGCCAACGGTGCACTGAAACGGGCATCGTGCTCCTTCCGGGACCCACGAAATAGGAACAATGCAGAAGCCGGCCCACAGAACCATCGAACCACGTGCCTACGATCCCTTGATCCACGAAGGCTTCATCCGCCAGGCGGATCTCGTGAAAGCTGTTCAGGAGTCCCTGGAGGGATGGGTCGACTTGGAAGGACTGCTGATCGAGAAATACCGAATCCCGAAAGCGGCGCTAGGCAAAACATTGAGCACGTTCTTCGACTGCCCCTATATTCCGTACGACGAACGGACCCTGGCTGATCCCCAACTCCTCAATAATCTAAGTCACGATTACCTTCGCAAACACCACTGGCTCCCGCTGAAGCAGCAGGGTGACATCCTGGATGTCCTGATCGACAACCCCCATGATCTCGATAGAGGTCATGACATTCAGCGCTCCTTCCCCGGCCTGACAATACGGTATTCCTTGAGCTTGCGGCGTGACATCGAGCGGTTCCTCAACGCCACGATCGGAGAAACCGACAGTGGGTCCATTGCGGACACGCTGGGTGAGCTGGTCAACGACGCTCACCAGGAACAGTCTTCTGACATCGACTCTGACGTCATTGACGAGAACGATTCCGCGATCGTACGGCTCGCGCATCAGATCATTGTCGAGGCATACCGACACGAGGCGTCCGACATCCATATCGAACCGTACTCGGATCGCAAGGAAACAGCCATTCGTTTTCGCGTGGATGGTACATGTTCCACCTATATGCGGATTCCCGCGATCTATCGTCGAGCCTTGGTGTCCCGTATCAAGATCATGTCCAATCTGGATATTTCCGAACGCCGGAGACCGCAGGACGGAAAGATCCGGTTCAAGCTGAACCAGGATAGGGAAATCGAGCTGCGCGTGGCGACACTACCGACCTCCGGCAACAATGAAGACATCGTCATGCGGTTGCTCGCGGCGAAGGAGCCCCTCCCTCTCGATGCTATGGAGTTTGCTCCGGCCACGCTCACGACGCTCCTGGAAATCGTGAGGAAACCGCACGGCATCATATTGTGCGTGGGCCCCACCGGATCTGGAAAAACGACGACCCTGCACGCCCTGCTTCGCCATCTAAACACAGATGAACGGAAAATCTGGACAGCGGAAGACCCCATTGAGATCAGCCAAGAAGGCCTCCGGCAGGTGCAGATCCATCCCAAAATCGGGTTTACCTTTGCCGCCGCCATGCGGGCGTTCTTACGAGCCGACCCGGATGTCATCATGATCGGTGAGATGCGGGACAAGGAAACTGCCGATGTGGCCATCGAGGCCTCGCTGACCGGCCACCTGGTCTTGAGCACATTACACACGAATGGGGCGGTCGAGACTGTGGTCCGCCTCCTCGACCTGGGATGCGATTCCTTCAACTTCGCCGATGCCATGCTAGGGGTGCTCGCTCAACGCCTCTGCAAGCGGATCTGCGTCAAGTGTAAAGACACGTACCATCCAACGGCGCAAGAGTACGATACACTGGTGCGTGGGTACGGTAAACACGCGTGGGAGGCGCTCGGAGTGGGCTCTCGCGAGGACTTTCAGCTCTATCGAGGGCGTGGGTGTGAAGCCTGCAACCAGACAGGCCTCAAAGGTCGGATCGCCTTGCACGAACTCCTAAGCGGATCGGATGAACTGCGAAACCTGATCCAGAGCCGCGCCAAAACGACGGAGATGCAGAGCCTGGCCGCGAAGGAAGGGATGATTACACTCTTGCAGGACGGAATTCTGAAAGTGCTCGCCGGCCTGACCACCTATGAACAAGTCCGGGCCGTCGCCATGAAATAGCTGCTCGAATTTCGTTACGGTCGCCTGCGCTCAGGTCGTCGATTCCAGCGCCGCGACGAACTTCTTCAGTCGCTCCCCCTCTTCAGGACGAATCTTAATAAACTCAACACCGAACCTCGTCGCAACAGACCACCGGACCGCTGCCAGATCGACCTGGACCGGATCCTCTCGCTCGCGGAGTAGCATCGTCAGCTGTAGATATACTGCAACGCCGGCGACGGTTTCCGAAGTGATGGCGCAACCTTCCTCAGACAAATTTAAGATCGTGCCCCCGTTGGAAAGCTGGTCTCCACTGAACGACACAGGAAGTTGCACCGCGAAACGGGTATGCTTACGTCCTTCCATGAGGCTCCCTGCCGATCATCGGCTATGGCGTGAGAAGCTTCTCAAGGTGCCGGTGGAGTATCACTGTGGTTCATAAGAGCGGTCTTCTTGCTGAGATGAAACGTTCCGCCATTTTGCGTGGGTGCATGGTCGGTTCCGATGCGGCTATACCACCAACGTCCCTCCCCTTCTGAAAAATCTGGCGAGAACTCGACCATAAATCCACCATCTCGGTCATTCTCCTTCTGAAACCACATGCCGTGCCAGGTATGACCGATGAGCGCGCGTGTCTCGAATCGCCCGTCTTTCCAAACATAGTGACCGTTCCCCTGCTCGTCGAGTACCAGCGGGACTGCGGCGCCGTCTACATATTCCCATTCACCGGCGAGGATATGGCGGTCACCGGGCTGAGACGCCATCGATGGAGGAAGGGAATCCATGGGAGTAGCCCGATGCACCGCCGGCTTGGCGCAAGCTGCTGCGAGCACTGCGCAGGTGAAAAGGAGAGGGGCACCGACGTATCGTAGGAGCATGTTGGCCTTTCAACTCGTATCGCTTCTTCCTACTTACCATTTGGTGAACGGACAGACAAGGGGTCGAGCGAAATGGGCGCACCAAGTAAAGCAGGCTGAGGTCGAGATCAAGGTTGAGCGAAGATCAGACTCTCTTTATCTCGACCTTAGCCTGAAACTCAACATTCTTCGTTCTGGCGGACTTTTTTAACAGCCTGTTAGCCAAGCCGCGCAAGCCGCCGGCAAGCGTCGTCAATATCGGAATCGATTTTCGCATAGCTGAATCGAATGAACTGCCTCCCGTCAGCCCCGGAAAAGAAGGCTTCACCGGGCACACCAGCCAAGCCGATCGTCTCGAGGAGAAACATCGCCCGCTCTTTTCCCGTTGTGCCAGGCAGGCGCGACGTGTCGGCCAATACATAGTAGGCGCCCCGCGGAATCAACGGTGTCAGGCCGGCCTTAGCCAAGGCCTGACAGAACCGATCGCGTTTCCGTTGATAGTCGCGCGCCAGGTCACGGTAGAACGAGTCCTGAAGTTCCTGGATGCCCACCGCCGCCCCCGCCTGCAACGGCGTCGGGGCACAGACATAGAGTAGGTCGTTCATGGCTCCGATCGCCAGTGCCCACCGCGCTGCTGCGACACTGTAGCCGATGCGCCAGCCGGTGATACTAAATGTTTTGGAGTACCCGCCGATGGTGATCGTACGGTTGGCCATGCCCGGCAAGGTTGCGAGGCTCACATGTGTCCGACCGTCATACAGAAAGTACTCGTAGATTTCGTCGGTGAACACGAACAAATCGTGTTGTTGTGCGATCGCTGCAATACTCTCCAGTTCTTGCCGGCTGAACACTTTCCCGGATGGATTGCTAGGCGAATTCACGATGATCGCCTTGGTTCGGGGCGTGATCACGCGCTCGATATCGGCTACGGAAAAGGTCCAATCGGGAGCCTGCATCTTCACCGTCACCGGAACCGCCTCAACCGCCAGCAGCGCGCTGATGTGATACTGATAGTATGGCTCGAAGAGGATGACCTCGTCGCCGGGATTGAGCAGCGCCAGGCAGGCACAATGAAAGGACCCGGTGGCCCCCGCGCTGACGGTCACGTCCGTTTCGGGGTCAGCCGCGATGCCGTTGTACTGCGCAAGCTTCTTGGCGATCGCCTGCCGCAGTTCGGGCAACCCATCGAATCGCGAGTAGACATTCTTCCCGCGCTCCATCGCCTGCGCCGCGGCTCGAAGCACCACCGGTGGAACCGGGGTGTCGCAGACTCCTTGTGCCATGTTGAGGCCCTTCGCCTGGACACAGGCCTGGGTCATCGCTCGAATCTCCGAATGAGCCAATGTGGCCATTCGTTGGTTGATGTGCTGTTTCATCGACGCACTCCTCCTTGGTCAAAGAGTCTCTCTTGTCGCAGAGCAGTTCCAGATAGGTCAAGCCCTCTTTCTACGCGACCGTGGAAGAGGTCGATTCGGATACGATTGCGGATTAAGAGGTTTTTGTTACATACATAAACTAATTGGCTATACTGCGATCAGGACCCTGTTGGCCCCTCTTCCTGGTTACTCCTCCTGAGGAAGGCGGGCCGACAACTCGTTCGGTAAAGTAGTTTTATAGTCGATTTATTTCTTCTCTGGGTTATTGAGAGGAAGGACATGATCCATGGCCACGGAGGACCCCAGGTCCAGCCGAGCTTTAGGCTCTGACAACGAAGCCGCGATGGCGGAACGTCGGGGCCGCCGTCTGAACCTGAGTTGCCGTATGTTCTTTTTTGGAGAGGATGACTTTGAGGGCGAGGCGACGGTCCTCGATCTCTCCACGAACGGCTGTCAGGCGACATCCCTTATCCAGGTGCAGGTTGGCATGGTACTCCGCCTGTCCCTGTTCCTTCACGACCAGCAATGGCCTCTGCGCATCGACGAAGCCCTGGTGCGGTGGGTCAAAGGCGCAAATTTCGGTCTCGAGTTTACGGGAATCAGATTGGCCCAACGTGAACGAGTCCGATCCATTATTATGAAGGCCAAGCTCTAAGAAACCAATCGCCTAGATCTCCCCTCAGCTCCAGCTATCTCCCCGTCTCTCCACCGCGTGAAAGGATGGCTCTGTAGCTTCCGGCCTTCGTAGCCGAAGTGGCTACGAAGGCGGAGCAGGCTGCTGCGGGGAGCTTTATCTCTTAGGAGAAGGCTGCGGGTGAGAACGGAATACCTCATAGTACCGCAGCACTTTCCTTACGTAGGCATGGGTTTCTCGAATGCGCGGAACTCTGCGATCTTTAACCCGATGGATCCCTGCATTGTAGGCCGCCAAGGCCAAGGGAAGATCGCCTTGGTAGAGGTTCAACAGATGCCGCAGCTGCTTAGCGCCTCCGCGGATATTCTGGATGGGATCGTAGACGTCGCTCACACGCAACGTGGCCGCGGTAGCCGGCGTCAGCTGCATCAAGCCGACCGCACCTTTGCGAGACACGGCATGCTGGCGAAAATCCGATTCGGTCTTGATGACAGCGCGCAGCAGGGCAGGGTCAATACGATATTTCTTGGAGTACCACGCGATGGCCCGATGGATTTCCTGTTTAGAATACCGAGGGTGGGCGCCCTCGTAATCGGGCCGCGTTGGCGTGGGAACGGCGGCAATCAGCAAGCACAGCAGCATCACCAGCGCACAGAGGGTGCGCAGCAGGCGTGAACAGAGCGGTCCGCTCCTTGTGTTGTCGATGGCCATGGTGTGCGGTTATATCCCGGTGCACAAGACAACCTTCATAGAGGCCTGAAAAGTCTCAAGATCCGTGCCGAGATGGGTCTCCACTAACGTGCGGATAGGATAGGGAAAACGACGGCTATGCCACATGACGCACTGTGGCGTGATCTGCACAGAGTGGACGTTTGGGAACTGTTGGCTTGACCCGCAGGATAGCCGCGCGAGACACGCGAGACTGGCGGGAAACGCGGGACGGGTGAGATGGTCTGAAGGCTGAAGTTTTCGGAACTTCGAGTCGCGCCTGTCGCGCACGTCTTGCTTGTCTCGCTCACACTTCACGGGCTAGAGCAGATCGCCGATCAGCCTGACAGCCTCTTCGGGCGAGGCAGCGGCATGGACGAGATGTGGCGCGAGATTTTTGAACAGGCCCACCCCAGCCTTGTCGGCCCCCAACAGAATCACGGTCTTCTTGGCCTTCAATGCCAGTGCAACTTCTGAGACCGTTCCAGTGCCGCCGAGCCCACAGGCCACGATGACGTCGCTGGACATGACGTTCACGTTGTTGCGCGCCTGGCCCAGGTCCGTAACAATCGCCACGTCTACAAACCGAGACACCCGTGCCTTGCCATCCGGCAGAATCCCGATCGTCAAGCTGCCGGGCACCGACTTCGCCCCCTCGCTGGCTGCGTCCATCACACCGCTCGCGCGCCCTCCCGTCAACACCACCCATCCTTGACGTGCGATGAGTTCTCCCAAACTTTTGGCGTCGGCCAATTCTCGGATACCGGCCTTGGCCGGACCCATGACACCTATCACTGGTTTTCTGGTCGATTGTCGGATCGGACGTTTCACGGACCTCACCTCACTGGCAAAGGTATTGGCACAAGTTGCTAGGAACCTGTCCGACATTGGCTTCGTGACGAGGCAAAGGAGATACGGCGAAAT
>CAZPWD010000010.1:0-25009 GCA_964590025.1 uncultured Nitrospira sp.
GGCTTCCAGTGATCCTCCACTGCGCGCGTCGAACGACCACCGCTTCATCGTGGGGGTTCCGCGAGCACAGAGGATTACTGGAGCTGCCCTTACCCCCTCATGCTCCGGGAGCACAGGACCACACGGGTTTTCCCAATCTATCTTTTTCCCTTTTAGGGGGGCGGCCTGGTTGAATCCCCAACTGCGCGCATCGAGGGTGCACCGTTTCACCGTGCGCCCTCTGCGAGCAAAGGGGGTTCACCAGGCCACCCCCCTCTCGCCCTTGACTGCCCTTTCCGCCGGCTCCTATAATCACCTCACGTTTCTTCCTACAACGCCCTGATTCAGCTAACAAAATGGCAGAATTTACGCACTTCAACGAGTCGGGGCGGGCGCGGATGGTCGATGTCAGCGCCAAAGGCTCGACTGAGCGGACCGCGACGGCTCAGGCCACAGTCCTTCTCCAGCCCGAAACTCTTGAAAAGATTCAACGAGGCAAGATTGCCAAGGGTGATGTCTTGTCCGTCGCGCAGGTCGCCGGCGTAATGGGGGCGAAGAAGACTCCAGACCTCATTCCCATGTGCCATCCGATTCTCCTCACCAGCGTCGACATCTCATTCAAAGAAGAACCTCAGCCGGATCGCGAAGGACGGTGCTCTATCACGATCACTGCGACAGTCAAGACGACTGGGCCGACTGGGGTGGAGATGGAAGCGATGACGGCGGCCTCTGTCGCGGCGCTCACGATCTACGATATGTGCAAGGCCATCGATCGTGGGATGAGCTTCAGCGACATCTGTTTGCTTTCAAAGTCTGGTGGAAAATCAGGCATATTTACAAGGCGTTAAGCTAGTCAGCTTCAAGGGGCTGATGTGGGTACTACATGATCACGGTTCGCCTCTTTGGGATGACGAAAATGTTGGCAGGGAATCAGGGAACTTTGTCCCTGAACCTCGCCAATGGAAGACGGGTGAAAGACCTCGTCGGTGTGTTAGAAACTGGATATCCCGATATCGGGGAACTGATTCAGAAGAAAAAAGTCCTCGTTTCGGTCAATCAAGAAATCGCGCACGAAGATACGACGATTCAGGATGGCGATGAAGTAGCCTTGCTGCCGCCGTTCGCAGGGGGATGCCCAATGGATCAGACCGGTGACGATGGTCAGTTTGTCCGTGTACAACGGGAAGATTTTTCCGTTGACGCGGAGATCAAGCGGGTGCGAGGCCGGTCGAAGCGCATCGGCGGCATTGCGACATTTCTTGGTATTGCCCGTGATCGCTCCAAAGGGCGCGATATCGACAACATCACCTTCGAGCACTACGAAGGAATGGCACAAAAGACGCTGCGCGAAATCCGCGAGCGGGCGTTGAAGGATTTCGACATTATCGAGGTCGCGATCCTCCACCGGTATGGCGAAATCGGTATCGGCGAAAATATCGTGCTGATTGTCGTGGGGGCTGAGCATCGGGCCGAGGCGTTCCATGCCTGCAAATGGGCGATCGATGAATTGAAACAAATCACGCCGATCTGGAAACTCGAACACACGCCTGAAGGCGAAGTCTGGGTGGAGGAACACCCTTAGGGACGTGAGGCGTACGGGGTAAGGCGTGAATCATTTTCTGAGGCAAGGGGGACGCTGTTGAAGTCAGCAATAGCCAGCAATTCTGTGGTGCCAGTCGGCGATATTTTTGGCCGACCGCTTCGCAGCCTGCGTTTGTCCGTGACGGATCGATGCAATCTCCGCTGCAAGTACTGCATGCCGGAGAAGGACTATGTCTGGCTGCCGCGCGAAGATGTGCTGACTCATGAGGAAATGGCAGGCCTGACTGGCTATTTCACTGACCTCGGCGTGGATCGCGTGCGGCTGACCGGCGGAGAGCCTTTGCTTCGACGCAATTTGCCTCAGCTGATTCGCCTGTTGCTCCAAAACAGGCGGGTGACGGATATCGCGCTCACGACGAATGGCATTCTTCTGGCGGACCAGGCTGAGGCGCTGTATGAGGCAGGACTTCACCGCGTCACGGTCAGCCTCGATACGCTAAGACCGGAACGATTTCGTCAACTGACCCGCCATGATGAGTTTGCGCGCGTGTTGGAAGGGATTGAGTCAGTGGCTCGGGTGGGATTCACCGGCTTAAAACTCGATACGGTGGCGATTCGGGGGTTCAACGACGATGAGTTGGTCGCGCTGATCGAGTTTGGCAAGCAGGTGCAGGCGGAAGTTCGGTTTATCGAGTATATGGATGTCGGTGGTGCGAACGAGTGGTCTCAACAGAAAGTGTTCTCCCGAGCCGCGATGCTCACCCTGCTGAGCGAGCACTATGGGACGATCGAGCCGATGCCTGATCGGGGAGCTGCGCCGGCTCAACGATTTTTGCTGCAGGATGGGACAACCTTTGGGATTATTCCTTCGACGACCACACCGTTCTGTGCGACCTGCGATCGCAGCCGGGTGACCGCCGATGGCATGTGGTACCGCTGTCTGTACGCGACGACGGGAACGGATCTGCGCAAATTCCTCCGCGCCGGTGCCTCTGCGGACGAGATGCGTGCCTTGATCCGAGCAGGCTGGGAAGGCCGCCGCGACCGAGGCGCAGAAGAGCGCAAGGCGCTTGAACGGGACGGGTTGCGTGTCAGGGGGCTCATCGGTATTGAGAAACTTCGCGAAAACCCACATCTCGAAATGCACGTTCGAGGCGGCTGACGTCCCATCTCGCCGCCGACACCTGTGCCACAGGGGGACTCCCTGTTGATGCCGGCATGCTGGATACTGAATTCCTGACCATCTTAGGACTCGGGTTCGTACTGGGGCTTCGCCACGCCTTGGACACGGACCATGTCGCTGCCGTATCCACGGTGCTCGCGCAACGGCCCTCGCTCCGCGCCTCCGGCATGATTGGATTCAGTTGGGGGCTCGGACATACGGTGGTATTGTTGCTGGTCGGGGCGGTGGTGTTGGTGCTCCGCGTGCCGATTCCTGAACCCTTCGCGTTGGCAGCCGAGTTTGGCGTCGGCGCCATGCTCGTGCTCCTCGGCGGGATACTCGGGGTGCGATTGGTCCGAGAACGCTGGCATGTGCATACGCACGACCATGATGGTGAACGGCACGTGCACCTGCATAGTCATGCGGTGGTCGAGGATCACGGACATGTACACTGGTGGCGTGATTCCGTTCGTCCGTTCTGTATCGGCATGGCTCATGGTCTGGCCGGGTCAGCGGCGTTGTTGTTGATCGTGTTGTCGTCTGCGCGATCGGTGTCGGAAGGTCTGACGTATATCGCGGTGTTCGGGCTTGGCTCGATCATGGGGATGATGCTGGTCGGGATGGTCGTGAGCCTTCCGGTGTTGTGGTCGCTGAACCTCGGGCGTCCCGTCTTTCTCGCGGTCCAGGGGCTGGCGAGTCTTGGGAGCGTTGCCGTCGGACTCACTATGATGTTTCACATCGCCTTCGGCAACCAGGTCTACTGATGTCCCATCTTCACTTTCATCGACGGGAAATCTACGTGCGTCATGACGGCGGCTATGGTATTCTGCCATCGTTCGTGAACTGTGAGCGAGACAAGCAAGACGTGCGCGACAGGCGCGACTCGAAGTTGAAGTTCTAGGTTCGAAGGTCCGAATACTTCAGCCTTCAGCCTGCCTCACCTGTCGCGCTTTTCGCGCAAGTCTCGCGAGTCCCGCTTGCGACTAAGAGGAGCGCGTTATGGCCTGGTTTAAAAAACAGAAAACGACCGAGCCTGAACCTCCAAAGCGATCCAAGATTTCGGAAGGGATGTGGCTCAAGTGTAACCACTGCCGAGAAATCGTCTATCGCAAAGAAGTCGAGCGTAATAATAAGGTCTGCCCGAAGTGCGACTACCATTTCCCGATTTCTGTCATGGAGCGCATTGCGCTCTTGGTCGACCTCGGGACGTTCAAAGAGTGGGATGCGGAGCTCGGCCCCCAGGACCCGCTGAACTTTCAGGACACGAAATCGTACAAGGATCGTGTGAAGGCACACCAGGAGAAGACCGGCCGCAAAGATGCCATGATGATCGGCGAAGGGATGATGAACGGCCGTCGTGTAGTGCTCTGCGTATTCGACTTCAGTTTTATGGGTGGCAGCATGGGATCGGTCGTCGGGGAAAAGATCTGCCGGGCGATCGATCGCGCACTGGAGGCCAGGTTGCCGGTCATTCTGGTCACGACCTCCGGAGGAGCCCGGATGCAAGAGGGGATTCTCTCCCTGATGCAGATGGCCAAGACTTCTGCCGCTGTCGCCAAGCTGGGCGAGGCCAAACTCCCGTTTATTTGTCTGTTAGCCGATCCTACGTTCGGGGGCGTCACCGCCAGCGTCGCCATGTTGGGAGATGTGATTCTGGCCGAACCGAAAGCGCTGATCGGCTTTGCCGGTCCCCGCGTGATCGAGCAGACCATTAAACAGCAGCTACCGGATCAGTTTCAGCGAGCGGAATTTCTGTTGGAGCATGGCATGATTGATATGATCGTGGAGCGCAAACAGCTGAAAGAAACCTTAAGCACCCTCGTCGCCCATTTTTAAGTCCGGACCCTTCATGAAGAATCCTGGTTAGCTTCCTTCCTGCCTGGTTACACCATGACCTATTCCTCTGCCGTGGCCTATTTGTATCGCCTGCAAAGGCATGGCATCAAACTGGGTCTTGCGACGATGACGGCGTTGATGGTGCGACTCGGCATGCCGCAGACCAGGTACCGAACACTGCACATCGCCGGAACGAATGGAAAGGGATCCACCGCGGCGATGGCCGCCGCCGTGTTGCAGGCGGCAGGGTATCGAGTGGGACTCTATACCTCGCCCCATCTCGTGGAGTTCCGAGAGCGGATCCGCGTGAACGGCGAGATGATTGCTGAATCGCAGGTGGCACAATTGACCGAACAACTTCAGACCCTCTGCGAACCGGACCTGTCGCCGACCTTTTTTGAATATACGACGGCGATGGCGTTTCAGCACTTTGCCGATTCAGTGGTCGACGTGGCAGTGTTGGAGGTTGGATTGGGCGGAAGATTCGATGCCACCAACGTGGTCATGCCCATGGCCTGTGCGGTGACGACAATTTCCCTCGATCATCAGGAATATTTGGGGACCACACTCTCATCGATCGCGTTCGAGAAGGCCGGCATTATTAAACCGGGGGTGCCTGTGGTGCTGGGGCGACTTGAAGATGACGCGTGGCGGACGATCGAACAGGTGGCAAGGGAGCGGCAAGCCCCGGTGTTTCGTCTGAATGAGGATTTTCGCACAGAGGGAGAGGGGCCCCAGCAATTTTCCTATCGCGGTCTGGGTATGCAATATGACGGACTGACCTGTGCCCTGGAGGGTCGCCACCAACTTGATAACGCCGCCTGTGCGCTGGCGCTGTTGGGGGCGGCGGCCCCTCAGGGGATTGCTGTCACGGCCGAGGCGGTGAGCGCGGCACTGCGTGGGGTCAACTGGGCCGGACGATTGGAAGTGGTCGATCGTCGTCCCACGATCCTGCTGGATGGCGCGCATAATCCTGCTGCTGCCACGGCCTTAGCCGACTACCTCACGCGCTCTGATCGATCTCATCCGTCCCGCCCTGTGGTCCTTGTCCTTGGGATGATGCGCGACAAGGATCATCGTGGTTTTGTCGAAACTCTCAGCGGCCTTGTCGATGAGGTGGTGTTGACGCAGGCGGATCTTCCACGCTCTGCAACCGCGCAGGAACTCCGAGCCTTGCTCGAAGGTCTGCTTCCTCATCCGCATGTCGTGCCGTCTCTCAGTGATGCGATAGCGCTGGCCAGACAGCTGGCGACGCCGGACGGTCTAGTGTGCGTCACAGGATCGCTCATGCTCGTGGGAGAGTGCAAGGCATGGCTCCGTGGCTGTGAGCTTTCGCCGCTTCGGGGCTGACATGGCAGGGATCGCGACGCGGCTGTGGATGTGCCTGGTTGGTTGGTTGATGTTGGGGCTGTTGCTTCCGCTTGTAGGGGGTGCTGCAGGGAGTGGGGGAGGTTCCGCAGCGGCGACAACATCCTCCGGTGCGCTCCCGCTCGATATCACTGCAGAACGAATCGATTATCTACAGGAACAAGAAGTCTACGAAGCCGATGGCTCGGTAGTAGTCAACCAGGGCACCCTGCGTCTGACGGCCGATCACATGACCATCCAGGCATTGCCCGGCGTATTGATTGCCACGGGCCACGTTCGACTCACCGATCCCAAATCCGATCTCGCGTCCGAACGGGTGGAACTCAACGTGAATACTGAGGCTGGGGTGGTCACACATGGACGGATGTATCTCAGATCCACGAATACCTCGGTGGAGGGGCATCTCATTCAACGGTTTTCAGAGGACCACTATCGGGTGAAAGAGGGCCGGTTTACGAACTGCGATGCACAGGAAGGTGAGACGCCGGCCTGGCGGTTTCAGTTCAAGGATCTTGACTTGAATGCAGGCGACAATGTGGCGTTTACAGGTGGATGGCTCTGCGTAAACGATGTCCCAGTGATTCCTATTCCCACGTTGACGTATCCGCTCTCCAAGCGACACACCGGGTTCCTCATTCCCATTGTCGGGTACGACAATCGTTTTGGCATGCACCTCCAAGAAAGCTTCTTTTGGGCCATCAATCCTAGCCAGGACCTGACGATCTCTCCCTACTATTACAGCGGCCTCGGCTACGGGAGCGATTTGCAATATCGCTATGTGCTGGACCGGAAATCGAAGGGGCAGTGGCTCGTCAGTGCCTTGCAGCAGACAGAGTTGCCGAATGTGTCCGGCGTGAGCCAGACGGGACAAGATGCGGAGCAGGCTCGGGCTCTGATCAGAGGGACACATACACAGCAAATCACGCCGGACTTGTTGCTTCGTGTCCAAGCCAACTTGGTGACCGACCGGAATTATCTGCAACAGTTGAGCAACTCGGGAACGCAACGGGCCTTGCCCAGCAAAGAGTCAAACTTGTTGACCGTGCAACGGCTGCCCTATGGGAATCTCTATTTGCTCGGCCAGTATCTACAACCGTTGCGAGTCGGAGGCCCCGATACGTTTCAGCGGTTGCCGGAAGCGGGCTATAGTCTTCCGAACATGTCGCTCTTCAGTTCGCCGCTCCTGTTCGGCATGGATGGAAACTATGTGAATTTCTATCGCGAGGAAGGTTTCAACGTGAACCGGGTAGATGTGTTGCCCGGTCTCTCCACCGATGTCATCGATCTTGGGCATATCGTTGGTCTGACACCGCAAGCCAAGGTCCGGGAGGTCTATTACACGAGAGGCGTCCAATCGAACAATAGCCAGCACCGGGAGACGTTCTGGGCCGGCATCGAAGCCACCTCGAAGCTCAGCCGTCGATTCGGTGTGGGTGATGGTGGATCGTTCCTGCACACGATCGAGCCGAGCGTGGTCTACGAGTATGTGCCTCCCACCGACCAGTCGAAGATTACGCAGATCGATCAGGTGGACGATCTGCCGAAGAAAAACTTGCTGACCTATGCGATCCGCAGCCGGCTGTTGGAGCAAGCGGGCAGCAGCAGTTTCAATTGGCTGGATTTCACGATGGCCCAGAGTTATCACGTGGGTGCCGTGCAAACGAGAGCTCGGGATTTCACGCCTGGCGCCTCCCCGCTGCTCGGTTCGATTACGCAACCGCTGCAGCCGGCAACGGTGGCGATTGAGGGAAAGAAACTTTCCGATCTCTGGATGCGGGTCGTGATCGGCAACACGACCCCTCAGTTCACGCAGGCTCAGTTAGCGAGTGCCGCCGCCGGGGCTGTCCCAGGTCAGCAGCCTGCCATCAACCAGTATCTGACCATCGATACGTTTTTCGATCCCTACCGATCGTCGGTGAGTCAATTCAATACCGACCTCCGGGTTCAGCAGTCCAACTACTGGTATCTCCAAGTGGGGCAGCGCTTCACGCACGATGGTAATCGTGTACGTCGCGGAGACGTGTGGAATCCAATTTCGTTCAATGAGGTCTATGCCCCCACCCCTGAGCTTCAATTTGTCACAGCGGGAGGGGCGTTTCGCACGCCGTGGGGTTGGACGGTCGGCGCGAAGGGCTACTACGATGTGAAGAACGGCAGGAGCCCGGAGTATGATGTCGTCGCTCTCTACCAGAATCCCTGCAAGTGTTGGTCGCTGGGGCTCTATTATTTACAGTTCCCCGATCGCCAGGTGTATAACTTCATGTTGAGCCTGACCGGAATCGGCTGGACGGAGAACTTCGGCACGGCAGTGGTTAGAAATATCCTCAGTCCGCTGCTGATCGGGGAGAAAGGTCTGCCCTGGGCTGTGCCGGGAGGGCCGTACGGGAGGCCACAATCGACCATGCCCCAGCCTGAGATGGGCGGGAATGGACGATGAACAGATTGTCTGAATGAATGGCTCGTGTGATGCCTAGTGAAGCGCGAAGACCGGCGGTCTCACTTGTTTATCTGGTCTGTTTGGTTTGTTTGGTTGAACTACTCTAACCAGATGAACAAAATAAACTAGATAAACCAGATCAACCAATCTCACCAGTCTCGCTCGGCTATTCTGCTGGCCCTGGTCATGTTATATGACCGGACGAGAGATTTGACTCCTCGAAGAGGGCTGGTATACGATGCCGTCCTAGTTTAATGTTTATCGTGCACTCAGCGAAGGAGGAATGCGACGTGGCAGGTGATGCACTGAAGGTCGAAGATGCAACGTGGGACGCAGAGGTCATGAAGGCCTCTCAACTCGTGATGGTAGATTTCTGGGCCGTCTGGTGCGGTCCTTGCCAAATGGTCGCTCCAATCATCGAGGAATTGGGCAAAGAGTATGCGGGGAAGGTGAAGGTACGGAAACTCAATACTGATGAAAATCCGGAAGTCGCAGGCCGCTATCAGGTCATGAGTATCCCGACGATTCTGTTTTTCAAGAACGGCCAGGTCGTGGAGAAACTTGTTGGGGCGCGACCGAAGCGGCAGTTCAAGGAAATGATCGATTCGCTGCTGGCGCAACCAGCCGGCTCAGCCTAAGGATTGTAGTCACCCGCCGCAATGCTCGCCGAGTTGCGCATTGTCAATTTCGCGCTCATTGAGCAGCTCAGTCTTCAATTCCAGTCAGGGTTTACGGTCCTGACTGGGGAGACCGGGGCCGGTAAATCTCTCCTCATCGATGCCATCGCCTTGCTGGTCGGCGGGCGAGCCTCGACCGACCAGATCCGATCCGGAGAAGACGAGGCCCAGCTGGAAGCAGCCTTTCACCTCCCAGACACCCATCCACTCCTTCAACGCCTGCGGCTACACGAAATCATCGGTCAGAACGAATCTGAGCTGATTCTTCGGCGCGTGCTCTCCCGATCGGGTCGCCACCGGGTGTACGTCAACGGCAGCCTGTGCCCCCTGCGTGTGCTCGAAGAACTTGGGGGTACCCTCGTCGATATCCATGGCCAGCATGAGCAGCAATCGCTGTTGGCCACCGCCCAACAATTAGACGCCCTCGATGCCTTCGGACGCCTCTACGAGCTACGCGGGAGGTACGAGCGGGCCTACCAGGAATGGAAGGAACTCCGCACGCAGTTGGATGCCTTGCAGAGTGACGTCATCGATCGTGCAAGACGTGAAGATATGTTGCGATTCCAGGCCCAGGAGATCGAACAAGCCGGCCTGTTGCCTGATGAAGAAGAGCGGCTCCGTAGCGAGCGGCAGCGACTGGTACATGCGCATCGGCTCAGGGAATTGGCCCACGAGGCTCATGCCGAGTTGCAGGCGGATGAGCAGGCTGTTCTCACCAGGCTGGGGCGGATCGGACGAACCCTTGCAGAATTGGCCCAGACCGATCCGGCGATGGGTGATTGTGAACAGGCTGCTTCGGAGTCGGCGATCCAACTTAAAGAACTTGCCGGGCGGCTGCGCGACTACGCACAACAGTTAGAGGCCAATCCTGATCGACTGGCTGTCGTGGAGGACCGACTCGACCTGATCCAACGGTTGAAGAAAAAGTATGGAGGGTCGGTTGAGGCGGTATTAGTGACTGGTAGACGGGTGCAGGAGGAACTTCAGTTATTGGACAATCATGAAGAAAGAACTGCTGAGTTGACCGCGCAGCTGGACGAAGAGGCCCGCCGTCTCCTCACGCTGGCACAGCAGCTGTCTAAGAAACGAAATGACGCGGCCAAACGAATGACGACGCTTGTGGGAGCGGAGCTGGCGGCGTTGAAAATGGAGCAGGCGATATTTCAGGTCACGGTCTCGAGCGATGAGTCGGCCGAGGGGGTCGGACCGGCTGGGCGTGATCGAGTGGAGTTCCTTCTCTCAGGCAATCCGGGTGAACCGCCGAGACCTTTGGGCCGTGTGGCGTCCGGCGGGGAACTCTCGCGTATTATGCTGGCGCTCAAGACGGTGTTGGCCGAGATGGACCAGGTTCCGGTCTTGGTATTTGACGAAATCGATATGGGAGTCGGTGGGGCAGTTGCTGCAGCCATGGGAACAAGACTGCGCAAGCTTGGATCGTTCCATCAAGTGTTTTGCATCACCCATCTTCCTCAGGTCGCGTCCCAGGCGGAGCACCATCTGCTTGTGGAAAAAGGGCTGGAGAGTCAACGGACATCCACGTCGGTCAGAGCGCTCAAGGGGATGGGGCGAGAAGAGGAAATCGCCAGAATGCTAAGCGGTCTGACCATTACGAAAAAAGTGCGTGAAACGGCAGCGGAACTCATCGCGGGGGCCAAGGGGAAGCGGTCTGAGTGAGCAGACTGCGGAAAAACTATTTTTGCGCGCGAGACAGGCGGGACGAGCGAGACGGGCCAAAGGAGGTGGGAAGTCAATCCCCCCACGTCGAGCCTTTCGCGCCTGTCTCGCGCTTCACGCGCCACGCTCCGTGGCACTGGCGGACTTTTTCAGCATTCCGTTAGGAGTCGGATCGGTCGGTCGGAGTAGTCGCCATTGCCATGGCAGGAAGGGATGCCTTGCATTCCTGGACCACGCGCGCAAAGAGTTCGGTCAACTTTGGTTCGAAGTGGGTGCCGGCATACGAAAGCATCCGTTGGCAGGCGTCATCAATCGAGAGGGGCGTCCGGCCAGGAAGTTCCGCGGTCAGATGGTCGAACGTTTGGGCTAGACAGACAATGCGGGCCAGTTGGGGAATTCCTTCTTCCCGAAGTCCAAATGGATAGCCTGAGCCATTCCACTGTTCATGGTGATAGGCAATAATCTGTCCTACCTCTGCTGGAAGTCCCAGCGGTAACACGAGTTTCGCACCCTGCTCCGGGTGGTGTCGATTGCCGACAGCCTCTCCGGTCACAGCGATTTCATCGTCGGCAAATTGATAGGTCTCAGGCCCGATCTTACCGATGTCGTGGAGGAACGCCCCCAGCGCCAACGATTTCTGCTCAGCGAGTGTGAGATTGATGCGGTTGGCCAAGAGTGTGGAGTAGAAACTGACTCGGCTGCAGTGGTTGAGCAACTGGCGATCCTTGGCTTCAAGCAGGTCGGAGAGTAGAGGGAGAAGGTTCGGCATGGATTCGGAGTTGGACGCATGGTCTGACGTCGGTTTCCCGATCGCCTGGTATCCCGCGAGTAACTCCTTCCATGCTTGCGCGCATTCTGCTTCTGATCCCCAGAGGCCGGTTGATGTCTTGAGAGCTTTCCTGAGAAAATCGAGCCGTTGTTTCTTTTCGAGTGTCTGGTTGACGAGGGAAAGCAATTCCGTGACGTTAAAAGGTTTGAGCAGGTAGCCAGCGGCACCATGGCGTATCCCTTCCATGGCGGACTTTAGGCTCCCGTACCCGGTGATGATGATGACCTCAACGCCGGCATGGTGATGCTTGATGTCCTGAAGGAGATCGATGCCCTGGCGATCTGGAAGCTTCTGATCGAGTGTGATGAGGTCGATCGGCTGGGAGTTCAGCACGTCAATCGCTGCACCGGCTGATTCCGCTGTCCGGATATTGAAAAAGGGGCGGAGAATCACGTTCAGGGCGTCACGAGGTCCTGCCTCGTCGTCAACCACGAGCAAGGTCGGCTTATTCTTTGCCGGCTCCGGAGTCACAGGTAAGTTCATAGGTGTTCTCTATGGCTAACTACGTATTTCTAAAGCAATTCTTGTTCCATTTCAGTGAGTTAGCATCCCTGTCTCAACGGAGTGTGGCTTGTGCATGATTGAGGCCCATATGTAGTTTTCTTGAAGGAAACACTACGTATCTCAGCAAGAAAATCCCATGCCCAACTGTGCAAAAAAGACGCAGTGGGGGGAGTGGATGTGCTATTCCTGCACCACGGCCGAAGGTTCGGTGCTGACTTCCTGATCAGGTCGGCCGATTCCCAGCGTGTCCATGCGGTACTTGAGCATCCGGCGGCTGATTCCCAGCAGGTTGGCGGCATGGGTTTGGATGTAGTTAGTTCGTTTTAGGGCATCCAAGATAATTTCGCGCTCGAATTCCATGACAGCTTTTTCGAGCGACAGTCGCCCGGCGAGAGTGTCGTCGCGGAGTGAAGAGGAACGGGTGTCGCACTTGAGAATGGTCGGGAGATGTTCGGGAGTGATGGTGTCCGATCCCTTGGACCAAATGAACGCCTGTTCGATGATGTTCTCCATCTCTCGAACATTGCCCGGCCAGGGATAGCGGGACAGAAGATCGACGGCATCTTTGGAGAACTCTTGGGGTGGCCGATTGTCTTCTTCGATTCGTTTGGCCAGAAAATGTTTGGCGAGGAGCGGAATGTCTTCACCACGCTCCCGGAGCGGGGGCAGATACAGCGCAATGACGTTGATGCGGTAGTAGAGGTCTTCGCGGAATTGCCCCTTGCGAACGAGTTCCTCGAGATTCTGGTTCGTCGCCGCCATGATGCGCACATCCACCTTGATGGATTGCACCCCGCCGACTCTGGTGAATTCTCGTTCTTGCAAGACGCGCAGCAGCTTGGCTTGCGTCATGGCGCTGAGGTCGCCGATCTCGTCGAGGAAGAGTGTGCCGGTATTGGCGAGTTCAAATTGCCCGACTCGACGGGCCGTGGCATCCGTAAACGAGCCTTTCTCATGGCCGAACAGCTCACTCTCGATGAGCGTTTCAGGAAGGGCTGCGCAGTTCAACGCGATGAAAGGGCGCTCGCGCCTGCCGCTATTATAGTGGAGCGCCTTGGCGACCAGTTCCTTCCCCGTGCCGCTCTCGCCGGCGATCAGGACAGTCGTGCGGCTGTCGGCGACTTGTTCGATCTTGGTGTAGATGTCCTGCATCGACGGGCTCTTGCCGATCAGGTTGTGGAAGGCGTAGCGCCGAACGACTTGCGCACGGAGTTGTTTTACCTCCTGTTGGAGTTCCTGGTCATTGAGCGCACGCTCGACGATGATGCGGAGTTCTTCCACGTCGAAGGGCTTTGACAGATAGTCGGCCGCGCCGAACTTCATCGCATCGACGGCGGTTTTGACTGATTTCGTTCCTGTCAGCATGATGACCGGTGCCGTACGGTCCTCGGCGCGCATGGTTTGGAGTACCGACAGCCCGTCAGTGCCCGGCAGGATGACGTCCAGAAGGACCAGGTGGGGGGCTTCTTTGCGAAACAGCTCGAGGCCCTCCTGGGCATCGGCGGCTTGGATCGTTTCGTAGGTCGGCTCCAGCACCGCTTTCAATGAGGCCCTGACTCGGGCCTCATCATCGATCAACAGCACTCGTTTTTTCATACTGGTGTCCATAGGGTGTTGGGGCTATGCAGGTAACGCAGGCAGGCTCACGAAAAACGTGGTGCCGACACCGACCGAGCTCTTTACCCGGATCTTGCCGTGATGCTCTTGAATAATTTGATGGACGATCGTCAAGCCAAGTCCCGTTCCTTCGTGTTCTCCGCTCTCGTGTTTCGTCGTGAAAAACGGGTCGAAGATGTGTTCGAGATTCGTATCCTGAATTCCCTCACCGGTATCCTCGATCTCGATGTGGGCCCAGACGGTCCCTTCCGGCTTTACCAGCTTGCGGGTTTGAACGCGTAAGCGCCCACCCGCTCCGGCCATTGAGTCCATGGCATTGAGGAGAAGATTGAGTAGGACCTGCTTGATCTGCTGTCGGTCCAGCATGACACGCGGCAAGTCGGACGCCAACTCTTTTTCAATCTTGATCCCATGGCTGTCTGCCTTGACATCAATGAAATACAGGCAGGAGGCGACAATGTCGTTGAAGTCCTCGTCCGTCAGCTTGGGTTCCATGTATCGGGCGTAGTCGAGAATTTCCTGGATCAGCCGTTCGATCCGATTCACATCGTCGAGCACTACTTTGCTGAATTCTTGAATAAATTGGGGATCGTCTTTTCGTTCAGGGGCCAGTTGGATAAAGGTTTTAATCGACGTGAGGGGGTTTCTGATTTCATGGGCGAAGCCGCCAGCGATCGTCTCAAGTGATTTCAGCCGATCCGTGCGCTTCATGAGCGTGTGCGAGCGATGGAGGTCTTCGTACAGCACGATGGTGTCTAGCGCATTCGTGGCGGTTTGTGCGAGTGCGGCGAGCACAGACCTGGTCAGCGCATTTTCTCCATCTGTAGGTATTGCTACGCCGAGCAGTGAGAAGGCGATAAGACGGCCTTTATTGAGGTGTGGCACGATGCGTGTGGCCTGCATGGATTCCATGGCTGCGCGTGCGCCGGATCCTGAGTCAGTTTCTTGGAGGTCTACAGCCGAGTCGGCCTGCGTCATGATCCGGTTGGTTACGAGTAGGTGGTGGGGCAGAGGATGGTCCACGGCCAGCGTCGGTGGAATAAGCGTGGGGGCGACCGGGCCAACCATGCTGGCACGGCGATAGCATTCGTGCTCGCGATCCAATAGGAACAGCGTCCCATGGGTCGTGGCACCTGCGCGACAGAGCTCTTGGATAATGCGATTCCCGAGTGTCGTCAGGTCTGTCATCGTTCCCAGGTCGGCCGCAAACCGCGTGACGATGTTCAGCAGCTCGCTGGAGGATGGTGCCACGATGTCGGTATTCGGTGGGCGTGATGTCATAGCGAACTGGGAGCGCAGGGACGCCATGTGACCCGCCAGCGGCAATACAGATTGAGCATGAAACGTTTATGTGTTCAAAGATGTACGAGTGGGAGTATACACGTCTCGGGTACGTTCAGCTAGAGGATTGATCTTTTTCAATGACTGCGAAGAGGGCATGTCCATCGAGCGCAGGAAGGATGCGGGATGTCAGGATGCCGGCTTGCTGGAGGAAGGAGGTCAGCGAGGAGCGGTCGAAGGTGTGCAGCAATCCATACCGGATAGCCTCTCGGAGTCGCCCCAGGTAATGCAAGACGATCTGGGCTTGTGGACTGAATTCATCCTGATTCGCTCTCTGGAGATGCTGGCGATAGAGCACCGAGAGATCTGTGTCAGGGTGGAAAACCGTGAGGACTAGGCGCCCCTGTGGATGGAGCACGCGGTACAGCTCCCGAATTGTGACCAGGGGAGAGGGGACGAACGAGAGTGACAGATTGCAGACGATGCGATGGAGGGAATGATCCTTGAAAGGAAGGCTCTGCGTCCAATCCACGTACATCCATTCGGTGGTCAGGGGGGGGTAGATGGTGAGGGTGCCTCCGAAGTCGCTGTCGAGCTCCCGATGCAAGGCACGAAGACTCTGTCGAGCCTGCGTCAGCGAGTCTTGAGAATGTTCCAGGCCGATCAGCTGAACGGGACGCTCCGGACTCCAACCACGCTGTCGCGAGCGGTAGGCCTGATTGACCATCGTAGCTCGGACAAAATCGCCGTGGCCGACCCCCACGTCCGCAAGCATGGAGCCTGGATTGAGCGGGCTGAGCAGCCGGTAGAGATCGTCCAAGAGCTTCCAGTGCTCATGGAGGTTTCCGAGTTGGAGAAGCTGTAGGTGCGCGACCCTCAAGGCTTCACGCGCGATCTGCGAGAGATTGTGGTGAAGTCGGGTGCGCTCCATCTCGATGCGTTGTTGACGGGCCAGCATGCGACGGGTCTGTGCGCTGAATTCAGCCGGAATGGTCGGCAGCGAGACGGTTGTGGCAATCTGCTCCAGGATCTTTTGGAAGGCCGGGGGGTGTTGTTCGTTGAGCGGGAGATTCTGCCTGAGCAGCGGTGCGGGGACTGTTGCCAAACGGGTATGGGCTCCCAGCGCGGTGAGAAATGCCTGCGGGAGGTCAGCTGGAGGCAATGGCCCGAGCGGGCTGCTGGGAATCGTGAGAATGGCTGATGGAGAGCGAAGGAGGCGCAGATCCGCAATCGTGGAAGCCAGATCAGTAAAGTGGCCTGCGACGATATCGCCGACAAAGCGATCGACATTGACGTTGAGCCCGAGCAGATTAGCGATGCCGCGTCGGAGTCCGTATCGGTGGTCGGCCACAAGATCATGACCATGGACAGTCATGAGCATGGCCTGAATATCGACGACAGGATTGATCAGGAGAAGCAGGTCGAGGGGACGGGATTGCACCGCCATTTTGAGGGCGACGCGTGCGGCCATGTCGCTCGCCATGACAATCAGGGGAGCGGTCGGCCACGTATGTTGCACAAACTCCACAACTTTAAGGAGATCGGCTTGCATGCTCCGTAAGGTCGTCTGTTGCAACTCGCCGTCGCTCAGTCCCACGTGGTTGGTGTGGTCGTAACGCAAGACACGGAGCCGGTGATGCGCCAGGTAGTACGACAAGGTAATGGCGTCCAACGCGGTCTGGCCATAGCCGGGAGCAATGATGACGACCGGTGTGTTCGGTGAGAGCGACTGGCGAAGATGATCGTCAGCGATCATGATCGTCTGGCCGCGTGGATTCCGGCATTCTCGCGGAATACTGACGACCGACGCCTGTTGCGAGGAGGATTCCGATTCGCCCGGGGACGTCAGATATTGCCGGACGACACGGTTCACTTCGCGCTCAGCGTAGGGTGTGAGGCCCTGAAAGCGGAGGCCGATCCGAAGGGCAGGGTCGGAACCTTGGTGACGAAATTCGCTGGGTACTGCGGGAGCCGGAGCCAACCAGATGATCCGAGCGGGCAGTACAGCGTCCGGCGCGCCCGGTTCATGGGTCCCTGGGTGGTTCTGGGTCTGCGTGGCGGCGAAGTGTAGGGTGGCGAGGCCGCTCAGGAGTTCAGGGCGAGCGTTGAGGTGAAGACAGGCACCGTCCCGGCTGAGGTTGATCGTCAGCGCCGCCAGACGGTGAGGGTGACCGGTATGGTCCATCACATCGAGCCGGACTGGGAGCTTCACAACCACCCGAACCGCCTCGCGCGGGTCGTACTCTTCCCGCTCGCTTCGTACGAGGGGGGTGGTGGCAGTCAGTTCGACCTGTGGCCCTGCCGCAAGCAGTACTTCAAGGGAGAAGGGCAAAGTCTGTTCCTGCGCAGCCTGGATCAGTGAGGCCAGGACGGCGGCTTCTTCTCGCTTGGGCAAATCAAATGCGACGACGAGATGAGAGGCCGGCGTCCCGGAAGGGAGCGAGAGGGGCCGTTCCTGCGCCTCACCTTGCAGTTCGAGGATTCCCACGGCAGTTTTGAGTACAACGTAGGCAACTTGTGGCGCAACGGTGGGGAAGTCGTTGGGGACTGTAATGCAGGTGCCGCCGAGGCTGAGGTTGGAAATGGTGCCCTCCCACGTCGCTGACCCGACGGTTATCGTGGCAGGCAGTGTGGTTAGAATTCGAGGTGAGTGGCGCCGTTCCTGTGGTGGTCTGTCGGAATCGGCTGCCGGAACAGGTGCCGTCGTGGCACTTTTTTTTATGTCAGGCACGAGTGCGGGCGGGGCAGCAGAGTCTGGCATCGGCAGCGGGAGTATCTCGAAGGGGGCGGGAGAGGCAACCGGCAGACGGAGGATCATGTGAAGAGGGCCCTGCATCGGCGCCGACAAACCCAAAGTGCCACCCAGTTGGCGGATGAGCTGATACGACTCGAGGAGATCTATAGACGGGGGTGAAGTAGCCGGAGATTCTGCCGACCACACCATGTCAGATTCGAGCAGCTCGACTTCGACCTCGGTAGGCGGGGCGAGCGGGAAGAGGGCAGGGGCATCTGCTGAGATGGAAGCAGGCCCCACTGCGCGCGTACTCACGATGAGTCGATGCGCACGGCCGACCGTCAGCAAATAGGTCTGTGCGTAGTTCAGGAGATGGTGAACGAGCTTCGTGACCTGTTCGTGATCGCCGACAAGGGGGGGAAGGTGCGAGGAGAACTGCCGTATGATGCCTGCACCATCCACGATTGCCGGGGTCGTGGACATGAGGACGTCGTCAAGGATGTCGTTGATCGTGTGTCCTAAGGCGCCTTCTCTCTCGTGCAGGGCCTGCGCCAGCAGTGCTCCGAGTTTTGTCGCTTCTGCGGCTTGGCGGGCGAGTGTTTCGGCCTGGTCGTCCAGACGTGCGTTGCGAATAGTGGTGAGGAGTTGCTCGGACTGTGTCAACAGTGAGGCCAGTGGGTCGTGCAACTGTTGGGACAGTAGCGTGACTCGCTGGGCCAGCGCGAGCAGTGCATCCCTTTGCCGGAGTTGCTGGCGAAGTCGATGAATCGTAGTGTCTTGTTGTTTTGGTTGGGAAAGGTCTCGGATCAGTCCCACCGTGCCGAGAAATCGGCGAAGGGCGTCATAGAGTCCTCTGGCACTGACCTCCGCCGTGAGAGTCAGTGGCTTGTTGTCCTGTGTGGGTTTCCCTCGCAAGGTCAATTCAAGACGGCTGGTGCCTCGCGCTCGGGAGCGGCGTTCGTTGAGGCGATACCGAGCCACCGATTCCTGGCCGGGAGGAACGAGGATGGTATAGGGCAATCCGATGAGTTCGTCGGGGGAGTAGCCTAATAGCGTGACGATGCCTGGACTGACCGTCACAAAAAATCCGCTGGCATCCAGTTCGTAGACGATATCGCTGAGTGAATCGATGAGCCGACGATGGCGTTCGTGCTCGTGGTCCAGGGCCACTCTCAGGTGATGTTTCTCGATGGCTTCCTTGGCGCAGAACAGGAGTTCCGTGAGAAAGGCCGGAGATTTCTTCGAGAGGAAAAAATCAACGTCGGCTTGGAGTGCTTGAAGCGCCGAGGCTGAATCGGTGCGGTCGCTGTGCAGAATACTCGCTGTGTACGGTGCGCGGCGTTTGAACTCGCTGAGGAGGGAGGTGTGGTCCCCGGCGATGCACTGTTCGTCGATGAGGATGAGGGTCCATTCGCGCGACAACGTCCAGGTACGGGCTTCTTCGGCGGAATAGGCGACGTCCACGCGGCAGCCGGGAAAGAATCCACGCAGACTGACGGTGATGAGTTTAATGGCTTCAGCGTTTTCGCTGATAATCAGGATGGTGACCGGCTCACTCTGCAGCATCTAGGTATCCCTGTGCTACTGGGGAATCCGAGCAAGCCCAGGCCCAGAGCGACAACACAACGTTCGCTCGTCACGTGATCTGAGACAGACCAGCCCCTATTCTTCTGCTGCAAGCGACTCGGGGCACGCGTCTGAGAATGAAGATGTGAATAGCACAGGCGGAGGTAGGAAACCCAGTCCACATGCGATGGAATAGGCTCCTTCTTTGGTAGGGGGAGCCCTCAAGGACTTCGATGATGAACAAAATTGAACGGAATTGAAGAAAAACAGGGTGTGGGATGCGAGAAGGAGCGTCGCGGCACCTGCCGCAGACGGTGTGGCGAGTACAGGATGCGTACGATGCTCTACTTGGCGAGTGGCGTATTGGACGTCGTCGGACAGGCGCCAGGGGTCATGTACAGCAAATAATTTCCCATCCCATGTTGAGCCTCTTGTTTCTGCAAGGGATGGTGATGGACCATGACCATCTCATAGTCATCAGCCTTCGTCACAGGAAATCCCTGACCATCCTGATAAACTTGGTGCGGGAGAAACTCGCGGAAGGCTCCGTCCTGGGTGACGTCGGGAACCGTCCGCAGCAGGGTCTGTTTCTTGGTCGTGTTCTCTAGCGCGACCATTAAGAGTTCGTCATGCCCATGCGGGTAGGCGAATTTCACACAGCCATCCATCGAGAATTTGAGCGGCGCGCGATGGACCTGGACTCCGCTTGTAATCTCAATCCCTTCATCCGTCTGGTCTGGGCCCCGCTGGGAGAATTTGCTGAAGCACACAATATTGATCCCCACTTGATACACGTCCATTTCTTTGACGGGGGCGCCTTCGGGCGCCATGTACATGGTGAAGGTGGCCATCACATCCTTCGTGATCGGCGCCTTATGATAAAAGGCGACGATCGACGTCAGGTGATCACCCTTGGCGAGCTTGACCCCATAGCCTGCCGGAAAACGCGTCTCGGTCATCTCCAGCCCAGCACCCGCAAAAAACAACGGTTCGCCCTCGCACGAGACGCTCGGTTTGTCGTTATTGAGCATCAGGATGTGATGGAGATAGTTCTTGGGGAGGGGCTTCCCTTCTTTGGTGAAAACCGCGGTTTTATACCCCACCATATACATGTCCCTGGGAAGCTGAAAGTTATGCTTGGGCATCGACGCCGCCAGTTCTCCCTCGTGAGCGGCTGGAAGGTCGATAGGACCGAACGTGAGGGTGACAACATTCTCCTGAATCGTGACGGACGTGGCCGTCTGATTCTTGAGCGTCGGGATGGCATGGTGGTCGTGACCGCCGTCTGCGAGGACAGGGGTCACCAGACAGATGCTGGCCAGCAGAGTGAGGAGTGCCTGACGCATAAAACCTCCCAGGAATGAAAAATGATCACGCGAATGTGTGAAGCGATACTCGTATATACCTATGGGGTACGCAGGTGTCATTGTGCGGATGATGGCGGAGTTAACCGTTTCCAGAGATAGGTCCCCCCGTGTTCACGAGGGGGAATATTCTTCTGGGTGCCGACCCGTAAATACCACCACACGCCCTTGGCCTGGGTCCCGTCCTCGGAGAGGAGGAGTTCAAATTCTCCTTCGCGATCGTTGCCCGGCTGCTGCCACATGCCTTGCCAGAGACGGTCAGCGTACTTTGTGGTGACGAATCGTCCACCATGCTGGGTGTAGGGGCCGTTGCCGGCTTTGTCGAGTGTGGCCTTATAGCGCTTGTCGTCCTCCACCTCGAGAATTTCCCATTCCCCGCTCAAATCAAGGACGATGGGTTGGCTGGTCGATGAAGCTACGGTGCGAGGTGCAGCGGCTTCCGTCGGATCATCGACAGGCATCGCGCCGCTGGCATTGCGATGGGATTCATGCCAGGACAGCAGGATCCACCGCCCGTTTCGACGCTCAAGTACGCCGGTTTCTCGTAATGGCAGGACAGCGCGTTGCTGGTCCAGTCCCTGACCGAGGACACGCACATAGTCCAGTTCCATCGTGAACCATCCAATATTTCCCTTCGACCACACCTTGAGTTCGGATATGGGAAGGTCGAGCGCAGCGACGTTTGCAAACTCCTCCTTAATATCTCGCTCTAGGTCAGGCCAGCCCACGTATTTTCGGCCTCCGATGGAATAGCTGGTGATATCGGCGTCGTGGGCCATAAGCTTGGACATGGCGGACAAATCTTTCTCGGCATTGGCTCGCACGAGGGCGCGGACTGTCGATTCGAGTTCAGCGTTATCTGCGGTGCCGCTCATGGCTGCGGGAATCCAGCAGGCCCCTCCGATGAGCATGTACACGGTGACACGAAACAATACAGACATGCGCATAATGATTCTCCTGTCTGGTCCACAAGGGAGACGAGAGGAAAGACTGTTTGGCTAGAGTCAGAGGCTACAGGGCCGATAGAGTCTTGTCAATGGTTAAACTACCGCAATGGCAGGCGCCATGCACGCCACGACGATCACGGTCACATTATCTTCGCCCCCTCTGCTCAGCGCCTGCTCGATCAGGTCGTGGCAGGCTCGGTGGGGATCGCCGTTCGCGCGGGAGAGGACCGATGCGATAGCTGCGTCCTCCAACATTTTCGTGAGCCCGTCGCTGCAGAGCACGATCAGATCGTGAGGGGTGACCGGAGTCTCGGTCAGCTCCGGTTTCATGGTGACGCCCATGCCGAGGCCTTTGGTCAAGATGTGACGCTCAGGATGTGTGAGTGCCGTGGCCGCATCGATCAAGCCCCGCTGTACAAATTTTTCGACGAGAGTGTGATCGCGCGTCAATTGCTTGAGCTCTCCTGCCTGATAGAGGTAAGCGCGGCTATCTCCCAAGTGGGCGATATGAGCGACCGGCGGCGTTGCCGGCGTCATTGCCAAGGCGACGACGGTCGTGCCCATTCCTTTCAAGGACGGTTTTGCCAGAATGAGGTCATGGATTCGCCGGTCGGCGCTCGTCACGAGGTCTGCCACGAATTCGGCGGCAGCGGTCGGGTGCTCGCGGAGCCAGGCCGCTCGTTCCCGCGCCCGCTGTGTGGCCACGGCCACGGCGGTCTGGGCCGCGAGATCCCCAGCCGGGTGGCCACCCATCCCATCTGCCACGATCCAGACGCCGCAGTCATTCAGGAGGGCCAGCGCATCTTGGTTCGATGCTCGAACATGACCCGTCTCGGTTCGGCCGACCCCGATCCACTGCTGGGGTTGTATCACGGAGCGACCTCGGTCGGCTCTAGGCGACGGGTTGGTGGAAATCCCACAGAAGGCGGGCCGAACCGTGCGACCATCTGGCCATAGAGCAACGCCGCGAGCGGTTCCAGGTTTTTGGTATCGGCCGCGTTATACCTCAGCAACAGATCGCGTGCGGCCTCGTCTCCCGCGCACCACTGGTGCCACAGGTGAACGGCTTCCCATCCGTCGAGTCCCATCACATCGCGTTGACGCTCAATCTGGACTTCGCGCTCGATGCGTTTCAGTCCGCCCTGCATGCCAAGCCTGCGCGCCGCGAAACAAAGATCGAAGTGCGGTTTTTTGAAATTCAATCGGGGGAATTTCGCCTGCAAGTAGGGAATGTCGAACCCGCTGCCGAAAAACGTAATGAATAGATCTGTCTGCTCCAGTTCTGCGTGCAATCGGTCCTCCGTTAACGTTTCCCCGCGGACCAGGCTCGTCATGAGCCCGTTGCGATATAATCCGACCACTGTCACATGCCCCTCGCGCGCAGACAACCCTGTCGTCTCGATGTCCAGATAGAGCGTACGAGGGCGAAACGTCTCGAAGAGGCGCCAGTGCTCCCGACTCTTCAGGCAGGTGCTGAAGAAGTATGCATCGCCTTCTTCCAGGCGTGACTGGGCGGCGGCGAGATCCCGGTCATACCACTCTTTTCTGGTCGAGGAGATGCCGGGTAGGCTCGGAGATTGGAGGAATGAAGCCCAATTGAGAATGCCCTCTTGCCAGAGACGGCGTTCAGAACTTTGGCCGATACCTTTGAGAAGAACGAAGGATGACGTGAGCATGTGAGCGCGGGATTGTAGCCTTGATTTCACCGAATAAACAAGCTAAAGTCCGCTGCCTGAGCGGGTTTTCATCTTATGATCTCCGAGAGACGCTGATTGGAACGCAATGACTGATCTCCCCAACAAAATTCGCATCACCGTCGGCTCTGTGCAGCTCAACGCGGAACTCAAGTCGACGAAGACGGCGCAGGAAGTCTATGCCGCGTTGCCAGTTGAAAGTCCGGTCAACACGTGGGGTGAAGAGTTCTATTGTAAACTGGCCGGGGTGAAGGACCATCGAGAGACGGCGACGAATCACGTCAAAGTCGGCGATGTCGCATTCTGGGGGGCCGGGCAGGTCCTGGCCATTTTCTTTGGACGCACGCCGATGAGTATGGGGCAGGATCCGGTCCCGGCCGACCGTGTCAATGTGATCGGCCGCATTCTCGGGGATGCCTCGGTGCTGCGGCGTGTGATGGATATATCGACCATTCGGATCGAACGGATCTAGCAGGATGCTGAAAAAGGGGCGGGGTAGCTGGGACGATCCCCGTGCTCGCGCAACGCGCGGCCTCAGAAGGCCCTCGTTGGACGCGCGCAGTTGGGATCATCCCGGCCACCCCTTAAAAAGTGATAGTTCGCTGCGGCCTTGCTTGGGACAAGGCGCGTCTCGGCGCGCCAGGGTTGGGTGGGTGAGAAGGTTGGACTGTTTGAGCATCCTACTGGAACATGCTCTTGTTGTGGTACTTGTGCGGACAACCAAAGTTCTCGTGTCGACATAGTTTTTCCATGGATTGCTAGCCATGCGACTGTCGAAAGAACGCGTTCGTCACATCTCGGAGTCGCTCGCCACCAGGCTGCAGCAGGAGGGGCAGGTGGCGATCGTCGGGGATCGCAAATCGTTCGTCGAGCAGATCGATCATGCCATTCTCGAGGAACTGTCGGTCGAAGACCGCCTAAACGCCGAAGTGCGGCAGCTGTTGAAAACCTACGAGCAAGACATCGAGCGGGGACACGTGGACTTTCAGCGGATGTTTACGATGGTGAAGAGTAAGCTGGCACGGGAGCGGGGCATCATTCTTTAGAATGGTGAAGGGTAAGGCGTGAGGGGTAAGGGGTGTGAGATAGATGGGCCGTCTAGTCGGGAACCCTTTACGCCTAACCCCTCACCCCTGACGAGTTTCGTATGTTGAGCGAAGACAAAATCAGCCATCTCTCCCACATCATTCTTCAGGTGGTCAAGAAAAGCCCGCTGGTGACAGTGCAGGCCGACGAGGGGCGGGTCCTGAAAGAGATCAAGCGGGTGCTCGCATCCGAGTTGGCGCAAGAAGAAGACATCGACCAAAAGGTCAAGGCAAAGTTGGCCTCCTACTCGCGCGGGATTGTCGAGGGCAGTGCTGAGTGGGACGTGCTCTATCGGAAAGCGTTCGAGGAAGAGACGCGGAAACATGCGAAGACGTAAGATGCCGATGGAACGAGGAGGTGCGATGAAATACCTGTCCATACTCGGAGTAGTCTTCATGCTCGTCGGGGTAGTAGCCTGTTTTAAGAGCAAAGAGAAGCCGTTGGTTCCGCTGGCGCTCGAGTCCGGAGTGAAGCCGCAAGTGGTGACTCTGACGGAACAGGGAACGCAGGCCTATCAAGCGAAGCAGTTCGACGACGCAAAGAATTATTTTTCCCAAGCGGTGGCTGCGGCTCCTCAGTCTGGGCCCGCGCACTATAACTATGCCTTGGCCTTGAATGCCATGGGCGACAGGGAGCAAGCGCGCCAACAGTTCATGGAAGCAGCCAACCTGGCTCCGGGAGACAAAGTGATCTGGGATTCGCCCGCGCTTAG
>CAZPWD010000011.1:0-2160 GCA_964590025.1 uncultured Nitrospira sp.
TAGCCACTAGCCTCGGGCCTCTCGCCTCCAGAGAATGGATATGATTGCGATCATCGACTACGGCATGGGCAATCTCCGCAGTGTCTCCAAGGCCTTTGAGGCGGTGGGGCATCAGGCGGTGGTTACGCGTGATCCGCGCGTGATCGGGAATGCGAGTCATGTCGTCCTGCCCGGTGTCGGCGCCTTTGGCGATTGCATGGCCAACGTTGAGCGTTATGGGTTGGCGGATCCGATTCGCACAGCGATTCAATCGGGGAAACCATTTCTGGGAATCTGTTTGGGGCTCCAATTGTTGTTTGAGGAAAGCGAGGAATTTGGGACTCACAAGGGTCTCGGCATTATCCCCGGCAAGGTCAGACGATTTGCTGCCGACCAGGGGTTGAAGGTGCCTCACATGGGTTGGAATAACGTCACGATCGAGCGGCCCTGTCCCCTGTTCGAAGGGATTCCCAACGGGTCGTACTGGTACTTTGTGCATTCGTTTTATGTCGATCCCTCTAACAAGACCGTTGCGGCAACCACGACGGACTACGGGTCGACGTTTGTCTCAAGTATCTGGCGGGACAATGTGGTGGCCTGTCAGTTTCATCCAGAAAAGAGTCAGGACGTCGGGTTACGGTTGATCAAAAATTTTGGATCCTGGCATGCATAGCCGCCAGGGATTAGGCGTGAGGGGTGGTGTGATTAAATTACGAAACAAGCGAACCGTTGCCTTACGCCTGACGGTTCGACAGGCTCACCGTCCCGAGTCCGTTCGAGGGACGCTTTACGTGCTCACGCTGACGGTTCTCGTGCTAGCCGTAGTCGGCTGTAGCGGATCGAAAGTGACGACGAAGGCGTCCGCGGAATTGCCGCGCTATCAGATTCGTACCATCGCTTTGGTCCCGTTCACGACTCTTGCGACGCCACAGGTGAGGGACATCGTTGATCAGACCATCTCGGCGCCGCCGGGGGCTCACAGGTCTGATATGGCGATATCGGTGCCGCCGAATACCGAACAGCCTCTTCGGCAAACAGTCACAGTGCCAACCGGCGCTGGGGACATCGTCACGCAGTTACTGTGGAGCCGGTTGAGGGCAAGGCAGGGTGTGACAGTGCTTTCGCCGGGTGAGGCAGCGAAAGCGCTGGCGTCTCCGGCGACGTCGCAACCTTCCGCCGGGCAGTTACCGGCGGTGACGGTGGCAAAACAGCTCAAAGCGGATGCCTCGCTGATCGGCCAAGTGTTGGTGTACCAGGAACGAGTCGGGGGTCGCTTTGGAGCCAGCCCCGCGGCAACGGTGGGTTTTGAAGCCAAGGTCGTCGCGGCTGACGGGCAAGTCCTGTGGGAAGGGAATTACTACGAGAAGCAGCGACCGATGACGGAAGACTTTATGGGATTCATTCAGCGGCATGGGGTGTTTGTCACAGCGGAGGAGCTGGCGATCTACGGGGTTGATCATATGCTCCTCGAATTTCCGTTTGGAACGGTAGGGGAACGCTAACAGGGGACGGCCCTTTTATGCTTGTTATTCCAGCGATTGATTTGAAGGATGGCCGCTGCGTGCGGTTGCGTCAGGGCGACATGGCGGCTGAGACGGTCTATTCCGACGACGTGCCGGCTGTCGCGAGGCAATGGCAACAAGGCGGTGCGACGCTGATTCATGTGGTCGACCTGAATGGAGCCGTGGATGGGGAGCCGCGCAATCTTTCCCAGATCGAAGCGATCATTCGCACCGTGCGTGTGAAGGTGCAGGTTGGAGGAGGGATCCGGTCGATCGGGGCTGTGCGCCACTATCTCGGCGCGGGTGTAACGAGGGTGGTGCTTGGCACTGCGGCATTGACGGATCGATTATTTCTTGAGCAGGCCTGCCGGGAATTCCCTCGTCAGATTCTGTTGGGACTGGATGCGCGGGATGGCAAGGTGGCGGTGAAAGGCTGGACGGCGGTATCGGAGACCAAGGCGACGGATCTGCTCAAGGAGCTGGCAGGCTATGCCTTGGGCGCCGTGATCTATACGGACATTGCCCGCGATGGTATGTTGGGCGGGCCGAATCTGGCGGCGTTGCGGGAGGTGGTTGAGTTGTCGTCCTTCCCCGTGATCGCCTCTGGAGGGATTTCGCGCGTCGAAGACTTGCGGGCCGTGCAGGCGCTCGGTCCACGGGTTGAAGGTGCAATTGTGGG
>CAZPWD010000011.1:2260-8326 GCA_964590025.1 uncultured Nitrospira sp.
ATGTTGACCAAACGCATTATCCCCTGCCTCGATGTCAAAGACGGGCGCGTCGTCAAAGGCGTGAGCTTTGTGAACTTGCGCGATGCAGGAGATCCGGTCGAAGTGGCAACCGTCTACGATCGCGAAGGAGCCGATGAACTCTGTTTCCTGGACATCACCGCCTCTCATGAGAACCGTAAGACCATCATTGACGTGGTCGAGCAGACGGCGGCGCGGGTGTTCATGCCGCTGACTGTCGGCGGAGGAGTGAGAACGCTTGAGGACATCCGGGCGCTGTTGAAGGCGGGGGCGGACAAGGTGAGCATCAATACGGCGGCAGTCCAACGGCCTGAATTTGTGAAGGAAGCGGCGGAGCGATTCGGGACGCAATGTATCGTCGTGGCGATCGACGCCAAGCATCGCGCTGAGCCGTCGGCAGGGTGGGAAGTGTTCACCCATGGCGGCCGCAAGTCGACCGGTCTCGACGTCGTCGAATGGGCGAAGACGATGGCGCAGTATGGGGCAGGTGAAATTTTGCTCACGAGCATGGATCAAGATGGGCAACAGCAGGGCTATGATCTTGCACTCACAGCCACCGTGTCGGAGGCTGTGTCGATTCCGGTGATTGCGTCGGGCGGCGCGGGGAATTTGGACCACCTCTGTGAGGGATTCGTCAGGGGCAAGGCCGATGCGGTGCTGGCCGCGTCTATTTTCCACTTCCGGACTCACACGATTCCGGAGGCGAAAGCCTATCTTCGTCAGAAGGGAGTGGCGGTTCGATAATGGATGTGGGGCAATTGAAATTCGATGCGCAGGGGTTGATTCCGGCGGTCGTGCAGGATTGGCGGGATGGCACGGTGCTGATGGTGGCCTTCATGAACCAGGAGGCACTGCAGAAGACCATCGAGACGAAGTCTGTGCACTTCTGGAGCCGGTCGCGCCAAACCTTATGGGAAAAGGGTGAGACCTCTGGTCACAGGCTGCAGCTCAAGGACCTGTTTCTCGATTGTGACGGTGATGCCCTTCTCGTGAAGGTCGAGCCGGTCGGCCCGACGTGCCATACGGGGGAGCGGGCCTGCTTCTTTTCCCGTCTGGACTCGCCGGAGACGAAGACGTCCGAATCCTGGGGTGGAATTCTCGAACGCCTCTATCAGATGATCCAAGAGCGGAAGCGTCAGCCCTCGAGTGAGTCCTACACCTCCAAACTGCTGGAAGGCGGTGTCGATCGTATCCTGAAGAAAGTCGTCGAGGAAGCTGGCGAGGTGGCGATTGCGGGGAAGGGTGGGAAGAAGGAAGAGATTGTCTACGAAACTGCGGATCTGCTGTTCCATACCTTGGTGGCACTGGGGTACCACGGCGTGACACCTCAAGAAGTCTATCAGGAGTTGGCGACTCGGTTCGGGAAGTCGGGCTTGAGAAAAGGAACCACCTCATGAGCGAGTGCATTTTCTGTAAAATCCTCGCGGGGACCATTCCCGCAGCGCTCGTCTATGAGGACGATTTGGTGGTCGCGTTCGACGATGTCAATCCCCAGGCGCCGACGCATACGCTCGTCATCCCCCGAAAACATGTGGCCTCGATGGCCGAACTTCAAGATTCGGATGTCGGGCTACTTGGGCGTCTGATGCTGGCCGGCAACAAAATCGCAGCACAGAAGGGGATTGCCGATGCCGGGTACCGCTTCGTCGTCAACACCGGTGCACATGGCGGCCAGAGCGTGTTTCATCTTCATCTCCATGTGCTGGGCGGGCGCCATCTTGCCTGGCCCCCTGGCTAGCGCATTTTCACCACGTTGACAGGTTTCTTTTCCGTCTGTTACCCTAATCGGTCTATTTTACGACCACTTACGTTTATCTTTCTCACCGGTTCCAGGTGGGGAAATAGGAGTCGCGACTCCCGTGGGCCGAGGTTTGATTTCTGAAGACGTGATCAATCAGGTCAGAGATCGGGCCGATATTGCCGAGGTGGTTGGACATCACGTGAGCCTGACTCGGGCCGGCCAGAACTTGAAAGGTCTCTGTCCCTTCCATCAGGAAAAATCGCCCTCCTTTACGGTCAGCCCTTCCCGCCAGATCTTTCATTGTTTCGGATGCGGCGCGGGCGGCAACGTGTTTACGTTTCTGATGCGGATCACCGGCGCGAATTTTCCTGAGACGGTCCGTGAGCTCGGACAGAAATTCGGGATTGACGTGCCGGACAGCGAGCCGAGCGCGGGGCCTCAAGCGGCACAGGCGAGTCGCCTTGAACCGCTCAATCGGGCGGTGACAGCGTGGTTTCAACAGAATTTGCGGGATGGGGTAACCGGTGCGACGGCGCGGGACTACTTGGCCAGCCGGGGCATTCACGCTGGGACGATCGAGCGATTTGAAATTGGTTGTACACCGGCGGAGTGGGACGGGCTCATAAAGGCGCTGAGCAAGCAGGGTTTTGCACAGAGTGATTTGGCTGCCGCGGGATTGACGGTGGCGCGCGAACATGCGTCCAGGTCCTACGATCGTTTTCGCGCCCGCGTGATGTTTCCTATTACGGATCTGCGTAAGCGGGTCGTCGGTTTTGGAGGGCGTATCCTCGGCGAGGGGACTCCGAAGTACCTGAATTCGCCGGATACTCCCTTGTTTAAAAAGGGTCAGACGCTTTACGCGTTGGATCTTGCACGTGAAGCAGTCGCCCGGCTGAAGACCGTGATCGTGGTGGAAGGGTATTTTGATGCAGTCGCGCTTCATCAAGCCGGGCTGACCCATACGGTCGCAACGCTGGGGACCGCACTGACGCCGGAGCATATTCAGGTGTTGAGACGGTTTGCCTCGAAGGTCGTGCTGTTGTTCGATCCGGATCAGGCCGGTGTCCGTGCCGCACTGCGAGGGCTCGATCTGTTTGTGAACAGCGGGATTGGAGTAAAAGTCGTCACCTTGCCGGCTGGAGAGGACCCCGATACCTATGTGCGGAAGGAAGGGCCGGAGGCCTTCGCGCGTTTGGAAGAGCAGGCTCCGAGCCTCTTGGATTTTGCCCTTGAGCATAGCTTGAGCACAGCGGAGTCCAGTACGATCGAAGGGCGTATCCGCAGCGTGGACGATGTGCTGAGGATTCTGCAAAAGAGCGAGCATCCGATCGAACGAGAGGAACGGATTCGCGTAGTCGCCGAACGACTGGGGATCAGCCAGCAACGATTGATCGAGCGTTATCCGGCACTGGTGCAGTCAGAGGGACGTCGACCGGCGGCCACTCAATCGGCCGGCCCCATACCGGCGACGTTTAAGGGTGTGAGCGAAGAGCGGGATCTGGTGTATTTGCTGCTGCATGGGCACCTGACGCCCGCCGATGTGCAACGACTGCGGCCCGAGGCGTTCTCCGTTCCGGCCTGTCGGTCCCTCGTTGAGGCGGCGCTGAGTCGCCTTGATCAAGACGGCCGAGTCGGGCTTAGGTTGTTATTGGATGCGGTAGCCGATCATCCGGATTGCGGGTCGTTGGCGACTGAGCTGTCCATGCGGGAAGACCATTTCGACGACGTGAGGGCCCACGTCGCGGGGTGTTTAGAAACGTTGGATCGGAAGCGGGCCGAGGCCGTGTTTCGAGATCTGATCGCGCAACTCAAGGCCGCCGAACGGGAAGGCCGTGTGGAGGATGCGCGGATACTGAACGCGCAAGTGAATGAATTGCGAATGCAAAAGGCCGGTCGGCTCTCCACCGGGATGTTGTCCTTAGTGAAGGAGTAGTCATGGCGAAACCAGAGTTGCTCGGAGAAGTCAAGAAGCTGATCTCGATAGGGAAAGAGAAGGGTTTCCTGACGTACGACGAACTAAATAGCACGTTGCCCGCGGAAGTGGTGTCCTCCGAGCAGTTCGGCAGCATCATGATGATGTTCGGCGAAATGGACATCGAGATTGTCGATGCGCCCGAGGGGGAGCGGATCAAGAAAGCCCGGGACACTGAGGAGACAAGTGAGGAAGCCGAGGAGGCCGACGTCGAAGCCGGTGCTGGTGCTGGTGCTGGTGCCGGGGAGGAGAATGAGAAGGAAGAAAAGGAAGAGAAGGAGATCGATCTAACTCCCGGCGCACTCAGCCGGACCGACGACCCGGTCCGGCTCTATCTCAAAGAAATGGGAAGTGTGGCACTGTTGAGTCGGGAGGGAGAAATCGAGATAGCGAAACGCATCGAAGAGGGGAAGAAGGACATCGCCTCGGTCATCTATGGGATGCCGATGACGATTGAGTTTGTCCTTGCACTGTGCGATCAGCTCAAGAACGGGACCATCGATGTGCGGGAGATCGTCCCGATCGTCGAGACCGAGGAGGAATTCGAGGAAGAACAAATCCAGCGGGACTATGAAGAGCTTCGGGTCAAGACGCTCGAAGGGCTGAACTCTGTCCGGAAAATCTCGACCTCACTCAAGAGTCTCTATGAAGTTGCCCGGCATGCCAACAGTGATCCCGCGAAACAGAAGAAGATTAAGAAGCAGATCGATACGATTCGCGATCAGGTTGTAGAGAGGATGGAGTCCGTCAACCTGCATGGCGTGCTGAAGGATCGGATGGTGCAGCGTGTGAGGGAGTTGGCGATTCAGATCCGGACAGCGGAGCGAGAAATCGTCAGTTGCCAGCGGCGGCTTGGGATCAGCGGTGAGGCCGGTGCTGAGGCCCTCAAGAAGCTCTGCCGCGAACGGAAAGCCTTCCTCGCCGTCAAACGCAAGACGAGCTGCTCGGCGGAGGCCCTCACCGAGATTAAGAAGATTTACCAGGCCGCGAGGAGCCGGATTCGACAACTCGAGACCGAAGAGGCCCTCGTGTCCGCGGAAGAGATCAAAGATGCGGTCAAGCATCTGGATGTGGCGGAGGAAAAGGTCAAGCGCGGGAAAGCCGAGCTGGTCGAGGCTAATCTTCGTCTCGTCGTGAGTATTGCCAAGAAGTACACGAACCGCGGTCTCCAGTTCCTTGACTTGATCCAGGAAGGCAATATTGGCCTGATGAAGGCCGTCGATAAGTTCGAGTACAAGCGCGGCTACAAGTTTAGCACCTATGCCACCTGGTGGATCCGCCAGGCGATTACGCGTGCGATTGCTGATCAAGCCCGGACAATCCGTATTCCAGTGCATATGATCGAGACGATCAACAAGCTGATTCGAACCTCCCGCCATCTGGTCCAGAAACTCGGACGCGAACCGACGCCGGAAGAAATTGCCGAGCGCATGGATCTGCCGCTCGACAAAGTGCGGAAGATTCTGAAAATCGCGCGCGAGCCGATTTCTCTGGAGACCCCGATCGGCGAAGAAGAAGACAGCCATTTGGGCGACTTTATTGAGGACAAGAAGGCGGTTTCTCCTCTGGAGGCGGCGATCCGGTACGATCTCCAGCGCCAGATCAACAGCGCATTGGAAACGCTCACGCCACGGGAAGAGAAGGTCTTGCGGAAGCGGTTCGGCATCGGCGAAGCCACGGACCATACCCTCGAAGAAGTCGGTCAGGATTTCGAAGTGACCCGCGAACGTATCCGGCAGATCGAAGCTAAGGCCTTGCGCAAGCTGCGTCATCCGAGTCGGAGCAAGAAGCTACGCAGCTTCGTGGAAAGTCTGTGATGCGCCATGGAATGTTCCTCGGGATTTGACTCCGCTCCCTGGGCAGCCTAAAATTAGCTGTTCGTGTCTGCGGGTCAGGCGCGAGGGAGTCATCCGCCTGATCGGGCCCATAGCTCAGGTGGTTAGAGCGGCTGACTCATAATCAGCTGGTCCTAGGTTCAAGTCCTAGTGGGCCCACCAGCGCGGTTGCGGAGCGCATAGGTCAAGTTCGTTGTTCCGAATAACAGCGATAGGAGTGCGTTGAGTCAGAATCTTTCCCCCCTTATCGAGCTGCAGAAGTTGGATCTCCGCATCACGGAGATCAAAGACCAGCGCCGAAAAATCCCAGAGCGGCTCCAAGCGGTTGAAGCCCCACTTCGAGAAGCCCAGCAGCTACATCAACAAACTAGTGCCTCCGTGGAGATTTTCATCAAGGAACGGCGATCGCACGAACAAGATCTTGAAGCGCATGAAGCGCACACTGCGAAAATGAAGTCGCGGCTGTCCGAGTTGAAGTCTAATAAGGAATATCAAGCGCA
>CAZPWD010000011.1:8336-24858 GCA_964590025.1 uncultured Nitrospira sp.
GATCGAGGTTGCCAACAAGAAGAAAGGGGACATCGAGGAGAAGATTTTGCTGTGTATGGAGAAGATCGAACAACTGCAGCGCACGGCGAAAGAAGCGCAAGAGAAGCTCAGCGCCATCGAAAAGGCCTTTGCGCAGGGGAAACAGGCGCTCGACGAACTGGAGCACGCACTTTCAACAGAGTTGGCCGATCTCGAAGCGCAGCAGCAAGCCCGTTCGGCTCATGTCGAGAAGGGGCTCCTCAGCCGCTATAACACGATCAAGGCGGCGCGGAAGGATCAACCGCTCGCTGAGATCAAAGAGGGGATCTGTTCCGGATGCCGTCTTCAGCTTCCTCCGCAACTCATTTCAGACGTGAAACGCGCGGAAGATCTCCATACCTGTCCCTATTGCCGGCGGATGCTTTACTGGGATGGACAAATTCCTGTCGAAACAACGCCAGGCCCCGATCTCGATAAGACATCGGTGCTTGAGATTGGCGAGTCGGTCTAGCAGGATGCTGAAAAAGTCTGCCAGCCTGTCTTGTTCATTTGGTCTGTTCGGTCTGTCTGGTTTGTTTGGTTGCATGAGACTAACCAGATGGACCAGACAGACCAGATAACCAGACAGACCGGACTTGTCCTAGAAGTGCAGGCTATCGAAGTTCCGGTGGGCTCATATAGTTTTTCCGCAGCCTGCTAGTCTGTTTTTCCCAAAACAGCCTGAGTCGTTTTGAAGTGCAGTTTGGCGACCGACCCCAGTCGTTCCTCTCCATGCTTTTTCACGATCATGCGTCCGGCCAGTTCGACGGCGGGTGACGCCCCTTTTGGCAACGTCGCGCCGATCTCATCCGAGAGACGATTCAATCGCAGGAGGAATTCTGCACGGGCCAGGATCGAGGCAGCGGCCACGGCCAGATCGGATTCGGCTTTATGCCGTTGTTCTAATACGATCGTGCGCCCTTTCTCCTGCAAGGCATTCAGAATCAACCGCTCATCGCCAAACTGATCCGCGATCGCGCGTCCGCACGAAACCTTTTCCAGCAAAGTCTCCAGGGCCTTGGCATGTCCCCATGCCAGCAGGCGATTCAAGTTCCGGATCTTTGTGTAGAGCTCGTTGTATCGTGCCGGACCGATTGCGACAATGCTGTGAGGGCATATCATTCGGATATCGGGCGCCATTTGAAGTATGCGGCCGTCGGAGATTTTCTTGCTGTCCCGGACCTGCATGAGGGTCAGCTCCCCCTGCGTGGTGGCGTCGACGAAGACAGCGGCGATGACCAGGGGACCAAAATAGTCTCCCTTGCCGGATTCATCGATGCCGATGCGTTCGATCGAGGTGTGCGGCGTCTTGTCGGTCACAGGCAGATGGCCTTAGTAGAAAATCTCAGAGCAGCGGAGTAATCTAACAGAGCCTCAAAGGACGGTCAATTTCTCAAATCGTAGGCAACGGGTCAGTAACAAGGAGAATGTGCGATGCGGGCATGGAGGTCATTCTCTCTCGGAGTGCTGTTGGTTGTCGCGGGGCTGGGAGTGGCGGTGGTCAGCGGGTGCGAAACGAATCCGTACACCGGGCGATCACAGTTGTTGATGACCTCGGTATCCGAGGAGATACAATTAGGCGCACGGGCGTATAGCCAGGTGAAGAACGATCCCAAGCTCAGGCAGTCGCAAGACCCGCGCGAGATCGAACCGGTCAAGCGCGTGGCGGCCCGCATCGTCGAAGCGGCAAAGCGTTCGAAGTATGCTGAGATGGCGCAGCTGTTTCAGTGGGAAGTGACGATCATCAAGGATGACAAGACGGCGAATGCCTTCGCGTTGCCTGGCGGTAAGATGGCGGTGTATACCGGCATCTTTCCCATGGCCAAGACTGAAGCAGGGTTGGCCGCCGTCATGGGGCATGAAGTCGTCCATGCCTTGGCCCGACACGGTGCAGAACGGATGAGCCAGGGCCAACTGACGAATGCCGGGCTTCAGGTCATTGGCGCGGCAGCCGGGGCGGCAGGCGGGGGCGGGATGTTGGGGCAATCGGCGATGGCGGCGCTTGGTGTGGGGGCGCAAGTTGGCGTGTTGCTGCCCTTCAGCCGAAAGCATGAATCGGAAGCGGATTATGTGGGGATTCTACTCGCGGCAGATGCCGGCTATGACCCGCGTGAGTCTATAGCCCTGTGGGAACGGATGGGGCAGATGTCAGGCCGCGGCGCGCCGACAGAGTTTTTGTCTACGCACCCGAGCCACGAGACCCGCATCACCCAGCTGAAAAAGTGGATGCCGGAGGCCATGGCCATTTACCAGACCAAGCCGCCGGTGCCTGCGGCGCTGTTACCGCCCGTGCAGTAAGTCAAGGCATTCGTGGTGCGCCCTTGAAAGCGCGGACATCCAGCCCTATAGTACTCTGGCGCGAGGGAGAAGACTGGGTGATCGCTTGGAGCGGGAACGCTCTGAGAGGAAAGTCCGGACTTCATGGGCAGGGCGCTGGGTAATTCCCAGGCGGAGCGATCCGACACCAGCACCACAGAGAACAAACCGCCGATGGCCAAAGCGACGGGATTCCAATCTGGTCACTTTGGCTCAGGTAAGGGTGAAACGGTGGGGTAAGAGCCCACCGCGGTGGTGGCGACATCACCGGCAGGGTAAGCGTCGCCCGATGCAAGGCCAAATAGGAAGACATCTGTCGGCTTTCTTCGGAGAGTCGGCGACCGGCTGGCCCGGCCGAGGTCTTCGGGTAGGTCGCTTGAGGTTCGAGGCAACTCGAATCCTAGAGAAATGATCACCCCCGCGTGGGAGCATATCCCAGGCGGGACAGAATCCGGCTTATCGGTCTTCTCCACCGCGCTTTTTTAATCGCTCGACGTAGCTCCCCTTCCGTCACTTTCCCTGCGAAGTGTTCGACCTCGTCGAGCAAGACGACGGGAACTCTCGCCCCATAACGTTCCGTCAAGACGCTGTCACCGTCGATATACACTTTTCTCGTTTCGATGTGGAGTTCTGACTGAAGATGCAGCGCGATTCGGTACACGACCCCGCACAGATGGCAGTCTTCACGAGACAGGATGGTTACACGGACAGGCATGCTCATGGCGGCGCGATTCAGGGCCAGCGAGATGAAGCTGAATGGTATCATGTGGGGAGACAGACTGTCAGGGAAGGAGGCTCCCAGACCTGCCCTACTATTGACGGGTGGAAACACGTGGTGATAGGATCACACATCTTTCTCCCTGATTTTTCAGAACGTTCTGAAGCAATCGTGGGAGTCGTGTCTGGTCTAAATTTGGACGAGCCGCGGCGTAGCATATTGTGTGCTGACTCCTTCGCCTAGTTCTCACTGGCGGTATGGAGGGAGGTTCAGTCATGAAACTCACCGGTGCTGAGATCTTCATCGAATGCCTCAAGCGGGAGGGTGTGAAGACCGTCTTCGCGCTTCCCGGCGGGGTCGTTTTGAAGATTTTCGACATGCTCCACCAACAGAAAGACCTCGAGATAATCTTGACGCGTCATGAGCAGGGCGCGGGTCATATGGCCGAAGGCTATGCAAAGGCCACCGGCAAGGCGGGCGTGTGCCTCGTGACGTCTGGTCCCGGTATGACCAACGTGATTACGGCGTTGGCTGATGCGTACATGGACTCCGTGCCGCTGGTCTGTTTCAGCGGACAGGTTCCGACCAACTTGATCGGCAACGATGCGTTTCAAGAAGCGGACAATGTCGGGTTAAGCCGTCCCTGCACAAAATACAATTTTCTCGTGAAAGATGTGAACGATCTCGCCGCGACGATTAAAGAAGCCTTCTACATCGCGACGACTGGGCGTCCAGGGCCGGTGCTGGTTGATATTCCAAAGGACGTGTCGATGGCGAAGGCGGATTTTACCTATCCGAATTCTGTGTCGATCCGTGGCTATAACCCTGTGTATGACGGGAACAAATGGCAGATCAAGCAAGCTGCTGAAGCGATTACCAAGGCCAAAAAGCCGATTCTCTATGTGGGCGGCGGTGTGGTGTTCTCCGGCGCCTCGCAGGAACTGCTCGAATTGGCCGAGATGACGCAGATCCCGGTGGACATGACGCTCATGGGCCTTGGCGCATTTCCCGGCGAACATCCATTGTCCATGGGGATGATGGGGATGCACGGCACCTATCAAGCCAATATGGCGGTGCATTACTCCGATCTTGTGATCGCGGTCGGCGCACGGTTCGACGATCGGGTGACCGGCAAGGTGTCGGAATTTTGTCCCTACGCCAAGATCATTCACATCGATATCGATCCAACGTCAATCCGAAAAAACATCAACGTCGATATCCCGATCGTCGGCGATTGTAAAGCCGTGTTACGCGAGTTGAACCAGATTCTGCGCGCAACGGTGAACGGTGAGCAGAAGGAACTCCGGAAGCCCTGGTGGGATCAGATCCGCGAATGGGAGCGAGATCACCCCTTGGCGTATCACCAGGAAAAGGACGGGCCGATCAAGCCGCAGCAGGTGGTGAAGCGGCTGTATGAGCTCACGAAGGGTCGAGACCCGATCGTCTCAACGGACGTCGGACAGCACCAGATGTGGGCCGCACAGTACTTCAAGCTGGCGAAGCCGAACCGGTGGTTGACCTCCGGTGGTCTTGGGACGATGGGCTTTGGCTTCCCCGCGGCCATGGGCGCGCAGGCCGCCTTCCGCGATCGCCTCGTCCTCTGCATCGCCGGCGACGGCAGTATCCAGATGAACATTCAGGAGATGGCGACGGCGGTGGTCAGCAAGCTGCCGGTGAAGGTCATCATTCTGAACAATCGATTCCACGGGATGGTGCGTCAGTGGCAGGATCTCTTCTACGAAGGGCGTTATGCGTCCAGTTATCTGGGTACGACGCCGGATTTCGTGAAACTGGCGGAAGCGTATGGCGCAGTCGGACTCCGCCCGAACAAGGTGGCCGATCTCGACGGCGTGCTGAAAGAAGCGATGGCCACCGATAAGCCAGTCATCGTGGATGTCCCGACGTATCCGTACGAGAACTGCTATCCGATGATTCCGGCCGGTGGCTGCAATCACGAGATGATTCTCGAAGATCCGCCGGAGCTCAAGAAGAAGCAGTCTCAAGCCGGTTTGGTGACGCCGGAAGACAAAGACACCGTGTTAACGGCCTAAGAGGAACAGAGCGTATAGCACATCGCTGATGGTACACACTTGAAGGCGCCGGGTCCCTGGTTTGGGCCATATGCTATCAGCCATACGCTCCTCGTATTTCCATGGAACATATTATTTCCGTGACGGTCGAGAATAAGTTCGGAGTCTTGTCCCGCATTGCCGGACTCTTCAGCGGGCGCGGTTTTAACATTGAAAGTCTTTCGGTCGCGCCGACGCTCGATCCGTCCATGTCGCAGATGACCATTGTCACGTCTGGAGACGAGCGGATCATCGAGCAGATCGTGAAACAGCTCAATAAATTAATCGACGTCATTAAGGTCGTGGATCTGAACGAGAGCGACTTCGTCTCGCGGGAGACGGCGCTCATTAAAGTGCATACGCGGCCGGAAGATCGCGCGGAAGCGTTGCGAATTGCCGATATTTTCCGGGCCAACGTCATCGATTCCACGCCGGCGACGTACACGATCGAGGTGACCGGAGATCCACGAAAAATTGAAGCGATCATCAACCTGCTGCAGCCCCTCGGAATCAAAGAACTCACACGTACCGGACGGGTTGCGGTTTCCCGCGAGTCGATTCGGTCGGGGGGTGTGCAGGCGAAAAAGATTGCCCGCGAATAGGCTCTGCCGGGCTCATCATCCATATCAGTTCAGTAGAGCGAACACTGTTGTTACCCAGGAGTGATCGATGAAGATCTACTACGACAAGGATGCCGATATTCAACAGATCCGGAACAAGAAAGTTGCCGTGATCGGCTATGGCAGTCAGGGCCACGCCCATGCGCTCAACATGAAGGAGAGCGGCGTGAGCGTTGTCATTGGGTTGCGCGAAGGCGCCTCATGGAAGAAGGCGGAGCAAAGCGGACTGAAAGTCATGCCGGTGGCCGATGCCGTCAAGGCGTCTGATGTCGTCATGATTCTCGCGCCTGACGAAGCGCAAGCGGCCATATATCGGCAGGACATTGTCCTGAATCTGAAGCCGGGCTCCTATCTCGCGTTTGGTCATGGCTTCAATATTCATTTTGGACAAATTGTGCCACCGTCCACGATCAATGTGTTCATGGTCGCTCCTAAAGGACCGGGCCATCTCGTTCGATCGGAATATACGAAAGGCAGCGGGGTGCCGTGCTTGCTCGCGATCCATCAAGATCCAAGCGGAACGACCAAGCAAGTAGGCCTTGCCTATGCCAGTGCGATTGGGGGAGGGCGGGCGGGTGTGATCGAAACTAACTTTCGGGAAGAAACCGAGACGGATCTCTTCGGCGAGCAGGTCGTCCTCTGTGGAGGACTCACGTCTCTCATCCAGGCCGGGTACGAGACGCTCGTGGAAGCCGGCTACTCCCCGGAGATGGCCTATTTCGAGTGCCTGCATGAAGTAAAATTGATCGTGGATTTGATCTATCAGGGCGGCATTGCCAACATGCGGTATTCCATCAGTACGACGGCCAAGTATGGTGATATCACTCGCGGTCCTCGGATTGTGACGGAGCAGACAAAGCAGGAAATGAAGAAAATCTTGGGCGAAATTCAGCAAGGCCAGTTCGCCAAAGAGTGGGTGCTGGAGAATCAGGCGAACCGTCCGGTTTATAATGCGCTGCTGGCTAAAGGTGAAGCCCATCCCATCGAAGAGGTCGGGGGCCGGCTGCGGGCGATGATGCCCTGGCTGAAGAAGGACCAATTGGTCGATAAGAACAAAAACTGAGGAGTGAGGACTCTGTGGCGGATCGTGCCGTCGGTATCCCGTTTGCCAAAGAAGGAATTCCCTTCATCGGGGCTGCTGCCGGCGTTACACTGCTAGCAGGATGGCTGGGCTGGATCATTGTGGCGGTCGGGGCGGCGATCCTGACGCTCTTTGTCTCTTGGTTCTTTCGCAATCCCTCACGGGTGGTCCCTCAGGGGCCTCGTCTTGTCGTGGCGTCCGGTGACGGGAAAGTCATCGCCATCGAAGAAGAGTTCGAGCCACGATTCATTAAGGATCGCAGTATTCGACTCACCATTTTCTTGAACGTGTTCGATGTGCACATTAATCGGATCCCCTGTGAAGGGGTCGTCGAGGAGGTGCGGTATCAGCCGGGTTTATTTCTCGTGGCCAGCAGGCCGGATGCGACGTTGAGGAACGAGCAAAATACCCTGATGATTCGGACCGTGGAGGGTGCGAAGGTACTCTGCGTGCAGGTGGCCGGGTTGATTGCCAGACGGATTGTCTGTTGGATCTCATCGGGAGATCGGGCCGTGCGCGGTGAGCGATTCGGCTTGATTCGATTTGGGTCGCGGATGGATACATTTCTTCCTGTCGGGACGGCTGTAAAAGTTTCAGTCGGCGATCGAGTGAAAGGTGGGGAGACCATCCTGGGGGAATTGCAATGAAAACCACTGGACTTCGTCAATCATTCGGAAGAGATGGGAAGCGGCGCAAAGCCGCCATGCACCTGATTCCGAATCTTTTTACGACAGGGAATCTATTGTGCGGCGTGTATTCGATGCTGTCCGTGTTCAATGCGAACTACATGGTCGCAGCGGTCGCAATCCTGGTGGCGATGATCTTCGACGTGCTCGATGGAAAGTCGGCGCGGTTGACGAATAGCACTAGCCATTTCGGCCTCGAATATGACTCGTTGTCCGACGTGGTGTCGTTCGGGGTTGCTCCCGGCCTCTTGATTTATTCCTGGGCGCTGAGCGGACAGGGTACGTTCGGTGTGGCGGTGATGTTCGCCTACGTGGCGATGGGTGCGGTTCGGTTGGCCCGGTTTAATTCGGCTGCGGCCGTGTCGGACGGCAAGTACTTTACTGGGCTGGCTATTCCTGCAGCGGCAGGGGTCGTGGCGTCGCTCGTGATTTTCGACCACTATAGCGTCAGGATTGGAACGGAGGTGAAGCCCCTCCTCGTCCTGATTATTACGCTGACCCTTTCGTTCTTGATGGTGAGCACCATCAAGTATCGGAGCTTTAAAGACATGAAGTTTCGTGGCGGTCGGCACATTACCTATCTCGTGTGGGGGATTTTGGTGCTCATGCTCATAGCCGCCTGGCCCCAAGTTATGCTATTTGTTATCTTTGCCGGGTACGCCTTGCTCGGTCCGGCAGAACGGCTCGTCGGACTTCTGTCCAAGATGGCTGGGAAGCGTCCATCGCCCAAGACCGAGCAGTCGGGGATTGAATCGAAGTTCTAATGGCTGCGACGAGGAGTAGTACGCGATTCGCACAGCAGTGAGAGAGCTGGTGTATGGTGCAAACCAGCCTGTGCGGCGCCGAACTCGCCTCTGAGCCAGAATCCACGAAACCCGAGTAATGGATTCCGCCTCGCCCCCGTGACAGGGCGTAATGAAGGGCTGTGGACAGCGACACGTTGTTCATGGCTAAATCAGGGTGGTACCACGGAGCTTCTCAAGCCTCCGTCCCTGGGCGTGGGGAGGGAGGCTTTTGTGTTTTTTGGGGCTGATGAAAAAGGAAGTCGGGCGACTAAAGTGATTCCCGCGCTCCCAGAGCGCGCACGATCAGAATGTACTCGCTCGATGGGCGCAGTGAGAAATCACTCCAGTCGCCCTCAGTGGCGTAGGATGCAGCGGCCGCGCTGGACAACTGTTTTGATCGGCCCTGGGGAGAGAGAGGTGAAACCATGACACGCATGATTCGAATTTTCGATACGACGTTGCGGGACGGCGAACAGTCGCCCGGCGCCAGCATGAATGTGGAAGAGAAAATCATGGTGGCGAAGCAGCTGGCACGGTTGGGGGTCGATATCATCGAGGCAGGATTTGCCTATAGCTCGCCCGGGGATTTTGAAGCGGTGCGGCGAATCGCGCGGGAAGTCGAGGGACCGACGATTTGTAGCTTGGCGCGGGCGCGTCCGGAGGACATCGATCGAGCCTGGGAGGCATTGAAGGGGGCCCCGAAGGTCCGCATTCATACGTTTCTCTCGACCTCGGATATCCACTTGAAGCACCAGTTCAGAATGACGCGCGACGAAGCGAAGAGGCGTGCGGTCGAGATGGTTCAACGGGCGAGGGGCTATGTGGACGATGTGGAGTTCTCGCCTATGGATGCCAGTCGCTCCGATCATGCCTATCTCTATGAGGTGATCGAGGCGGTGATTGCCGCAGGAGCCGGGACGATCAATATTCCTGATACGGTCGGCTATGCGGTGCCACAAGAATTCGGCCGGCTCATTCGTGGAATTCGCGAGCAGGTGCCAAACAGTGCGAAGGCGGTGATCTCCGTCCATTGCCACAACGACCTGGGCCTGGCTGTAGGGAACAGTTTGGCGGCGGTGTTCGAAGGGGCCGGCCAGGTCGAGTGTACGATCAATGGGATTGGTGAGCGGGCAGGGAACACGGCGCTGGAAGAAATTGTCCTGGGACTTCGGACTAGGAAAGATTTCTATCAAGCCGACACGAAGATTCATACCGAAGAGATCTCGAAGACCAGCCGATTGGTCAGCAAGATCACCGGCATGGTAGTGCAGCCCAACAAGGCGATCGTCGGGGCGAACGCCTTCGCCCATACCTCCGGCATTCACCAAGACGGCCTGCTGAAGGACAAGACGACCTATGAAATCATGCAGCCGGAATCGATTGGGCTGGTTGAGAGCAAGATGGTCATGGGGAAGCTTTCAGGCCGGCATGCGTTTCGCCAGCGTCTCGAGGAATTAGGGTATACGCTCTCGGACGAGGAAGTGAACCATGCGTTTGAGCGGTTCAAGAAGCTGGCCGATCAGAAGAAGGAGATCTATGAAGAGGATCTCGAAGTCATTGTCTCCGAAGAGTTGGCCAAAATGGCCGATCGGATCACCTTGAAATCGTTCCATGTGGCCAGCGGGACGGATCAGGTACCGACTGCCACGGTTGAACTTGAGATCGACGGACGAGCGATCTCGCAGACCGGGACAGGGGATGGGCCTGTGGATGCGGTCTATCGGATGATTGCCGCAATCACGCAGACGAAGAGCACGCTCCTCATGTATGTCGTGAAGGCGATCACTGGTGGGACTGATGCCCAGGGCGAAGTCTCGGTCCGGGTTCAAGAAGATGGACGCATCGTCTCAGGCCATGGGGCGGATACGGATATCATCATGGCCTCGGCGCGGGCCTATCTTAATGCGCTAAACAAGTTGTCGTACTTGGCGGGGAAACAGGTGCAGGGCGAACAGAAGGTGAACTTGATTTAGGGAAAGTGACCACGGTAGAGTCACCGGCTCCGGTCTGGGACCGGGAAGGTATCGTTGGCTGTGAGGTGCGCCGTGGTTCACGTCACCCTGGCAGATCGGCCGGAGTTTCTGGCCGGCGATCATACCGTCCTGCGAGAGCTGCTGCATCCGGCGAAACAACCGCTCGCGTTTGGGTATAGTGTGGCGCATGGGACATTGGCTCCCGGCGTTCGGTCGAAATGGCACAGGCTGACGTCCTCAGAGGTCTACTACATTATCGCCGGTCGAGGACGATTGACCGTAGACGACTCGGTCGTCGCAGTGGAGCCAGGTTCCGTCATCTATGTGCCGCCGGGAGGCAAACAGTCTCTGGAAAATAGTGGACCCACCGCCATCGAGTTCCTCTGCTTGGTCGATCCCGCTTGGCGACCAGAGGATGAGGAAGTCCTTGAATAGAGGCTGGTGCGGTCAAAACTCACTAAGATGGAGAGTGGTCTGTGAAGGCGAAGATTGCCGTACTAGCCGGTGATGGAGTGGGTCGGGAGATCGTCCCTGAAGCCGTGAAGGTGCTAAAGGCTGTGGCCGAGAAGTTCGAGCATACGTTCGAGTTTCTGTCCGGTGATGTCGGAGGGCAGGCCATCGACAAAGTGGGTGTCCCGCTCCCTCAGGAGACGCTGACCCTGGCCAAACAGAGCGATGCCGTCCTGCTCGGCGCGGTAGGCGGTCCTAAGTGGGAGGGGCTGGAGTATAGCTTGCGTCCGGAACGCGCGCTGTTGGGCTTGCGCGAGCACCTGGGCCTCTACGCGAATTTGCGCCCGGCGAAGTTGTATCCGATGTTGGCCGATGCCTCCACACTGAAACGTGAGGTGATTGAGGGGATCGATATTCTGGTCATTCGTGAACTGACTGGCGGCATCTATTTCGGGAAGCCCAAAGGTATTGAGAAGCTGCCGAACGGGAGCGAGCGAGGTATCAACACCGAGGTCTATACCACTGAAGAAATCCAACGCATTGCGAAGGTGGCGTTCGAGGCGGCGAGAAAGCGTCGGAAAAAAGTGATGTCCGTCGACAAAGCGAACGTGCTGGAGTCATCCGAACTCTGGCGCCGTGTGGTCACCGACGTCCACAAGGATTACCGGGATGTAGAGTTGAGTCACATCTATGTCGACAATGCGGCGATGCAACTCGTGCGCAACCCGCGGCAGTTCGATGTGATGCTCTGCAACAATATATTCGGTGACATTCTGAGCGATGAAGCCGCGATGTTGACCGGCTCCATCGGCATGTTGCCGTCGGCCAGTATTGGTGCGCAGGTCGGACTGTTCGAGCCGATCCACGGCAGCGCGCCGGACATTGCCGGGAAGAATGTGGCGAATCCTATTGCGACGATTGCCTCGGCGGCCATGATGCTGTCCTACGCGTTCAAGTTGGATAAGGAAGCAGTAGCCATCGAACAGGCGATCGTGAAAACACTCGATCTCGGCTATCGGACGAAAGATATTCATAGCCCGGGTACTCGCCTTGTCAGTACGACAGAAATGGGCGAGGCCATCCTGCGAAATCTGAACTAGTCAGGATTATCGAGACGGATGAGTACAGATCTCAAAACTGGATTGATCCGGACCGTTGCCGGTACCGGAGACCCTGGGTGGTCCGGTGACGGAGCTGGGGCCCTTGCTGCTTGTCTGAATGAGCCGAAGAGTCTTACTCTCGATACAGAGGGGAATCTGTTCATCGCCGACTCTGAGAACCACGTCGTTCGGAAGATCGACCGGAAGACCAACTGTATCAGGACGGTAGCGGGCCGCATTCAGGGGGTTGAATCAGGAGCGAAACCCGTCTCGCCCGCTCCGGTGGCCGAGGGTGCGGATGACGATCCTTTTGCTGAAAGCGGCACTGTCAATTCGCACGCCGTTACCCAACAGACTGACTTGAGTGGGACCGTGCGTTATGTTGTGACCGGTACAGCGCCGGCCAAACGCTTCAGTGGGGACGGTGGTCCTGCGGATCAAGCTCTGTTGAATTTTCCAACCGCGGTTGCGGTCGATCGGGCAGGGCATGTCTACATTGCAGACACCCTGAACCATCGGGTGCGGCGTGTGGATGCGGCAACAGGGGTGATCACGACAATCGCCGGCCTGGGCCAACCTCGGTGCTTTGGTGACGGGGGATCGGCCGTGGATGCCGGGTTGAACGAACCGGCTGCCTTAGCGGTGAGCGACGAGGGCGTTCTCTATATTGCCGACCAGAGCAACAACCGCGTGAGGGCGGTGGATTTGACTACAGGAGTGATTTGTACGGTCGCAGGGACAGGAACGGCTGCGTATAATGGAGATGACGTGGCTGCGATGGAAACCGGTCTAGCAGGCCCCAGCGGATTGGCGATTGCGTCCGATGGCACGTTGTTCATCGCCGATAGCTTCAACGGAAGGATTCGTGCTGTTGATCCCGTCACTGGTCTGATACGAACTGTGGTGGGCGACGGCGGTGAGTATCGGTACCAGGGGCCTGGTGAACCACCCAGTAGCAGTCTCTCTCGGCCATCAGGGATTACGTTGGATGAAGAGGGGAATCTCTACTTTACCGATTCGGACAACCATCTAGTGCGGCGATGGGATCGAATCACTGGGTGTATTGAGCGCATTGCCGGGGTTGGTGTGGCACACTACGGGGGCGACGAGGGCGCAGCCCTCGACGCCAGCTTGAGTTTCCCGTTTGGAATCGTGTTGGATCGCGCGGGGCATTTGCTCGTGGCCGATACATTCAATCATCGTATTCGCGAGATCGCGCTGTAGGTAGGATCGAGGCTCATGTTGAAAAAGAAATCAGGGTATGTCGTGGCGGTCGTCGGTGCGACCGGGGCGGTCGGCGCAGAAATGATCGAAGTGCTCGAGGAGCGAAAGTTTCCCGTCACACGTCTGGTCCCGCTCGCATCGACTCGTTCGGCCGGGGGTACGGTGACATTTGAGGGGAACGAGGTGCCCATTGAGGTTTTGACGAAGGACTCGTTTGTCGGCGTGGACATCGCGCTTTTTTCTGCCGGGGCGGATCTCAGTCGAGAGTTTGCTCCGATCGCGGTGAAGGCCGGTGCGGTGGTGATCGATAATAGTGCCGCCTGGAGGATGACTCCTGAAGTGCCGCTCGTGGTGCCGGAGGTGAACGCGCACGACATTCAACGGCACAAGGGTATCATTGCCAATCCGAATTGTTCCACGATTCAAATGGTCGTGGCGCTGAAACCCCTGCATGATGAGGCTAGGATCAAGCGGATTGTCGTCACGACCTTTCAATCGGTCTCCGGCACGGGGAAAGACGCCATGGATGAGTTGATGGCGGAATGCCAAGACCTGCTGAGCTTCAAGTCGGCGAGTCCCAAGGTCTACCCCTATCAGATCGCCTTCAATTGCTTGCCTCAGATCGACGATTTTCTTCCGTCAGGGTATACGAAGGAAGAGATGAAGATGGTCCATGAGACGAGAAAGATCATGGGAGACCAGTCGATTCATGTGACGGCAACGACAGTGCGGGTCCCGGTGTATGTCGGACATTCGGAAGCCATCAACATTGAGACTGAGCGAAAGTTGTCGGCCAACCAGGCCCGCGCCATTCTATCCACCGCACCCGGCGTGCTGCTCTATGACGATCCGGAACACAAGATCTATCCCATGCCGTTGGAGGTTGCGGGGAAGGACGAGGTCTACGTCGGCCGCGTTCGTGAAGATGAGTCGATCGCCAACGGTCTCAATCTGTGGGTGGTGGCGGATAATTTGCGCAAAGGGGCTGCACTCAATGCGGTGCAAATCGCAGAACATTTGGCTCAAGGCTGATGGCTGAGATGGGGAGTCTCGGCAAGGTCTTCATCGGAGTCGGGCTATGCGTGGTGCTGGTCGGCCTGTTGCTGCTGATCGCAGACCGCGTTCCAGGAATTGGGAATCTCCTGGGATGGTTCGGCAAGCTTCCCGGCGACATCTCTATTCGACGAGATAACTTCAGTTTCTCGTTTCCCCTCGCAACCAGCCTGCTCCTCAGCGTCATCCTGAGTCTGGTATTCTATCTAATAACATGGATCATTCGCCGGTGAAGCAGACGAGGGGTGGAGTGTGCCGTGCCATCTTGGCCGGAGCATGCCTTCTCAGCCTGTCCTCGGGGGCCGAGGCGGCCGAGTCGATCCGAGTTCTGCTGTCGGCCGACGTGCCACGGCTCGATATCCGTGCAGACGGTCTGTTGTGGGTTACCGACGCAAAAGGCCGGGGTCAGGCTCTGCGTGCTCCGGTCCAGGTCGCAGCCGCTGGAACAGGGTTTCTGCAGAATGGCGTCCGCATGCAGACGGAGCAACTGACGCTGCATGGCGGAGAGCAAGGCCTCACGCTGACCTTCCCACCGCCCGCTCGGAAGCCCAACGGGGCGGCGATGTTATCGGGCGACTCCGGCACGGCGATCTCGGTGAGCGGCCTTGTCCATCTCGTGCGAAGAGGCAAGGGGTTTTTGGTCATTAATCGGGTGGATCTTGAAGAGTACGTCAAAGGGGTGGTTCCCGCTGAGGTCAGTTCGACCTGGCACCCGGAGATGTTGAAAGCGCAGGCGGTCGCCGCACGGACCTATGCGCTCTACCAGCAGATGTTGAGCGCTACGCGGGAGTACGACGTGGAGGCTACGGTGCAGGACCAAGTCTATCGTGGGAAGCAGGGGATTGATGCGGGGATCCTGCGCGCAGTCGAAGATACAAGAGGGTTAGTCGTGACCTATCAGGATGCGCCGATCTATGCAGCCTTCTCATCGACAGCCGCCGGGTTGACGGAAGATGCCATGAATGTGTGGTCGAAAGAGTATCCCTATCTCAAGGGCGTAGAGTGTCCCTTCGACCTGGCGTCGCCCTATTATCAATGGAAGTCCTCCTTCACAATCGACATCCTCGAACAGAATTTGCGGCAGCAGGGATTTTCCGTGGGGACGATCGCGACGATGACGCCCTTGTCGTTCAGCCGCGGGGGGCGAGTAGCGAAGCTGCGCATTCTCCATTCTGGTGGAGAATTGGTTCTTCGCGGAGAAGAGTTGCGGAAAGCGGTTGGGTACACCATTATTCCGAGCACGCAGTTTGCCATCGAATCTATCGGCCGAGATGTGGTGCTTTCCGGCTTCGGTGCAGGCCACGCCGTCGGCATGTGCCAGTGGGGTGCGAAAGAACTGGCTGAGCTAGGATATCCCTTCTCGACGATTCTTCGGTATTATTATCCGGGCACCGAACTGCAGAATATGACGCTGACCAAACCTCCGATCCCGCCGTCCTCCTGATGCAGCTCTCCGAATTTGATTTTCCGTTCGATCCCTCGTTGATTGCCGCTCACCCATGCCTCCCGCGCGATCACGCCAGGCTGCTCGTCCTGCAGCCTGGCGATCGTTCGTTCGCCCATCGCCGCGTCGACGAGTTGCCTGATCTTCTTCAGCCCGGCGCTCTCCTCGTGGTCAACAATACGAAGGTGTTGGCCGCGCGCGTGGCTGGACGGAAGCGTCCTTCCGGCGCGGAGGCCGAGATCCTCTTTGTGAAGGATCTTGGTGATACGATCTGGGAAGTGCTGATCAAGGGAACGTTTCGGGCGGGACAGATTATTGAGATGGGCGCAGAGGCTTCTGCTGTGGTAGTCGAACGTAGCGCGGCACGAACGATTGTTCGCATTGACAGTCCGATTCCGTTTTCCGAATGGCTGCGACAATATGGTCGAATGCCACTTCCGCCCTACTTGAAACGCGCACCGACTGACCGGGATCGGGAATGGTACCAAACCCTGTTCGCTCAGCATGAGGGCGCCATCGCGGCGCCGACCGCCGGGCTCCATTTCACACCGGAGTTGCTGGCACGGCTGCAACAGCGAGGGATCGGTCTCACGACTATCACGCTACATGTTGGTGTTGGGACCTTCAAACCGGTGACGGTCAATCAGATCGAAGACCATCGGATGGGCGCAGAATGGATCGAGGTCGGAGCAGAGGCGGTTCGTGCCATCGAGCAGGTGCGAGCGACAGGGAGACGAATTGTCGCTGTCGGGACTACGGTCGTACGCGCGCTCGAAACTGCGGCTCGCACGAACGGCCAGATCCGACCCTATCGTGGAGAGACAGATATGTTTATGACACCAGGGTTTCCGTTCAAGGTGGTCGATGCCCTCCTCACGAATTTTCACTTGCCACGTACCACATTGCTGATGCTGGTCTCCGCATTGGCCGGGACCGAATTTCTTCGCCAGGCCTATGCAGAGGCGGTTCGCAAGCGGTACCGCTT